>DASRJM010000196.1:0-45307 GCA_035649475.1 Acidimicrobiales bacterium
GAACACCTTGGGCGAGTAGGTCACCCGGCTGCCGGTCGCCGCGTCGCGCACCCGGCGGGCCCGAGAGAGCAGCTCGCCGGGCGGGAGGTCGAGCAGGTGGGCGTGCTCCATCGCGGGCACCTTATCGTCGGATCCCGCCGACACATGGGGCCCGCTCACGGGCTGACGGTCTCCTCGACCACTGGCTCGAAGATCGCCGTCGGCGTCGACCGGCCACGCAGCGCAACCGTGCCCACGTCGTGCCAGAGGCCCGACTCGCCCGACGCCCGGCGCACCGACTCGGCCGACGCCAGGACCTTCACCGCGCGGCCCTTGGCCACCTCGGTCAGCCGCGACGCCTCGTTCACCGCCGTGCCGATCACCGTGTACTCGTAGCGGGCCTCGGTGCCGACGTTGCCGGCCACCACCTGGCCCGACGACACCCCGATGCCGGCGGTCAGGCCCGGATGCCGCTCGGCGAGCTCCTCGAGTGCGTCCGACAGCGACCGGGCCGCCCGCAGCGCGCGGGCCGCGTGGTCCGGCTGGGTCCCGGGCACGCCGAAGATGCACAGCGCCCCGTCGCCCTCGAACTTGTTCACCCACCCGCCCTGGCCGTCGACCGCCCGCACCACCACGTCGAAGAAATCGTTGAGGGTGCTGACCACGTCGTCGGGGGGCAGCACCTCGGCCATGGCCGTCGAACCCACCAGGTCGACGAACACCACGCTGGCGTCGGCCTGCTCGCCCCGCAGGCCCGAGCCCCGCTCCAGCGCCTGGGTGGCGACCTGGTGGCCCACGTGCCGACCGAACAGGTCCCGGATCTGGCGCCGCTCCCGCAGGCCGTCGACCATCCGGTTGAACCCCGACTGGACCTCGCCGATCTCGCCCCCGTCGTCGACCACCAGGCCGACGTCGAGGTCGCCGGCCGCGACCCGCGACAGGGCGTGGCGCACGCCGTCGAGCGGCTCGGCCACCGACCGCGCCGACGACACGGTGGCGATGAACCCCGCCGCCAGGCCGGCCAGGGCCAGGGCGGCAAGGGCGTAGGTCGGGATCTCGTCGCCGTCGATCAGCGCCACCCCGGCGATGGCCAGCAGCGGGACGCCCGAGCCGACCGCCCAGGTCAGCAGGAGGCGGAGCCGGATGCCCGGCGTGCGGGGCCGGGGCTCGGGGATGTCGCCCAGGACCCCGGCGAACAGGGGTCGGAACGACCGCTCGATCATCAGGTAGGCCAGCGCACAGGTCGTGACGCCGCCGATGATCGTGCCCTCCACCACCCGGACCACGGTGATCGCGCCCGCCCCGAACACGGCGGCCGCGGCCCCGTAGCAGGCGGCCCCGATCACCCAGAACAACAGCGGCCGCAGCGCCTGGCGCCACGGCTCCCGGAGCACGGCGAACCGCTCGGCCCGGGTCGGCTCCCGGCCCTCCATCGCCCAGCCGATCGTGCGCGTGTATGCCCGGTGCCCCCATTTGTAGGCGGGCGCCACCAGGAACAGCACCGGCACCAGGGGCCCCACGATCTGCAGCCACAGGGGCATGTGGGGCGCCAGGTCGTCGCCCGAGGCCAGCCGCACGAACGTCAGCACCGCCAGGGCACCCGCAGCGTTGGCGAACACCAGGCGGCGCCGGACGCTGCGCTGCACGCCCACCGCCGCCTCCTGGAGCGCCGTCCGCCGGGGCCGGGTCACGCCCAGCCGGCACAGCGCCCCCCGTACGACGGTCACGGTCTGACCCTCAGCCCGCCTCGCCCGCGGCGGCCGGGTCGACGATCCACAGCACGCGGTCGGCCCGGATGCGGCTGGCCGGCAGGGCCGCGTCGCCCGCGATGACCCGCGCCATCGCCTGCCGCTTCTCCTCGCCGGCCACGGTCACCAGCGCCAGGCGGGCGCGGGCGATGCCGGCGAACGTCAGTGTCATGCGGGGGTAGTTGTTGCGGCCGGACGGGTCCTCGTTCATGACCACGAGCCGCCCCGGGTCGGCGTCGAGCGCAGGCGAGTCCGGGAACAGCGAGGCGGTGTGGCCGTCGGGGCCCATTCCCAGGTGGATCAGGTCGATCCGGCCCAGCTCGCCGAGGCGCAGCTGGTAGGGGTCGGCGCCCTCCTCGCAGCGCATCGGGTAGTTGGCGTTGACCGCCCCTACCCGCTCCAGCAGCGACTCGCGCACCAGGCGGTAGTTGGAGTTGCCGTCGTCGAGCGGGACGCAACGCTCGTCGCCCCAGTACACGTCGACCTTCCACCAGTCGATCTGGTTGCCGGCGTCGTCGGCGAGGCGCTCGTAGCAGCGCCGCGCCAGGTCGCCGCCCGACACCGTGAGCGAGAAGCCGTCGTGGGGGCGCGAGTGGAACGCCTCGATGACGCGCTCGGCCAGCTCGCCCGGCACGTCGTCGACCACCACCAGTTCGCCGTACACGCTTCCTCCCGCGGCGCCGGCGTGGCCCGCGTGTCGTTCGCCTCGCCGCTCTGTCTAGCTCCCCGGCGACCCGCTGCGCAGGTCCTCCGCCTTGGCGCCGAGCGACGACAGCAGCTCGTCGAAGCTCTTGGCGAACGACGCCACGCCCTGGTCCTCCAGCACGCGGGACACGTCGTCCATGTCAACGCCCACGTCCCCGAGGGCGGCCAGCGTCGCCTCGGCCCCGGCGGGGTCGGCGTCCACCGTGCGGGTCAGGGTGCCGTGGTCCTCGAACCCCTCGAGCGTCGACTCCGGCATCGTGTTGACCGTGTCCGGGCCGATGAGGCTGTCGACGTAGAGCGTGTCGGGGTACTCGGGGTTCTTGGTCGAGGTCGACGCCCACAGCGGCCGCTGAACGTGCGCGCCGCGGGCGGCCAGCGCCTCCCACCGCGGGCCGCTGAACCGGGCCAGGAACCGGCCGTACGCCGCCTGGGCCTGCGCCACCGCCGCCTTGCCCCGCAGGGCCAGCGCCTCCGCCGTGCCGATCGCCTCCAGCCGCTGGTCGACCTCGGTGTCGACCCGGCTCACGAAGAACGACGCCACGCTGTGCACGCGGGCCAGGTCGCCGTCGCAGGCCTCCAGGCCGGACAGGTAGGCCTCCATGACCTCCTCGTAGCGGTCGAGGCCGAAGATGAGGGTCACGTTGATGTTGCGGCCCTCGCCGACCAGCGTGCGGATCGCCTCCACGCCCTCGGCGGTGGCCGGCACCTTCACGTACAGGTTGGGCTCGGCGATGCGGTCGTGCAGCTCGCGGGCGGACGCCACGGTCCCGGCCGCGTCCCGGGCCAGCTCGGGCGCCACCTCGAGCGACACGAACCCGTCGACGCCGCCGCTCTCGTCGTGCACCGGCCGCAGGATGCGCAGCGCGGACTCGATGTCGGCGATCGCCATCGACCAGTAGAGGTCGGACACCGAGGCGTCGTGGTCGACCAGGTCGCGGAACTGGTCGTCGTACTCGGCCGACCCGGCCATCGCCTTCTGGAAGATGGTGGGGTTGGACGTGATGCCCCGCACGCCGCGCTCGACCCAGTGGGCGAGCTCGCCGCCGGTGAGCCACCCCCGGCGGAGGTTGTCGAGCCAGGGGCTCTGGCCGTGCTGGTAGTACAGGTCGTGGAGTTTGGTCACCCGTCCTCCCGGAGGTCGTTGACGAGGGTGCGCGCCCGCTCGGCCACGTTCTCGGGCGTGTAGCCCAGCTTGGCCAGGGCCTCGGAGCCCTTGGCCGAGGCCCCGAACCGGTCGAGGGCGACGCTGTCGTCGGCCCAGCGGTCCCAGCCGAGGCCGGCGGCGGCCTCGACCGCCAGCGTGGGGACGGCGGCCGGCAGGACCTCCAGCTGGTAGTCCTCGCCCTGGGCCTCGAACAGGTCCCACGAGGGCATCGACACCACCCGGGCGACGAGGCCGCCCTCGCCCAGCAGGCCGGCGGCGCCGACGCATACGGCCACCTCGCTGCCGGTGCCGATCAGGACCACGTCGGGATCGCCGTCGGTGTCGACCAGGACGTACGCGCCGCGCTCGACGGGGGCGCCGGCGGTGCCCTCGAGCACCGGCAGGTCCTGGCGGCTGAGCACCAGGGCCGTGGGGCCGTCCGAGTCCAGGGCGATGCGCCACGCCACCGACGTCTCGTTGGCGTCGGCCGGGCGGATCAGCCTCAGCTGGGGCACCGCCCGGAGCGCGGCCAGGTGCTCGATCGGCTGGTGGGTGGGGCCGTCCTCGCCGAGCCCCACCGAGTCGTGGGTGAAGGCGAAGACCTCCTTGTACTCGGACATCGCCGCCAGGCGGACCGCGGCCTTCATGTAGTCGCTGAACACGAAGAACGTGCCGCCGACTGGGATGATGCCGCCGTGGGCGGACATGCCGTTCATGGCGCCGCCCATGCCGTGCTCGCGGACGCCGAAGTAGATCTGCCGCCCGCCCGGGTTGTCGGCGGTGAGCACGCCGTGGTCCTCGATCGTGGTGCCGGTGTTGCCGGTGAGGTCGGCACCGCCCCCCACCAGGCCCGGCACCTTGTCGGCGATCGCCTGGATCACCTTGCCGCTGGCCTTGCGGGTGGCGAGCTTCTCGCCCGGCTCCCAGGTGGGCAGGGCCTCCTCCCAGCCGGGGAGGCCCCGCTGGTTGATGCAGGCCTCGTAGGCCTCGCGGTCGCCCTCGTAGCCGGCCAGGCGCTTCTCCCAGGCCTCGCGGTCCTCGCGGCTCCGGCGACCCGCCCCCCGGTACAGCTCCAGGACGTCGTCGGGCACCCAGAACGTCTCGTCCGGGGGCAGGCCCAGGATCTCCTTGGTCCTCCGGACCTCGTCCTCGCCGAGCGGGGTGCCGTGGGCCTCGGCCGTGTCGGTGAACTCGGGGGAGGGCCAGCCGATGTGGCTGCGCAGGACGAGCAGCGACGGCGCCTCCTCGTCCGACGCCGCCCGCCGCAGCGCGGCCTCCAGCACGTCGGTGTCGTTGGCGACCTCGCCCAGCTCGTCGACGTGCCAGCCGTAGGCCCGGAAACGGCCGGCCACGTCGTCCGTGTAGGTGAGCTCGGTGCGGCCGTCGATCGTGATGTGGTTGTCGTCGTAGACGTAGATCAGCCGGCCCAGCTGCAGGTGCCCGGCCAGCGACGCGGCCTCGTGGCTGACGCCCTCCATCAGGTCGCCGTCGCTGCAGATCACGTAGGTGTGGTGGTCGCACAGCTCGGGGCCGAAGTTGGCCCGGAGCCAGCGCTCGGCGATGCCCATGCCGACGGCGTTGGCGAAGCCCTGGCCGAGCGGGCCGGTGGTGACCTCGACGCCGGTCGTGTGGTGGACCTCGGGGTGGCCGGGGGTCTGAGAGCCCCACTGTCGGAACGCCCGCAGGTCGTCGCGGGTGAGCCCGTAGCCGGTCATGTGGAGCATGGAGTACAGCAGGATCGAGGCGTGCCCGGCCGACAGGACGAAGCGGTCGCGGTCGGGCCAGTGGGGTGCCTCCGCGTCGTAGCGGAGGATGCGGGTCCACAGCACGTGGGCCAGCGGCGCGAGGGCCATGGCCGTGCCCGGGTGGCCGCTGTTGGCGGCCTGGGGGGCATCCATCGCCAGGCCCCTGATGACGTTGATGGCGCGAAGGGAGAGGTCGTCGTCAGCGGTCATGTCCTCGTCACCCTAGTGGTGGAAGAGCACGACTCCCGCGGTGAAGCCGTGCAGGAAGCTGCGGCCCCCGACCGGTCCGATCTCACCGGCGCAGAACATGCCCGCGACCGGCCCGCGGACGGCGGACTGGACCACCGCGGCGTCGTGATCTGGGTCACCGAACAGTCGCCTACCCCGGCCGTTGCACGTGAACACCAGGGCGGCGTCGCCGCTGTTGCCGGCCATGAGCACGCGCAGGTCCTCGTCGGCCGCCGCGGCGTCGCGGACCTGGAACTGCACGGTGGTCCCGACCGCCACCCGGTCGGCGACGGCGAGGGCCCCGCTGCTGCGGTCGGCGCCCACCACGTTGCGCACGACGAAGTCGCCGGCCCCGAACGTCATGCGGTACTCGTCGACGGCGATGCCCAGGTGCAGGCCGGTCGCGAGCTGGTGACGCTCGTCGGGTCCGGCCGCCTCCACGAGCTCCTCCAGCCGTTCGAGCGCAGGCTTGCCGGCCAGCTCGACCAGCAGGTTGCCCTCGGCGCGGGTCACGATCATCGGGTCGCCCACCGGCCGGCAGCCCTGGGACACCACGACGGTGGTGGCGACCTCGGCCGGCAGCACGACGCCGACACCGCCGTCGTCGACCACCTCGCCGTCGAGGACCAGGCGGTTGCCGCCCGGCGCCACGGCGGCCGACGCCATCCCGCCCACCACGGGCACCGGCGGGTCCAGCCCGCCCAGCGCCTCGACGATGGCGTCCACCGGCAGCGTGAACGGGTCGGCCAGCAGGAGGAGCGTGTCGCCCGGCCGGAAGGTCGAGGCCGACAGCCCCGACAGCGCCACGCCGGTCGGCGTGCGGGCGGCGGCGAGGCGGACCGGCAATGGGCGGTCGGCCAGGCGGCCGGCCCACAGCGCGACGGCGGGCTCGTCCTCGATCTCGCGGGCGCCCTCGACCACGGCCACCGCGGTCGCCCCGACGAGCACGCCCGGCCGCAACAGCTGGCGCACCGCGCCCGCGACGTCCGCCACGGCGTCGACGTGCTGCGCCGAGCAGAACAGCACCGCCAGGTCGGGCTCGGCGCCCAGCCCCTCCAGCACCGCCCCGACCACCTCGCCGGTCGCCTCGGCGGCGTCGGGATGCAGCGACAGGGCGGCGGCGTAGGGCATCGGCCTCAGCCCGACCCCTCCGGTCCGGGACCGGGCACGAGCGTGTAGGGCACGACCGTCACGTGCCCGTCGCCGATGCGGCAGTGGGCCTCGACCGTGCCGTAGTCGGCGAAGTCGACCTCGGCCCGCACGAGCCGGTACGTGAACTTGCCCGGCTCGACCTGGAAGGGCTGCACGTTGCGGGCGACCTGGTCGCCGTCCCGCCGGATGATGACCTCCAGCACCCCGGCACCGTCCTCGTCCGTCGGGCACCGCACCAGTACCACCAGGTGCGGCGCCACGGTCACCGGCGGCGGATCCGGCGGCGCGGCCGAGAAGTGCACCCCGCCGAGATCGATCAACGTCGGCCCGCCGGCGAAGGCGGGGCGCAGGTCGATGTTCTCGACGAACAGCGCGGCGACGATGTCCATCGCCCCCGAACCTAGCGGTGCGAAACATGCCTGAAGGCTTTCTCGGGGTCCCGGTAGCCTCGGGGCGTGGCGTACGAAGGAGAGGCCGGCTCGACGAGGGAGGCCATCCTGATCGAGGCGCGCCGCTGCTTCGCCGACCACGGGTACGAGGGCACGTCGCTCAACGACATCGCTGCCGGCGTCGGCATCCGGCGGTCCAGCGTGCTCCACCACTTCTCGTCCAAGGAGGCCGTCTACCAGGCGGTCTTCGAGCGGGCGCTGGCCGACTGGGGCCAGCGGATCAACAAGGCCGTCGACGATGCGCCCCGGGACTCCGAGGAGGAGGGATGGACCCAGGTCGACCGGGTGCTGACCGTCGCGGTCCGGTGGTTCGCCGAGAACCCCGACTTCGTGCGGCTGGTGCGCCACGAGTCCCTCGCCGCGGGTAGCCACCTGAGCTTCGACCTGGGCGAGGCGCTGCGACCGTACTTCCAGCGGGCGGTCAACCACTTCGAGCGGGAGATGGGCGAGGGCCGGCTGCGCAAGCACGACCCCGAGCAGCTCATCATCAGCGGCTACGGGGCGGTCCTGAACTACTTCAGCGACGTCCACTTCCTCCACGGCCTGCTCGGCCGCGACCCGATGGCCGAGGACGCCATCGAGGCCCGCATTCAGGCGGTCCGGGAATTCTTCCGCGCCGCGCTCGAGCCGTAGCCTGGCCGGCCATGCCCACCCTCTCGGAGGCAGCTTCCAAGGAGCTGCTCGGCGCCTTCGGCGTGCCCTTCCCTCCGGAGCACCGGGTCGCGACGGCCGAGGCCGCCATCGGCGCCGCGGACGCGCTCGGCTACCCGGTCGTGGTCAAGCTCGGTGGCGACGGGATCGCCCACAAGACCGAGCGGGGGCTGGTGCGGCTCGGCCTCGGGTCGCCGCAGCAGGTGCGGGACGCGGCGGGCGACCTGTTGGCCGCGGCCGCGCCCGAGGACGGCGAGGTCCACCTGCTGGTGGCGCCGATGCTGCGGGCCACCCGGGAGCTGATCGCCGGGCTGCACGACGATCCCCAGTTCGGCATGACGGTCATGCTGGGCGTCGGCGGGATCCTGGCGGAGGCGGTGGCCGACGTGTCCTTCCGGCTCGTGCCGATCGACCGCACCGACGCCGAGGAGATGATCGACGACCTCGCCCTCCAGGCCCTGCTCGGGCCGCTCCGGGGCGAACCGGCCGTCGACCGTGCGGCGCTGACCGGCGTGCTGCTCGGCCTGTCGGAGGCGGGTGCAGCCCGGGCCGACGTCGCCTCGGCCGACCTGAACCCGCTGCTCGTGGTGGACGGCCGCCCGGTCGCCGTCGACGCCCTCGTGGAGGTCCGCTGATGGCCGCCGACCGCGGCACCGAGCGGTTCCGGGCGCTGTTCGAGCCCCGTGGCGTGCTGGTGGCCGGCGCCTCGACCCACCCGGGCAAGTTCGGGTTCGTGAGCCTCCACAACATCCTGGCCTGCGGCTACCGCGGCAAGGTCTTCGCCACCAACCGCGACGGAGCCGAGGTACTCGGCGTCCGGACCGTGTCCGACGTGGCCGAACTGCCCGACGGCGAGATCGACCTGGTCTTCGTGTGCACCCCGGCGGCCGCCAACCCCGATCTGCTGCGCGCCTGCGCCAAGAAAGGCATCACGGCTGCGTTCATCGCCTCGGCCGGCTACGGCGAGGCGGGGGAGGAGGGCCTGGCCGCCCAGGACGAGCTCGTGGCGCTGGCGGACGAGCTCGGCGTCCTGCTGGCCGGACCCAACGGCCAGGGCGTGGTGTCGCCGCCCGTCGGGCTGTGCGCCCAGATCGTGGCGCCGTTCCCGCCCGCTGGCCACATCGGCATCGCCAGCCAGTCGGGCAACTTCGTCAGCTCGTTCGAGAACTACGCCCAGCTCACCGGCGTGGGCGTGAGCCGGGCGGTGTCGGCCGGCAACGCCGCCGCCGTGGGCGTGCCGGACTACCTCGAGTACTTCGCCGATGATCCCGAGACGAGCGTCGCGCTGGCGTACGTCGAGAGCGTGGGCGACGGCCGGGCCTTCGCCGAGCGGCTCCGGGCCGTGGCCGAGCGGATCCCGGTGGTCGTCGTCAAGGGCGGCGCCACCGCCGGCGGCCAGCGGGCCGCCGCCAGCCACACCGGGGCGCTGGCCAGCGACGACCGGGTCTTCGACGGCGCCATGCGCCAGGCGGGCGTCTCGCGGGCGGCCACGGTCGAGCAGGGCTTCGAGGTCGCGGCCAGCTTCGCCTCGCAGCCCCTGCCCCGGGGCAACCGGGTCGTGGTCGTGACCAGCGTCGGCGGTTGGGGCGTGGTCGCGGCCGACGCCATCGCCGGCACCGACCTGGCCCTGGCCGCGCTGGCGCCCGAGCTCATGGAGGCGGTGGACGCGCTGCTACCGCCCCGGTGGAGCCGCAACAACCCGATCGACATGGCCGGCGGCGAGACGCGGGACACGGTGCCGGAGATCCTGCGGCTGGCGGCCGAGCACCCCGACGTCGACGCGGTGCTGTTCCTCGGCATGGGGATCCAGTCCAACCAGGCCGAGCTCATGCGGGCGGGCCCGTTCTGGCCCGACCACGGCCTGGAACGCATCGTCGCCTTCCACGAGCGCCAGGACGCCCGCTACGCCGAGGCGGCCGCCGAGATCGGCGAGGCCACCGGCAAGCCGGTCCTGGTGGCGACCGAGCTGGCCGTGACCTCGCCGGACAACCCGGGGCCATCCGGCGTCCGGGCGACCGGGCGGCTGTGCTACCCGTCCGCCAACCGGGCGATCGTGGCGCTCGACCACCTGTGGCGCCGGTCCCGCTGGCTGGCGAGGCGCGGGCTGACGTGACCGAGTCCCGCGACCGCCCCCGTCACATGGCACCCCGGCCCGGGGCGGTGGGCGGGGTGGCGCCGCCCCACCGCGGGCCGGCCGGCGAGCCCGCCGGGGACGAGGACGGGGACGGGGACGGCGACGGGCCGCGGCGGCGCCGGCCCGGATGGCTGGCGCCGGCGGCGCTCGGCCTCGTGGCGGTCGCGGCCGCGGTCGGGGCGCTCCTGCTCGATCGCCAGCCCGACACGGCCGAGATCGGCGCGGACGCCACCCCCGTGACGCCGGTGCTGTCCGCCCGACGGGCGCCGGAGATCCTCGCCGCCCCCGTGGCCGACCGCCGGCTGGCGACCCGCCTCCAGGGGTGGCTGGGCGCCTCGCCCGCCGGCTCGTGCCTGGTGGTGGAGTCCGAGGGCCGCGAGGTCTACGGCCACAACCCGGTCCTGCCGGTCACCGGCGCCTCCACCCAGAAGCTGCTGACCGCCACCGGCCTGCTGCTGGCCCTCGGCCCCGACGCCACGTTCGAGACCGAGGCCGTGGCGGCCGAGCCGCCACAGGGCGGCGTGGTGGCCGGCGACCTGTTCGTGGTGGGCGGCGGTGACGCGGCCCTGGCCACGGCCGACTGGCCGCTGCTGAGCCCGGGCGACCGGCCCAAGGCCATCCATGACGTCGACGCCTTGGCCCAGGCGATCGCGGCCGCAGGCGTCACCCGGATCGACGGCGGCGTGGTCGGCGACGGCGGCCGCTACGACGGCGAGCGCTACCAGCCCTCGCTGGCCCCGCGGCTCATCGACCAGGACCAGGTCGGGCCGATCGGTGGGCTGATGGTGAACGACGGGTTCGGAGCGTTCTCGACCGAGCGCAGCCTCGCCTCCACCGTGCCGGCCGACGACACGGCCGCCGACTTCGCCCGGGTCCTCACCGAGCGTCTGGCCGCCCACGGGGTCGCCGTCGCCGGCGCCCCCCGCTCCGGCGTCGCACCCGACGGCTCGGCGCCGGTGGCCACGCTCACGTCGCCCCCGCTGCGCCAGATCGTGGGCGAGATGCTGGCCAACAGCGACAACGAGACGGCCGAGGCGGCGATGAAGGAGATCGGCCTCGCCACCGCCGGCGAGGGCAGCTTCGCGGCCGGGGCGGCCGGCCTGACGCAGCTGCTGACCGACGCCGGGGTCCCGATGGAGGGCGTGCGGGTGGTCGACGGCACCGGCCTGACCACCGAGGACGCCCTCACCTGCCGGACCCTCGTCGACACGCTGTCCCGGGAGGAGACCGGCCCGGTCGTCCGGGAGGGCCTGGCGGTGGCCGGCCAGACCGGGACCCTGGAGGACCGGTTCGGCGGCACCACGGCCGCCGGGCGCCTGCGGGCCAAGACCGGCACCCTGCGCAACGTCAGCGCGCTGGCCGGCGACGTCCAGACCGTGCCCGGCGGGGCGGTCAGGTTCGCCTACGTCGCCAACGTGCCGGACCCCGACACGGTCACGTTCGAGGAGGTGGGCCTGGGCGGCCTCGCCGACATCCTCCTGACCTACCCCGAGGGCGTCGACGTGGCCGTCCTCGCGCCGCTGCCGGCGGACTGACGGCCGGGATCACCGGCACCGCTCCGACCGGCGTGCCAGCCTGGCGCGATGCCGGTGCTGCCGATGTTCCCCCTCGGCTCGGTGCTCGTGCCCGGGATGCTGCTGCCCCTGCACGTGTTCGAGACCCGCTACCGGGCGCTGGTCCGCGACTGCCTGGCCGGCGACGGGCTGTTCGGCGTGGTCCTGATCGCCCGGGGCTCGGAGGTCGGCGGGGGCGACGTGCGCACCGACGTCGGCACGGTGGCCGAGATCCTCCGCACCCAGGAGCTCCCCGACGGCCGCTTCGCCGTGGCCGCGGTCGGGACCCGCCGGCTCCGGGTCAGCCGGTGGCTCGAGGACGACCCGTACCCGCGGGCCGAGGTCGGGGCGTGGCCGGACGAGCCCGACGGCCCCGACGAGGCGGCCGCGGCCGCCGAGGCGCTCGGGCCGGGCGGCGAGGTCACCGCGTTGCTGCGGCGCAGCGCTGCGCTGGCGGCCGAGCTGGGCGAGGCGGCGCCGCCCGTGGACCTGGAGCTGGCCGACGACCCCGCCCTCGCCGGGTTCCAGGCCGTGGCGGTGGCACCGCTGGGTCCCGCGGACCGCCAGGTGCTCCTGTCCGCGCCGTCGGTCGCAGCCCGCACCGCCCTGCTCGTCGAGCTGCTGCGGGGGAGCGTGGAGCTGCTCGAGGCCCGCCTCGCGGCCGGCTGATGCCCCGGTCGAACGCATCGACGGGCGGGGCGGCGTCACGTGGTAAACCGTGGCCGTCCGCCAGAAGGAGCGCAGGCGCCGGTGCCCGATCGAGAGCCGAAGTCCCTACCTGAGACAGCCAACGAGCTGTGGGCGCTGACCAAGGACTACGCCCGCCAGGAGACGGTCGACCCGCTGAAGGACGTCGGCCGCTACCTGGGCTTCGGGCTGGCGGGTGCGCTGCTGGGAGCGCTCGGGGTCGTCATGCTCATGCTGGCGGGGCTGCGGGCGCTGCAGACCCAGACGGGCTCCACCTTCACCGGCAGCTGGTCGTGGGCGCCGTACGCGATCGTCGTGGCGGTGGCGCTCCTGCTGGTCTTGCTGGCCGTCAGCCGCATCTCCAAGAAGTAGGGGTTCGCCATGTCCTCCGACCGCATCACCCGCGACGACCTCGAGGACAAGTTCCGCGAGCTCGAGGGCGAGGCCCGCGAGCAGGTCGAGTCGGCTCGCTCGACCGCCATCACCGCGGGGGTCATCGCCCTCGTGGTGCTCCTGCTCCTCGCGTTCCTGCTGGGCCGGCGCAAGGGGCGGCACCGCAGCACGGTCGTCGAGATCCGCCGGGTCTGAGCCGTGGCCAAGTTCCGGGACCGCAGCCGCACCGACCGGGCGCTGCACCTGCTCCAGGCCCGCGGCCTGCGCAAGGGCTTCTACGGCGACTCGAAGCGCTGGCTCTACGTCCTGGTGGTCGTGATCGGGCTGCGCCAGCTCCGCAAGTTCATCGGCAGCGAGCCGGACATCGTCTACCGGGGCGAGCTGCGGGAGGGCGAGACGGTCCGCATCTTCCACAAGCCCGAGACCTACCAGGGGAGGACGGTGCGCAGCCGGCGGCGCACCCCGGTCCCGAGGTAGCCGGAAGCACGGGGTGTCGCTCGACGGCCCGCAGGCGGTCGCCGGCGGCGAGCGGCGCGACCTGGTGCGGGCAGCGCTCGGGTCATAGCCGCCGCGACCCGGAGTGCGGCACCGGGGGGCCGGCACGCGAGAATGGTCGCGCCATGCGTGTCCTCCTCCGCAACCCCCGCCGCGAGCTCGACGTCGACGGGCCCGTGTCCGTGACCGCCCTGCTGGTGCGGCTCGAGCTCAACCGCGAGTCGGTGCTGGTGGTTCGGGGCGACACGCTCGTGCCGGGCGACGCCGTGCTGGCCGACGACGACGTCGTGGAGATCCGGCCCGTCATCTCCGGGGGCGCGGCGTGAAGTGCACCGTGTGCAAGGGCCCCGCGGTGATCGACCTGCGCCGCCACAACGCCAACTTCTGCCCCGACCACTTCCTGCGCTTCTGCCGTGACCAGGTCACGAAGGCGATCACCGACCACGCCATGATCGCCCCGGGGGAGCGGGTGCTCGTCGCCGTCTCCGGCGGCAAGGACAGCCTGGCGCTGTGGGACCTGCTCGTGGAGCTGGGCTACGACGCCGAGGGCATGACGATCGGCCTCGGGATCGGCGACTACAGCGCGGCCAGCACCGACGCCGCCGTGGCCTTCGCCGGGGAGCGGGGGCTGAAGCTGTGCCGCATCGACCTGCGGGAGGACTACGGCTACGACATTCCCACCGCCGCCACGGTGACCCGCCGGGTGCCGTGCTCGTCCTGCGGCATGTCCAAGCGCCACCTGATCGACGCGGCCGCCCTCGACGGTGGCTACGACGTGGTGGCCACGGGCCACAACCTGGACGACGAGGCCGCGGTGCTGCTGGGCAACGTCCTGCACTGGCAGACCGAGTACCTGGGCCGCCAGCAGCCGGTGCTGGAGGCCCGGCCCGGGTTCCCGCGCAAGGTCAAGCCGCTGGTCCGCCTGTCCGAGCGGGAGACCGCGGCCTACTGCGTGCTGCGGGGCATCGACTACATCGTCGAGGAGTGCCCGATGGCGGCGGGCAACCGCCACCTCCGCTACAAGGAGGCCCTGAACTCGATCGAGGCGGGGTCCCCGGGGACCAAGCACGCCTTCTACTTCGAGTTCCTGTCCAAGGCGGCCGGGCACTTCCGACCCGAGGCCACCGAGGCCCAGGAGGGCCTGGCCCCCTGCGCCCGGTGCGGCGCCCCGACCACCGGCGAGGTGTGCGCCTTCTGCCGGCTGGTGGAGCGGGTCGGGGGCCACGAGCCGGTCCCGGTGGACCTGGTCCGGCCCGGGCGGAGGCGGCGCCGGTGACCCGCCCGTTCGCCGCCGGCGACCAGGTGCTGCTGATCGACGTGAAGAAGCGTCGCTACCTGGTGACCCTCGAGCCGGGCGGCGAGTTCCACACCCACGCCGGCGTGCTGTCCCACGACGACCTCCTCGGCGCGACCGAGGGCAGCTCGTTCCGCTCGACCCGGGGGGCGGCCATGCTGGCCATCCGCCCGACGCTGGCCGACTTCGTGCTCAAGATGCCGAGGGGCGCCCAGGTCATCTATCCCAAGGACCTGGGCCCGATCCTGATGCTGGCCGACATCTTCCCGGGCGCCCGGGTGCTCGAGTCCGGCGTCGGCTCGGGGGCTCTGTCGATGACGCTGGTCCGGGCCGGCGCGGTCGTGCGGGGCTACGAGCTGCGCGAGGACTTCGCCAACCGGGCCACGAAGAACGTGGCCACGTTCCTCGGCGGCGACGCGCTGGCGCGCTTCTCCGTCGAGGTCCGTGACGTGTACGAGGGCATCGACGAAACCGACCTG
Source organism: Acidimicrobiales bacterium (assembly GCA_035649475.1). GTDB lineage: Bacteria > Actinomycetota > Acidimicrobiia > Acidimicrobiales > VFJN01 > ZC4RG19. The sequence goes on from DASRJM010000196.1 coordinate 14,837, forward strand.
GACCGGGTCGTCCTCGACCTGCCCGAGCCGTGGCGGGCGGTCAAGCACGCGGCCCGGGCCATGCACCGGGGTGGCGTGCTCGTGGCCTACACCCCGCAGATCACGCAGGCGGTCCAGCTCCGCGACGAGCTGTCGGGCCAGGGCTTCGGTATGGTCGACACGATCGAGGTGCTCAACCGCGGCTGGCACATCGAGGGACAGTCGGTGCGGCCCGACCATCGGATGGTGGCCCACACCGGCTTCCTGACCAGCGCGCGGCTCCTGAGCTGAGCGGCCGGAGCCAGGGAGCCGGGAGTCCGCACGCAATGAACCTGTTCGACATCGCGCTGATCCTGCTCGCCGTCAGCGCGGCCCTGGGCGGCTACCGGCTGGGGTTCCTGGCCCGGGCGTCGTCGTGGCTGGGCCTGGCCGTCGGCGTCGTCGCCGGCGCCGTGGTGCTGCCGCAGCTGCTGCCCCGCATCCAGGACACCAGCGACGCCACCAAGACCATCGTGGCGGTGGCGACGATCGTCGGCATGGCGCTCATCGGCCAGGCGCTCGGCCTCCTGCTGGGCTCCAACCTGCGGGCCGAGCTGCCGCTCGGGTCCGCGCGGCGGACCGACCAGGTGGCGGGGGCCCTCGTGGGCGTGGCAGGTGTGCTGGTGGTGCTGTGGATACTGCTGCCGATCCTGGCCCACGTGCAGGGCTGGACGGCCGAACAGGCCCGCGCGTCCCGCATCGCCCAGGAGGTCGCCGACACCTTCCCCAACCCGCCCGACACCCTGGAGGCGCTCCGCCGCATCATGGGCGACGACCCGTTCCCCCAGGTGTTCGATGCCCTCCGGCCGGCACCCGACGTCGGGACGGCGCCCGGGGCCAGCGGGCTGTCGGAGGAGACGGCCGAGCGGGTCAGCCTGTCGACGGTGAAGATCCAGGGTCAGGCGTGCGGGCGCATCCAGGAGGGCAGCGGCTTCTTCGTCGACGACGACCTGGTGGTGACCAACGCCCATGTGGTGGCGGGGGAGGACGACAGCGACGTCGAGCTGTCGGACGGCTCCACCCTCGACGCCGACGTGGTGGCGTTCGACCCCGAGCGGGACCTGGCCGTCCTGCGCACCGAGGACAGCGACCGGACCCCGCTGCCGGTGCGGGCCGCCAGCACCGGCGACACCGGCGGGGTGTTCGGGCACCCCGGCGGCGGCCCGCTGGAGATCAGCCCGTTCCGGGTCAGCGACCAGATCACCGCCACCGGCACCGACATCTACGACCGCAGCCGCACCAGCCGTGAGGTGCTGGTGCTGGCGTCGGAGCTGGCGCCGGGCGACTCCGGGAGCGCACTGGTCGACTCGAGCGGGCAGGTGGTGGGCGTCGCGTTCGCGGTGGCGCCGGACAAGCCGGGGGTGGCCTACGCCCTCGCCGTCGAGGAGCTCGAGGCCGTGCTCGCCGGCGACCTCAGCCGGGAACGGGACACCGGCGGCTGCCTCGTGTGAGGCAGCCGGAACCCAGCGGACCCAGCGTCAGGGCCTTACTCGACCTCGATGAAGATGCACTCGCCCGGGCATTCCTCGGCGGCCTCGATGGTGGCCTCCTCCTGGCCGGCCGGCACGCTGGCGAGGCCTTCGGCGCCACCGGGGTCGGAGAAGATCTTGTCGCCCTCCTTGACGTAGGCGAGGCCGTCGTCAAGCAGGGTGAACACGTCAGGGGCGATCTCTTCGCACAGGCCGTCGCCCGTGCAGAGATCCTGGTCGATCCAGACCTTCATAACGTGTCTCGCTCCTGGCTCGCGTAGCGGAGGGGTACCCCGTCACACTAGCCACCCACGGGGATAAACGCGGCAATCCGCGAAGAAACTCCGGTTACGGGCGTGTTTAGGGGGTCGGAGTCGCGAACCCACCGGTGTAGGGTCCGCAGCGGGCCCTGGCCGAGGAGGTGGTTGCGGTCTCCGAGCACAGCGAAGGTCGTGAGAGGAATCCTGACCCCGAGCAGGCGGCGTACATCGACCAGGTGCGCGCACTCGAAGAAGAGGTCTTGGCCCTGCGACGTCGCCTCCAGGACGCGCCCAAGCGCGTCCGCACGCTGGAGGAGCGGTTGCTGGAGACCAAGGGCCAGCTCGCCCAGGCGGTCGCCCAGAACGAGAAGCTGACCTACACCCTCCGCGAGGCGCGCGACCACATCAGCGCGCTGCGCGAGGAGGTCGACAAGCTCACCCAGCCGCCCTCTGCCTACGGCACGCTGCTCTCCCAGAACGACGACGGCACGGTCGACGTCTACTCGGGCGGCCGCAAGATGCGCGTGGCCGTCCACCCCGCCCTCGACGCCGACGAGCTGACCCGGGGCGGCGAGGTCGTCCTCAACGAGTCGCTCAACGTCGTGATGGCCCGCACGCCCGAGACCAACGGCGAGGTCGTGACCGTCAAGGAGCTGCTCGAGGACGGCCGCCGGGCCATCATCCTCGGCCGCGCCGACGAGGAGCGGGTGGCCGAGCTGTCCGACCTGCTGGTGGGCGAGACCGTGCGGTCCGGGGACTCGGTGCTCATGGACGCCCGCTCCGGCCTCCTGCTGGAGAAGCTGCCCCGGCCCGAGGTCGAGGAGCTGGTCCTCGAAGAGGTCCCCGACATCAGCTACGCGGACATCGGCGGCCTCGACGAGCAGATCGAGCAGATCGCCGACGCGGTCGAGCTGCCGTTCCTCCACCAGGAGCTGTTCGCCGAGCACAAGCTGCCGGCGCCCAAGGGCATCCTGCTCTACGGCCCGCCCGGCTGCGGTAAGACCCTCATCGCCAAGGCCGTGGCCAACAGCCTGGCCAAGAAGGTGGGGGCCCGCTCGGTCGACGCCAACGCCAAGAGCTACTTCCTCAACATCAAGGGCCCGGAGCTGCTCAACAAGTACGTGGGCGAGACGGAGCGCCAGATCCGCCTCGTCTTCCAGCGGGCGCGGGAGAAGTCGGAGGAGGGCTGGCCGGTCATCGTGTTCTTCGACGAGATGGACTCGATGTTCCGCACCCGCGGCACCGGCATCAGCTCCGACGTCGAGTCGACGATCGTGCCGCAGCTGCTGGCCGAGATCGACGGCGTCGAGTCGCTGCGCAACGTCATCGTGATCGGCGCCTCCAACCGCGAGGACCTGATCGACCCGGCCATCCTCCGGCCCGGCCGCCTCGACGTGAAGATCAAGATCGAGCGGCCCAACGAGACCGCCGCCGCCCAGATCTTCGCCCGCTACCTCACCGCCGACCTGCCGCTTGCCGCGGACTCCGTGCGGGACATCGGTGGGGGCGACGCCGCCAAGTGCGTCCAGGGGATGATCGAGCGGACCGTCGACGAGATGTACCGCACGGACCGCCAGAACGAGTTCCTGGAGGTCACCTACCAGAACGGTGACAAGGAGACGATGTACTTCAAGGACTTCGCCTCCGGGGCCATGATCGAGAACATCGTGCGCCGCGCCAAGAAGCTCGCCATCAAGCGCCACCTGGCCGACGGGCCCAAGGGCATCAACCTCGCCGACCTGGTCGAGTCGATCCACCAGGAGTACAAGGAGCACGAGGACCTGCCCAACACGACGAACCCCGACGACTGGGCCAAGATCTCCGGCAAGAAGGGCGAGCGGATCGTCTACGTCCGCACCATCGTCAACCGCGACGACGGCGGCAGCGCCACCGGGGGACGGGCCATCGAGCGGGTCGCCACCGGCCAGTACCTGTAGCCCCACGGCGTGTGCGCGCGACCGGCCTGACCGAGACCCGGGAGGGCCGCCTCGTCGTCATCTGCCTCGTCGCCGGCTCGCTGCTGCTGGCCGCGGCCGCCGCCAACATCGCAATGGCCGGCGCGGCCGACGACGCCGCGCAGGACGTGCGCCGGGCGCTGCGCCGCGAGCTGTCGACCGTCGACGACGAGACGCTGTCCGCCTACCCGGCGACCGCCACCGAGATCGAGGCGGTGGCGGTGTCGGCGCTCGTCGGCTCGTCCGGCCGGGTGGTGGGGTCGGCCCAGCCCGACGGCGAGGGGACCGAGGTGGTGGTGGCCGCCCAGGCCGGCTGGGCGTGGCAGGTGCGCTGCATCCGGGCCGAGCTGCGCGGCGACGCCACCGTGCTGACCTACGTCGACTCCCGGCCCTGCGGGGAACCCTGACAACGCAGTAGCGGTTGTCGCACGCAACGTGGTCGGTAGTTCTCGGAACGTGCGCTGGCGCGCGGGCGTACGGCGGGTAACGTCCACAACGTGGCCCTGCGCAAGATCATCGGTGTCGAGACCGAGTTCGGCATCATCGTGCGCGGCGCCGGCGAGTCGAACCCCATCGCCGCCTCGTCGGTCCTCATCAACGCCTACGTCCACGAGTTGGCCCGGGCCGGCGAGGGGCCGCGAACCACCCCCAAGGTGGGCTGGGACTTCGAGGACGAGCATCCCGACATCGACGCCCGGGGCTTCACCGCCGAGGGCACCCTGGCCCCCGAGGTCGAGACCCACCTGGTCAACGCGGTGCTCACCAACGGCGCCCGCTACTACGTCGACCACGCCCACCCCGAGCTGTCGACACCCGAGTGCGCCGACCCCCGCTCGATCGTGGTGTTCGACAAGGCGGCCGAGCTGATCCTCCAGCGCTCGATGGCGGCGGCCCGACCGGTCCTGCCCGAGGGCCAGGAGATCGTCGTCTACAAGAACAACTCGGACGGCAAGGGCAACTCCTACGGCTGCCACGAGAACTACCTCATGGACCGCCAGGTGCCTTTCGGGCGCATCGTCACCCACGTGATGCCCCACTTCGTCAGCCGGCAGGTGTACACCGGCGCCGGCAAGGTGGGCACCGAGGTGGCCGGCATGGGCTCCGACGACGTGCCCTTCCAACTCACCCAGCGGGCCGACTTCTTCGAGGAGGAGGTCGGGCTGGAGACGACGCTCAAGCGGCCGATCGTCAACACCCGCGACGAGCCCCACGCCGACGCCCAGCGCTACCGGCGCCTGCACGTCATCGTGGGCGACGCCAACCTGTCCGAGGTGGCGATGTTCCTCAAGGTGGGCACGACCGCCCTGGTCCTGGCCATGATCGAGGACGAGTTCCTGCCCCGGGACCTGACGCTCGCGGCGCCGGTGGCCGCGCTGCGCAAGGTGTCCTACGACCTGTCGCTGCGCCAGCCCCTCGATCTGGCGGACGGCACCACCATGACCGCGGTGGAGATGCAGTGGGAGTACCTCGACCGGGCCAAGAAATACGCCGAGGAGCACGGGCTGGAGTGCATCGGGGCGCCCGAGATCGGGGCCGAGGTACTGCGGCGCTGGGAGGACGTGCTCACGGCCCTGGAGACCGACCCGTCCACCCTGGCCGGCCAGATCGACTGGGTGGCCAAGCGCCGCCTCGTCGAGGGCTACCGGGCCAAGCACGACCTGCGCTGGGACGACGCCCGGCTCGCCGCCATGGACCTCCAGTACCACGACCTGCGGCCCGAGCGGTCCCTGGCCGCCCGGGTGGGGCTGGAGCGCCTCACGACGGACGCGGAGGTCGAGCGGGCGGTCACCGAGCCGCCGACCGACACCCGGGCCTGGTTCCGGGGCAAGTGCCTGCAGCGCTGGGCGTCGCAGATCGTCGCCGCCAACTGGGATTCCATGGTCTTCGACATCGGCGGCGACCCGCTGCGGCGGGTGCCGATGATGGACCCGACACGTGGAACCGAGGCGCATGTGGGTAGGTTGATGGCGGAAAGCAGCAGTAGCGCTGAGTTGTTGGACCGGCTGGGCCAGTGAGTGAGCAGACACGAGGTGCAGGGGCATGGCTGAGCGAGAGCTGAAGAAGAAGTCCACCCCCGCTCGCGAGGAAGAGGTCGTCGAGGAGACGCCCGCATCCTCCGAGCAAGGCGAGAAGATCAAGGCCGAACTCGACGACCTGCTGGACGAGATCGACGAGGTGCTCGAGTCCAATGCCGAGGACTTCGTGAAGAGCTACGTCCAGAAGGGCGGCGAGTAGCCTTCGCACCGCGTTCCCGCACCCTCGGGGCTGCGGGAACGCCACCGCTGCCGTTCCCCGCGTGTGACAGCGACGTCGTAGTCACCCGATAGCCTCCGTCGCGATGACGCTGCCGACCTACAGAGCCGACGACGATCCCGGGCCGTCGTTCCTGGACGTGCTCCGGCGCGCCGGCGGCGCGCCCCGCTGGGGCGAGCTCCCCGCCGACGCCACGCCCACCATGTCCCACGGGACCGACGCCACGCCCGCCATCTCCCACGGTACGACCGTCGTGGCCGTGCGCTTCGCCGACGGCGTCGTGATGGCGGGCGACCGCCGGGCCACGTCCGGCAACCTGATCTCCCACCGGTCGATGGAGAAGGTGTTCCCGGCCGACCGCCACTCCGGCGTGGCCATCGCCGGCGCCGCCGGGCCCGCCATCGAGATGGTGAAGCTGTTCCAGCTCCAGCTGGAGCACTACGAGAAGGTCGAGGGCGCCGAGCTGTCGCTGGAGGGCAAGGCCAACCAGCTGGGCCAGATGGTGCGCAGCCACCTGCCGGCCGCCCTGCAGGGCTTCGTGGTGGTGCCGCTGTTCGCGGGGTTCGACGTCCGCCGCGGCATGGGCCGGCTGTTCGAGTACGACGTCACCGGTGGCCGCTACGAGGAGAGCGACTTCGCGGCCACCGGCTCCGGCAGCCTGCACGCCGGCACTGTCATCAAGCTGGGCTACCGGCACGACCTGCCCCGCACGGAGGCGGTCGAGCTCGTGCTCAACGCCCTGTTCCAGGCGGCCGACGAGGACTCCGCCACGGGCGGCCCCGACCTGGTGCGGGGCATCTACCCGGTCATCGCCACCATCACGGTCGAGGGCTTCGCCCGGCTGCCCGACGACGAGATCGCCGAGCTGTTCCGCGCGCTGATCGACCGGCTCTCCACGCCCGGCAGCTCGACGGCGATGGGCTCCTCGCCCACGATCGGGGGTGCGCGGTCATGAGCATGCCGTTCTACGTGCCGACCGAGCAGTTGATGAAGGACAAGGCGGACTATGCCCGCAAGGGCATCGCCCGCGGGCGGGCGCTCGCCGCCCTGCTGTACGCCGACGGCATCCTCATCTGCGCGGAGAACTCGTCGCCGACGCTGCGCAAGGTGTCCGAGATCTACGACCGCATCGCCTTCGCCGGTGCGGGTCGCTACAACGAGTACGACCGCCTGCGCATCGCCGGGGTCCGCCACGCCGACCTCAAGGGCTACTCCTACAGCCGCGAGGACGTCGACGCCCAGAGCCTGGCCAACGCCTACGCCCAGATGCTGGGCGACGTGTTCACCCACGAGATCAAGCCCATGGAGGTCGAGATCCTCGTGGCCGAGGTCGGTGACGCTCCGGAGGGCGATCGGCTGTTCCACATCCTCTACGACGGCACCGCATTCGACGAGCACACGTTCACCGTGCTGGGCGGCGAGGCCGACGCCATCGCCGAGCGCCTGGAGCAGACCTACCGGGAGGCCCTGGCCCTCGACGAGGCGCTGCGGGTGGCGGTCCGGGCCCTGGCCGGCGACGACCGCCAGCTGGCGGCGTCCGATCTCGAGGTCGCGGTGCTGGCGCGGGGCAACAGCCGCCGCGCGTTCCGGCGCCTGAGCGACGACGACGTCACGGCCGCCCTCGCCGGCGGCGAGGTCACCCCCACGCCCGAGCCGCCCGCCCCGACCCCGGCCGACGAGGCAGCCACGCCGGAGGCGGGCGCCGAGGAGCCCGAGGGCTGAGGCCCCCTGCGGCGATCGCCCTCAGTGGGCGGTCACCAGCAGCAGGCGGCTGAGCAGGACGGCCGCCGTGAGCAGCACGACGGCCAGCAGGACCCACAGGGCCCGCGGCGCCTGCTGGTCGAGCGCACCGTCGACGTCGTGCTCGACGTCGACGGCGTCGAGCGGCTCGGGCTCCTGCTCGACGACGACCTGGCGGGCGACCGCGAGGTCCTCCTCGGCCACCAGCACCTCGACCGGCCCGATGGGATAGGGCCCGTCGACGTTGCCGCGCAACTCCCAGACGATGCCCTCGGCGCCCAGGTGGGCGGCGAGGATGCGGGCCGCCAGCGGGTTGGCGGCCGTCGTGAGCGGCACCATCGGCCCGATCGCCACCCCCGCAACGCTATCCGCGGCCCGGATCGGCGTGCCGCCGGTCCTCGCACCCCTGCTCACGGGGATTGCGCGCGAGCCTCGACCTCGCAGGGGGAGCGCGGCGGTAGCGTGCGGGCGTGGAGCGTCGCATCTTCGGCCTCGAGAACGAGTACGGCGTCACCTGCACGCTGCGCGGCCAGCGGCGTCTCAGCCCCGACGAGGTCGCCCGCTACCTGTTCCGGCGGGTGGTGTCCTGGGGTCGCTCCAGCAACGTCTTCCTCGCCAACGGCGCCCGCCTCTACCTCGACGTGGGCAGCCACCCCGAGTACGCCACCCCCGAGTGCGACTCGATCCTCGACCTGGTGACCCACGACAAGGCCGGCGAGCGCATCCTCGAGCAGCTGCTGGTCTCGGCCGAGGCCCGCCTCCGGGAGGAGGGCATCCGCGGGGTCATCTACCTGTTCAAGAACAACACCGACTCGGCCGGCAACAGCTACGGGTGCCACGAGAACTACCTGACCTCCCGGCGCGACGACTTCAGCCACTACGCCGAGGTCCTGATCCCGTTCTTCGTGTCCCGCCAGATCTACGCGGGCGCCGGAAAGGTCCTGCAGACGGCTCGGGGCGCCATGTACTGCATCGCCCAGCGGGCCGAGCACATCTGGGAGGGCGTGTCGTCGGCCACGACCCGCAGCCGGCCGATCATCAACACCCGCGACGAGCCCCACGCCGACGCCGAGCGGTACCGGCGCCTTCACGTCATCGTGGGCGACTCCAACATGAGCGAGTACGCCACGTTCCTCAAGGTCGGCGCCACCTCGATCCTGCTGCGGATGCTGGAGGACCCGTCGTTCGTGCTGCGGGACATGACGCTGGAGAACCCGATCCGGGCCATCCGCGAGATCAGCCACGACCTCACCGGCAAGCGCACAGTGCGCCTGGCCAACGGCCGGGAGGCGTCCGCGCTCGACATCCAGGGCGAGTACCTCGAGCGGGCCAAGCGCTACGCCGAGACCAAGGGCCTCTCCCCGCTGGAGGACAAGGCGCTGTCCATGTGGGAGTACTGCCTCAACGGGCTGGAGTCCGACCCGTTCAAGCTCGACCGCGAGTGCGACTGGGTGATCAAGCACAAGCTGATCGAGGCGTACTGCGCCAAGCACGACCTGCCGCTCAGCCACCCCCGGGTGGCGCTCATCGACCTCCAGTACCACGACGTCAACCGCGAGCGGGGGCTGTTCTACCGGCTCCAGGAGCGGGACATGGTCGAGCGGATCACGACGGACGCGGCCATCGACGAGGCGGTGGAGACGCCGCCGCAGACCACCCGGGCCCGGCTGCGGGGCGAGTTCATCCGGCGCGCCAAGGAGCGCAAGCGCGACTACACGGTTGACTGGGTCCACCTGAAGCTGAACGACCAGGCCCAGCGCACGGTCCTGTGCAAGGACCCGTTCAAGTCCCGCGACGAGCGGGTCGAGCGGCTCATCGCCAGCCTCTGAGCCGCGAGGCACCGATGCCGAGCTTCGTGACCGCCACCGTCACCGAGGTGCTGTCCGAGCGGCCCGGCCTGGCCCGCGTCGCGACCGACGCCGGGCGGGCCTACGCCCTGGTCGAGCTGACAGGGCCGGTGGCGGTGGGGGATCGGGTGGTCCTCAACACGACCGCGGTCGAGCTCGGGCTCGGCACCGGCGGCTGGCACGTCGTCCACTGGAACCTGGCCCGCGAGGCCTGGTCGCGGCCGGGGCCGGGCCACATCATGAAGCTCCGCTACACCAGCCTCCAGCACGACGCCGGAGCAGCCGAGGAGGACCACCCGGACCTGCCGGCCTCGCTGCCGGGCGTGCCGGTGGTGGCGTGCTCGCTCCACAGCCAGGTGGCGGTGGTGGCCGCGGTGGTCCGCCGGCTGCGCCCGGACGCCCGGATCGCGTACGTGATGACCGACGGAGCCGCGCTGCCGATCGCCCTGTCCGACCTCGTCCACGCCCTGCGGGAGCAGAGCGTCCTCGACGTCACCGTCACCGCGGGCCACGCGTTCGGCGGCGACCTGGAGGCGGTGGGCGTCCCCTCCGCCCTGGCGCTCGCCCACCACGTGGCCGGCGCCGACCTGGTGGTGGCTGGCATGGGGCCGGGCGTGGTCGGCACGGCCTCGGCGCTCGGCACCACCGCGGTGGAGGTCGCCGCGGTCCTCGACGCGGCCGCCGCGCTCGGGGCGCAGGTGGCGCTGTGCGCTCGGGCGTCGAGCGCGGACCCCCGCCCCCGGCACCGGGGCGTCAGCCACCACGTGCGCACCATCCTCGGCCTGGCCGCGGTGAGCCCGGCGGTGCCGCTGCCACCGGGGCTGGTGGCCGAGGTCGTGGGCGCCAGGGCGGTGGAGGGCCCCGACCCGGCGGCGGTGCTCGACGCCTTCGGCCTGGCCGTCACGACCATGGGCCGGGGCCCGGCGGAGGACCCGGCGTTCTTCGCGGCGGCGTCGTCGGCGGGCGCCTGGGCGGCGGCCACCCTGCGCCAGGCGGCGGGCGCCGACCAGTAACTTTGGGCTGTGTCCGCGGCCAAGTTGGAACGCCTCCTCAACCTGACCGCGCTGCTGCTCGAGACGCCCCGGCCGCTGTCGGCCCAGGAGATCCGCGAGCGGCTCGGCGCGTACCCCGACGAGCTGGAGTCGTTCCGGCGGGCGTTCGAGCGCGACAAGGACGACCTGCGGGCGATGGGCGTCCCGCTGGAAGTGGCCGAGGTCCCGGGCGTGATCCCGGCGGTCGAGGGCTACCGCATCCCCAAGGACCGCTACTACCTGCGGGACCCCGGCCTCACGCCCGACGAGCTGGCCGCGCTGCGCATGGCGGCGTCGGTGGTCCGCCTCGACGGCCTGTCGGCCCGCGAGGGCCTGCTCAAGCTGGGCGGCCTGGTGGGGGAGGCCGACGACCCCGGGCTGGAGGTGGGCTCGCTGCCGGGCGGCAACGTGGGCCCGCTGTTCGGGGCGATCGCGGCCACGGTCCCGGTCCGGTTCACGTACAAGGACGAGGTCCGCACGGTCGACCCGTACCGGCTCGACTTCCGGCGGGGCCGCTGGTACCTGAGCGGCTACGACCACTCCCGGGCGGGGGAGCGGCTGTTCCGGCTCGACCGGCTGGAGAGCGGCACCGAGACGCTGGACGGGCCCCGCTTCGAGCGGCCGCCGGCCACCGGCGACCCCGGCGCCCGGCTGGAGCCGTGGCAGCTGGGCGGCGGCGAACCGATCGAGGCCCGGGTGCTCGTCGACGCGCCGCAGGCACCGTGGATCGTCCACCACCTGGGCAGCGGGGCGGTGGAGGAGGAGCGGCCGGACGGCTCGGTCGTCGTGCGGATGGCGGTCACCAGCAGGGAGAACTTCCGCTCGTTCGTGCTGACGTTCCTCGACCACGCCGAGGTGCTGGGCCCCGATGACCTGCGGGCCGAGGTCGTGCGCTGGCTGGAGGCCCAGGCGGCATGACGGCGACACCCGCGCGCACCACCGCCCCGGACCGGGTGGCGCGACTGCTGGCCGTCATCCCGTGGATCGCGGCTCGGGACGGCCCGACGCTGGCCGAGGTGTGCGAGCGCTTCGGGGTGAGCCGGCGCAAGCTGGAGGAGGACCTGACCATCCTCACGCTGGTCGGGGTGCCGCCGTACACACCCGACACGCTGATCGAGGTCACGATCGAGGGCGACCGGGTGTGGCTGCGGTTCGCCGACGTGTTCGCCAGGCCGCTGCACCTGACGCCCGAGCAGGCCGTGGCGCTCGTGGCGGCCGGCGCGGCGTCCCAGAGCCTGCCGGGCGGAGACGGGGAGGGCCCACTGGCGTCGGCTTTGGCCAAGCTGGCCGGGGTGCTCGGCCTGGAGCCGGGCGAGACGCTGTCGGTGGCGCTGGGCGACACCCGGCCGGACGTGCTGGAGGCGCTGCGCGGCGCCGTGGCCGAGCATCGCCGGGTCCGTCTCGACTACTACGCGTACGGGAAGGACCGGCGGAGCACCCGGGAGGTCGATCCTGCGGGCGTGTTCGCCCACGAGGGCTTCTGGTACCTGCGCGGCTGGTGCCACCGGGCGGACGACCACCGGCTGTTCCGGGTCGACCGCATCGTCGAGGCCGAGGTGCTCGACGAGACGTTCGACCCGCCGGCCGGGGGCGGCGGCCGCGAGGTGGACGTGTTCTACAACGGCCCCGAGATCCCCCGGGTCACGCTCGACGTCGGGCCGTCGGCACGGTGGGTGGTCGAGACCTACCCGGTCGACCGCGTGACGGTGGCCGATGATGGCCGGCTGCGGATCCGCCTGCCGGTCACGGCCGCCCCGTGGCTGGAGCGGCTCCTCGTGCGGCTGGGCGCCGAGGCCCGGGTCGTCGAGTCCGACGACCCCGAGCTGGTGGACGCGGGGCGCCGGGCGGCGCGCCGGATCCTCCGACGCTACGGGGTTCGGTGACCCCGTTCCGGCGGGGCCTGCGCTAGCCTCCACTGCGCCGTGCGCGACGTATCTCCCCCCTCTGGTCTCTCTGGCGACGACCAGGGTGACGCTCCTGGCACCGGCACCGCACGCTCGGGTGACCGGCGTGGTCCGGGACCCCGTCACCTGGCGTCGAACGGCGGCCCGCGCCCGGTCGACCGGTCGAACGGGCCGGCGGCGCGCGCCCGGGCCCGCCATGCGGCCGACGGGACCGCTTCGTCCAACGGCGCCGGCGGCGACCCGCCTCTCCCCGGTTCCCGCAACGGGCCGGCCGAGCACAAGCCCCCTCGCAGCACGCACCGCACGATCCTCGAGTGGGTGGCGGTCATCGGCGGGGGCGTCCTCATCGCCTTCGTCGTGGAGGCGTTCCTGGTCCAGGCGTTCTGGATCCCGTCGCCGTCCATGGAACCCACGCTGGAGCAAGGCGACCGGGTCCTGGTCAACAAGCTGGCGTACAAGTTCCACGATGTGCACCGCGGCGACGTGGTCGTGTTCGAGCGGCCGCCCGGCACGTCCAACGGGGCCGACGATGAGATCAAGGACCTGATCAAGCGGGTCGTGGGCGTCGGAGGCGATCGCATCGAGTCCCGCGACGGCAGCCTCTACGTCAATCGCGAGCTCATCGACGAGCCCTACCTCGAGCCCGGTACCCGCACCGACGTGCCCGAGGCGATCGTCGTGCCGGACGGACAGGTGTTCGTGATGGGCGACAACCGAGAGAACAGCGAGGACAGCCGCGTCTTCGGGCCGATCGACGAGGACACGATCGTGGGGCGCGCCTTCGTGCGGGTGCTGCCGCCGGATCGCCTGGGGTGGCTGTGACCGGCGGCGCTCGCCCCGGTTCAGTCCTCGTCGGGGTAGGCGGCCCGTACCGCGTCGACCATGCGGTCGACGTGATCGCTGTAGACGCCGTCGATGCCCAGGTCCAGCAGCTCGGACAGGATCCGCGGCACCTGGGCGTCCCAGCCGAAGCACAGCACGCCGAAGCGGTGGAACAGCGTGGTCAGGCCGCCCGTCCAGTCCAGGTGGTGCATGTTCACCGCATCGATGCCCTTGGCGGCGAGCGTCGCGGCCCGGCGCTCGGGGCCCTCCTTGATGCGCCCCAGCCGGGTCGAGTCGACGAGGCGCACCTCGTCGTTGCGGCCCCGCCACTCCACCACCTGCTCCCAGCGGTGGTGGCACAGCCACAAGTTGCGGACGGCGGCCCCGCCGGCGGCGCGGGCGACCTCCAGCACCCGGTCGAAGGCGTCGGGGTCCTTGACGTCGAGCGACAGCGGCACCTCGGTGCCGCAGGTCGCGTACAGGTCGGCGAGCGTCGGGACGTGACCCGGCAGCTCGTCGCGGGTGACGGTGCGCACCGAACGGCGGCGCACGCGTCCCACAACACCGTCGTGGTCGAGCACCGGCTCGCCGTCGGCGGTGATCCACACGTCGCTTTCGAGCCCCGTGGCGCCCAGCTGCAAGGCGAGCGTGAACGCGTCGAGCGTGTTCTCCGGCGCGTGCGCTCGGGCTCCCCGGTGCGCGAAGGCGATGGGTGGTGTGACGGCGGCGGGAACACGCGTGGGCATGGACACTCTTCCCGGGTGACGGCGGATTCGGAGGATCGGCGTCATGATGTCCCGTTCTCGCTCTCTCATCGGATATCACGAGATCGAGGAGAGTCATGGCCACCCTGATCCGGGCCACATGTGGCGAATGCGGCGACGTCGAGCTGGGCACGCGCGACCTGGTCGTGCGGCTGTGTGAGGACACCGAGTCCGGCACGTACGTCTTCCGGTGTCCGAACTGCGCGCTCCCGGTCGTGCGCCCGGCGGACCGCTCGACGATCGACCTGCTCGTGTCGTCGGGCTGCCGGCTGGAGGTGTGGAACATGCCGGCCGAGCTGATCGAGCCCCGTCCCCCGGGGCAGCCCTTCACCCACGACGACCTGATCGACTTCCACGAGGTGCTGTCCGACCGCGGCTGGTTCGAGGAGTTGCTGGACGCCCATCGGCGACAGCGGTAGGCCCGTGACGCTGGTGTGGGCGGTCCCCGCCCTAGCCGCGGCGGTGGCGGTGGTCTGCGTCCTGGTGCGCGCCCGGGCGCTGGAGGACGCCACCGCCGATCTGGCGGCCGAGGTCGGGCGCCTGCGCCGCCTGCGGGAACCGCTGGACGAGGTCCGCCGGGCCGCCGCCGACACCGACCGCCTCGCGGCCGACTTCCGGGACGCTCACCCGCTGGATGCCGATCGAGGCGGGGAGTAACGGGCGGTCCCCTCTACACTCTTGCCCATGTTCAACGTCGGCGGCGGCGAGCTGCTGGTCATCCTGCTGCTCGCGCTGATCGTGCTCGGCCCCCAGAAGCTGCCCGGAGCCGTCCGCACCGCGGGCAGGGTGATGGGCGAGGTCCGCCGCATCTCGTCGGGCTTCCAGCAGGAGCTCAAGACCGCCTTCGACGAGGCCGACGTGGACCAGGACCTGCCCCGCCGCCGCGAGTCGGCCCCGCTGGCCGCCACGGTGGCCGACGCCGAGGCCGAGGCCCGCGTCGCGGCGTACGAGCCCGGCGCCGAGGACCGCGAGCCCGCACCCGCCGACGACCTGGACGACCTGCCGTCGGCCCCCCGCCCCGTCGGCGGCGGCGACGGGCCCACCGTGGCGCCTGCGGTGGCGGCCGCCCTGGACGAGATCGTCACCCCGCTCAACCCGGTTCCCTCACCGCCCGTCGCCTCGGCTACGAATAGCTCACGTGACGACGATCCCGGTCAGGCCCCCGGTGACGAGCGTGCCGCCTCGTAGAGGCTGCGCCCATCGGGGCAGCCGTGGCCCGAGCGGCCCGCTGCGAAGCAGCAAGAGCGGGAAGCACAGACCACGGCAGCCGTTCCGACGTGACCTGTCCGCCGACGTTCGTAGCGGCGGACCCGGCGCGAGCGCAGAGCCGTGGTGAAGGCCGAGGCCGTCACCGTCGACCAGGGCATGACCCTGGTCGAGCACCTGACCGAGCTGCGCAAGCGGCTCGTCATCTGCGTGCTGGCCGTGGCGGTCGGCATGGTCGTGGCGTTCATCGCCTATCCGTGGATCATCGACTTCCTGCTGCACCCCTACAAGCAGCTGGTCGAGTCCCGGCCCGAGAGCTCGATCACCGGCGGCCAGCTGCTGCAGACCGACCCGCTCGAGGGCTTCGGCGTGCGCATGAAGACATCGGCGTACTCGGGCATCGCCCTGGCGATGCCCATTCTGCTGTGGCAGGTCTGGAAGTTCGTCACTCCCGGCCTCTACGACCACGAGAAGCGCTGGGCGGTGCCCTTCGTCGCCAGCGCCCTGGTGCTGTTCGTGCTGGGCGCCATGCTGGCCTACTTCACGCTGCCCCGGGCGCTGGACTTCCTGGTCAGCATCGCCGGCGACGACTTCGTGTCCGCCTTCCAGGCCAGCAAGTACTTCCAGCTGGTGACGTACATGATGCTGGCGTTCGGGATCGGCTTCGAGTTCCCGATCGTGCTGATCTTCCTGCAGCTGGCCGGCATCGTCGACGCCGGCATGCTGCGACGGGCCCGGCGCTTCGCCATCGTCGGCATCTGCATCCTGGTGGCGGTCATCACGCCCTCGGGCGACCCGATCAGCATGCTCATGCTGTCGGTGCCGATGGTGGTGTTCTACGAGGCCGCCATCCTGATCGGCAGCTTCCTGACCCGCCGCCGGCGGACCGAGGCGACGGCGTGACCGTCGCCCCCGAGGGGGCGGCGCGCGCGGGGGTCGCCTACCCGTTCGAGCTGGACCAGTTCCAGCGGCGCGCCATCGAGGCGCTGGACGACGGGCGGTCGGTGCTGGTGGCCGCGCCCACGGGTTCGGGCAAGACGGTCGTGGCCGAGCACGCCGTGGCCCGGGCGCTCGAGACCGGGACCAAGGCCTTCTACACGACGCCGATCAAGGCCCTGTCCAACCAGAAGTACGCCGACCTGGCCCGCCGCCACGGCGCCGCTCGGGTCGGCCTGCTGACGGGCGACAACAGCATCAACGGCGATGCCCCGGTGGTGGTGATGACCACCGAGGTGCTCCGCAACATGATCTACGCCGGCGCCTCGGCGCTCGACGGGCTGCGCTACGTGGTCCTCGACGAGGTCCACTACCTCCAGGACGCCTACCGGGGCCCGGTGTGGGAGGAGGTGATCATCCACCTGCCTCCCGAGGTCCAGCTGGTGGCCCTGTCGGCCACGGTGTCCAACGCCGAGGAGCTCGCCGAGTGGCTGACCACCGTGCGGGGCGAGACGGCGCTGGTCCTGGAGGAGCGCCGCCCGGTCGAGCTGCGCAACCTCTACCTGGTGGGCGACCGCCAGAGCGAGCAGCCGCACCTGCTGCCGACGCTGGTCGACGGTCGGCCCAACCCGGAGGCCGACCGCCTCGACAACGACAACCTCGCGGGGCGCGGCCCGCGGCGGGGCAACCGCCGGCCCCGGCGCCGGTTCTTCACCCCCCGCCGGCCCGAGGTCATCGACATGCTGGGGGAGCGGGACATGCTGCCCGCGCTGTACTTCATCTTCAGCCGCATGGGCTGCGAGGAGGCGGTGGCGTCGTGCCTGGACGCCGGCCTGCGGCTGACGACCCCGGACGAGCGGGCCCGCATCCGGGCGATCGTCGACGAGCGCACGGCGTCGCTCACCGACGACGACCTCGACGTGCTCGGCTTCGACCGCTGGTCGGCCGCGCTGGAGATGGGCCTGGCCGCTCACCACGCCGGCATGGTCCCGCCGTTCAAGGAGGCGGTGGAGGCCTGCTTCGCCGAGGGCCTGGTCAAGGCGGTGTTCGCCACCGAGACGCTGGCGCTCGGGGTCAACATGCCGGCCCGGTCGGTGGTCATCGAGCGGCTGACCAAGTTCACCGGCGAGGCCCGGGCCTTCCTGACGCCGGGGGAGTACACGCAGCTCACCGGGCGGGCGGGGCGCCGGGGGATCGACGACCTGGGCTACGCCATCGTGCTGTGGTCGCCGTTCGTGCCGTTCGACCAGGTGGCGTCGCTGGCCTCCAGCCGGACCTACGGTCTCCAGTCGGCGTTCCGGCCCACCTACAACATGGCCGCCAACCTGGTGCGGCGGTACGAGCCGTCCGAGGCCCACCACCTGCTCAACCTGTCCTTCGCCCAGTTCCAGGCCGACCGGGCCGTGGTGCGGTTCGAGGCCCGCATCGAGCGCCAGCAGGAGAAGCTGGCCCGCCTGACGGCCGAGGCCGCCTGCGAGCGGGGGGACGTGGGCGAGTACCGCGATCTGGTGGTCGCCGAGCGGGAGGCCGCCCGGCCGTCGCCCGCGGTCCAGGGCGCGGTCGAGTTCGCATTCGCCCGGCTGACGCCGGGCGACGTCGTCGAGATCGGCGGCCAGCGCCTGGCGGTGCTGTCGGTCGCCTACCGCAAGAACGGCACGATCCGGCTGAAGGGCCTCGACGCCGACGGCGAGCCGGTGACGGTCGGAGCCGACGAGCTGGCGGCGCCGCCGGCGCGGGTGGGCCGCCTCGACATGCCCCGGCCGTACCAGCCCAACAACCGGGCGTTCCAGCACCGGGTGGCCGACGAGCTGCGGCGGGCACGGATGACCCGGCGGCGGGGCGACCCTGAGGTCCCGGGAACCCCGGAGGAGCCGCCGATTCCGCCCGAAGCCGCGGCGGTGGCCGCCCACCCGGTCCACGCCTGTCCCGACCGCGACCGGCATCTGCGGGCCGAGGGCCAGCGGCTGCGGGCGGTCCGGGAGCTGGAGCAGATGCGGCGCGAGGTCCGCACCCGCACAGGATCGCTGGCCCGGCGCTTCGACCGGGTCCTGCGGCTGCTGGAGGCATGGGGCTACCTCGACGGCTGGGCGCTGACCGAGCGGGGCCAGGTCCTGGCCCGCACCTACCACGAGTCCGACCTGCTCGTGGCCGAGGCCATGAGCTCGGGGCTGCTCGACCACCTCGACCCGGCCGAGCTGGCGGGCCTGGTGTCGGTCTTCACCTACGAGCACCGGGGTCCCGATGCGCCGGCGGCGCCCTGGTTCCCGTCCCGCAAAGTGCGGGGCCGATGGGCCGAGCTGGAGCGCATGGCGGCCGATCTCCAGGCGGACGAGGAGGCCGCCGGCCTGCCTATGACGCGGGATCCCGATTCCGGGTTCGTGGCCCTCGCCCACGCCTGGGCGGCCGGCGAGCCGCTGGGCGAGGTGCTCGGCGACGAGGACCTCTCGGGCGGCGACTTCGTCCGCAACGTCAAGACGCTCATCGACCTCGTCCGCCAGATCGGCGACATCGCTCCGAGCCCCGACACGGCCCGGTCCGCCCGCCAGGCGGCCGAGGCCTTGCACCGTGGCGTCGTGTCGGTGTCGTCCACCCTGGACGAGGTGGTCGGCGAGCCGGCGCCGGTGCCCCGCGACGCGCCGTGACCGTCCGCAAGGGCGAGGCCTGGGGCGAGCCGGGGGGCCTGCCGCCCGCCGGGGTGGTGGTGGCGAGCGACGCGGAGGCCCGGGCCGTCGTGGAGGCCGCCCGGCGGGCCGGGGACCCGGTGCCGGCGCTGGGCCTCGTGGGCGGCGACCTGTGCCGGACGCTCGGCGGCCGGGCCGACCGCGCCCGCATCGAGGGTGGCGGCGGTATCCGGGTGCCGGTCGATGTGGGCTCGGTCCTGGTCGACGGCCGCCACCACTGGTTCGTCGCCCACCTCGTGGCCCGGCGGTCGTGGTGGCGGGGCCGGGTGGTGGCGGCCATGAACGCCGAGTTCCTCGGCCCGTGGGACGTGGCCCCGCGGGCCCACCCCGGCGACGGCCTGCTCGACGTGGTCGACGCCACCGCGTCGCTGGGGCTGGTGGACCGCTGGCGGGCCCGCCGCCGCCTGCCGGCCGGCGCCCACCTCCCGCACCCGGCCATCGCGGTGTCCCGCCGGCCGGCCGTCCAGATCGACCTGGATCCCCCCACGCCGGTGTGGCTCGACGGCGAGCAGGTGGGGGAGGCCCGGCACCTGTCCGTCCGCCTGGAGCCCGACGCGCTCGTGTGCGTCGTGTGACGGGGCCCTCGTTAGCCTCGCTGCCGTGCGCGCCTGGATCCTGGACGAGTCGCCCGGCAGCTACCGCGAGGGCGAGATCGACGACCCGCCGGTGAGCGCCGGCGACGTCCGCGTCCGGCCGGTGGCCTCGGCGCTGAACCACATGGACCTGTGGGTCACGCGGGCCCTGCCGCGGCCCCCGCTGCCCCACGTGCCCGGCTGCGACGTGGCCGGCGTGGTCGAGTCGGTGGGCGAGGGCGTGACCCACGTGGCCCCGGGCGACGAGGTGGTGGTGAACCCGGCGGTGTCGCCGCTGGAGGCGGTGGTGGCGCTGGGCGTCGACTCGCCGCTCGGCCGCGGGTTCCAGATCGTGGGCGAGCACCGCCCGGGCGGCCATGCCGACCTGGTGGCGGTCCCCGGCCGCAACGTCGTGCCGAAGCCGGCCGGCCGCTCCTGGGAGGAGTGCGCCGCGTACCCGCTCGCCACGCTGACGGCCTGGCGGATGCTGCGCCGGGCCCGCCTCCGGGCCGGCGAGTCCGTGCTGATCGTGGGCATCGGCGGCGGGGTGAGCGCGGCGGCGTTGGCGCTGGCCCGCCGGCTGGGCGCCACGGTGTACGTCACGTCCCGGGACGCGGCCAAGCGGGACCGGGCGGTGGCGCTGGGCGCCGAGGCGGCAGTCGATTCGGAGGCCGACTGGCCGATGAGCGTCGACGTGGTGGTCGAGAGCGTCGGTCCCGCCACCTGGGACCGCTCGGTCAGGGCGCTGCGCCCGGGCGGCCGGCTGGTGGTGTGCGGGGCCACGTCCGGCCCCAAGGTCGAGCTGAACCTGCCGCGGCTGTTCTTCAAGCAGATCGAGGTCATCGGCTCGACGATGGGCTCGTACCCCGAGTTCGACGACGTCACCGCCCTGGTCGGCCAGGGCCTGGAGGTCCACGTCGACGAGGTGTTCGACCGTTCCGACTATCCGGCCGCGCTGGAGCGGCTCCGCAAGGGCGAACAGCTGGGGAAGATCGTCCTGCGCCACTGATGGCGCCCCGGCTACTGTCCGCCCCCCACAGGCAGGTCGGACAGGAGGCCTGGGCACTTGGACGACACCCTTCCCCCGCCGCCGCCCCCGGTGGCCGAGGTGCTCACCACCGTGTCGCCGCTCGCGCCGACGGCCGTGCCGGACGGCCTCGTGCTGTCCGGCCTGACCGCCGTGACCGCCGAGGAGGCGGTCGAGATGGGCGGAGAGAGCTGCGCCCAGCTCGAGTTGTGGTACGAGCCGCCGCTCGACTCGCCCTCCTACGAGGAGTGGCTCGACGACCCCGACTACCTGTCGGTCTACCGGCTGCCGGCCGGCTGCGCGCTCGACGCGGACCCCATGCCGTTCGAGCCTGGAGAGTTCGGCGAGGTGCCCACCCGTGAGACCGACGTCGGCTACGTCGAGGTCCTGGCGGGCGAGACGGTCGTGCGGTTCGACACCACCTACACCGACGAGCTGCCGGCGATGGTGACGTCGCTCCAGCCGTTCGACGTCGACGCCGCGATCGCCGCGTCGGGCGCTCGCGGCGGAGGGTTCTTCCGCCGGTAGCCCACCGGCGGTGGCGGGCGGGCTGGCTACCGTGGCCCGATGGAGCGCTCGCCCGCCACCGACGCCAAGGCCCGCATGGCCGCCGAGATCGACGCCCGGGCGGACCAGCTCGTCGACGTCTCCCGCCGGATCCACGCCCGGCCGGAGCTGGGCTACGAGGAGCGCTTCGCCCACGACCTGCTGGCCGGGGTGCTGGAGGCGGCCGGCCTGGCCGTGACCCGGGGCGCCCGGGGGGTCGAGACGGCGTTCGAGGCGACCGCCGGACGCGGCGGCCCGACCGTGGCGGTCGTGTGCGAGTACGACGCCCTGCCCGGCATCGGCCACGCCTGCGGGCACAACATCATCGCCGCCGCCGGGCTGGGCGCCGGGCTGGCGGCCGCCGCCCTGGCCGACGAGCTGGGCGGGCGGGTGCTCGTGGTCGGCACGCCAGCCGAGGAGGGCGGCGGCGGCAAGGTCCGGCTGATCGACGGCGGCACGTTCGCGGGGGTGGACGCCGCCCTCATGGTCCACCCGGCCGACGCGGACCTGTCGGCCATGGACGTCGTCGCCCTCCAGCAGGCCCACGTCACCTACCGGGGCGAGGCCGCGCACGCCGCCGCCTTCCCCCACCGAGGCCGCAACGCGCTCGACGCCGCGGTCCTCGGCTACGTGAACGTCGCCGCGCTCCGCCAGCACATCGAGGTGGGCGAGCGCATGCACGGCATCATCACCGACGGCGGCGACAGGGCGAACATCGTGCCGGCCTACGCCCGGGCCGAGTGGATCGTCCGCTCGCCCACGGTCGCCAGCCTGGAGGACCTCAAGGCCCGGTTCCTGGCCTGCCTCGAGGCGGGCGCGCTGGCCGCCGGCTGCGAGATGGAGCTCGAGTGGATCGACCCCGTCTACGCCGACATGATCGACAGCGCCGCCATCGGCGAGCGCTACCGGGCTAACGCCGAGGCACTCGGCCGCATCGTCCGCGCGCCGTCGCCCAGCGTCCGGGTGGTGGGCAGCACCGACATGGGCAACGTCAGCTACGTCGTGCCCGCGATCCACCCGATGATCCGGGTCGCGCCCCCCGGCGTGCCGATCCACACGCCGGCGTTCGCCGGCTTCGCCGGCGGGCCCGAGGGCGACACCGCGGTGCTCGACGGGGCGAAGGCGCTGGCGTGGACTGTCGCCGACCTGTGGCTCGATGGCGGCCTCGTCGGCCTGGCCCGGTCCGAGTGGGAGGCCTCGGTGGGCGACCGGACGGGCGCACCGGCGCCCGGGTGAGGGCGGCCCGCCGGGATCCCCGGACGCGGCGGACCCCCGACGTACGATCGGGCACCCTATGACGGTCTATGTGAGCGAGGACTTCACGCCCGCGGAGGCCGATGTCCTGCGGCGGTACTTCACCAACCTCGACGGTCCGGTGTTCGCCCTCGTGAACCTGCCCGAGGTGGTGAAGGGCGCGCTGTTCGCCCGCTACTCGCGCTCGCCCAAGAGCCTGCGCCGGCTGTTCCTCGACGAGTTCGTCGGCGACCTCGACATCACCGGCGACGCCACCGTCGACGCGACCGTCGGGCTGCAGCGGGCCGAGGAGCTCTACGACCGTGTCTTCTTCGAGTACGGCGACGACTCCGTCGCGCAGCTCGGCGGCGTCCACCTGGCCTGCGAGCAGGCATCGAACCTGCTCACCAAAGTGCTCGAGTGGGGCCGGCTGATGTCGTACCTCGAGCAGTCGACGCGCTACATCGCCTACGACGCCCGCATCGGGGGGCGCTACCGCTACTACCGCGACCCCGAGGTGCTGGGCAGCCCGCTCGGGCTCCGCTACGTCGGCGACCTGGACCGCATGTTCGACACCTATGCCGGCATGGCGTCCGTCATGCTCGACTACTTCCGGGAGCGCTACCCCAAGCAGCCGGGTGACAGCGACTTCGTCCACCGCCAGGCGCTCAAGGCCAAGGCGCTCGACGCCGTCCGGGGTGCGCTGCCGGCCGCCGCCCTGTCCAACGTCGGCATCTACGGCACCGGCCAGGCGTACGAGGCGCTGCTGCTGCGCATGCGCGCCCACCCCCTGCCCGAGGCCCGCAGCTACGCCGATCTGATGCTGACCGAACTGCGCAAGGTCATCCCCAGCTTCCTCAAGCGGGTCGACCTGTCCGACCGCGGCGTGGCCGCCAGCACGTACCTGGCCACCACCCGCACGTCGACCGAGGAGATCGCGGCCCGCCTGTTCCCGCCCGGCGAACGGGCCGACCAGGGCGGCCCCCGGGTCGAGCTCGTCGACTTCGACCCGGACGGCGAGGTCAAGATGGTGGCGGCGATGCTGTATCCCCACACCGACCGGTCCGAGACAGATATCGAGCGGCGGGTGCGGGACATGACCGTGGCCGAGCGGGTGGCGGTGATCCAGGCGTACGCCGGGGAGCGGACCAACCGCCGTCACCGGCCCGGGCGCGCCTTCGAGCGGACGGACTACCGCTTCGACGTCCTGGCCGACTACGGGGCCTTCCGGGACCTGCAGCGCCACCGCATGCTGACCATCGAGTGGCAGCCGCTGTCGCATGGCCACGGCTACACCCGGCCCCAGGCGGTCGACGACGCCGGCGTCGCCGACACCTTCGACGAGACGATGGTCAGGTCTGCCGCCCTGTACGAGGCGCTGGCCCAGCGGTTCCCGGCCCAGGCGCCCTACGCGGTGGCGCTCGCGTACCGCCTCCGGTTCGTCATGCAGATGAACGCCCGGGAGGCCATGCACACGCTCGAGCTGCGCAGCGCCCCCCAGGGCCACCCCGCCTACCGGTCGGTTGCCCAGCAGATGCACCGGCTGATCGCCGAGCAGGCCGGCCACCGTGCCGTGGCCGAGGCCATGAGCTTCGTCGACCACACCCCGGAACCGCAGCTGGAGCGGCTGGCGGCCGAGCGCCGGGCCGAGCAGCGCCGCCTGTCGCGCTGACCCTCGTCCTGCCTGGGCGGCAGGGCCACGATGTGATCTGTGTCACACCGCGTCCGGGGGCTCGGGTCGCTACCCTGACCGCCCCTCGCAGAGCCCGGTGAGGCGCTCGACGACCCCAGGTCTCACCTCTGCGGGCAGCCTGTCTATGATCCGGCCGCGCAAGGCCCACCCCGCGAAGGGACCCGATGGCTGACGACGACATAACCGAGGACGAAGAGTTCGAGGCCGAAGAGATCGACGAGGACTTCAGCGAGGAGCCGGACGACCTCGTCGACGAGATCGACGGCGACGCCGAGGAGGCCGAGGAGTCGTTCGCGGACGACGATGACGACGACTTCGAGGTCGTGGAGGAAGAGGTCGAGGAGGAGCCGGCGCCTGCCCCCAAGGCGACCGCCACCAAGACCCGCCGCGCCGCGGGCGACGAGGACGAAGACGAGGACGAGGACGACGAGGTCGACCCGGACGACGTCGAGGCCGACCTCGACGCCATCCTCAAGGACCGCATCGCGGCTCAGCCGGAGGACGAGGACGACGACGAGGAGGAGCCGGTCGAGACCGACGACAGGGGCGACGGCACCGGCCGCATCCAGCCCAAGAAGGCCGACGAGTTCGTGTGCCAATCGTGCTTCCTGGTCAAGCACCGCCGGCAGCTGGCCGACGAGGACCTGATGCTCTGCGTCGACTGCGTCTGAGAGGATCGTGGGCGTGAGCGACGACGACAAGACACCGATGGACCAGCTCGTCGATGGCGTAGCAGACGTGTTCGTCTACGCGCCCATCGGCCTGTTCTTCGAGGGCCCGTCGCTGCTGCCCAAGCTCGCGCGCCAGGGTCGGGTGCACGCCAACAACGCCCGGCTGTTCGGCCAGTTCGCGGTCAAGTACGGCGAGGCCGAGGTCAGGCGCCGGCTGGGCGAGGTCGAGCAGCAGGCGGCGGGCTGGCTCAAGCTGCTCGGCCTGGTGCCCGACGAGGACGCGGCCGGCGACGGCGCGGACCCCACCGCCGCCCCCGGGGGCTCGACGTCCGCCGGGAGCGCGGCCGAGCCTGCGCCCGTAACCCGGCTGGAGCCGGCGTCCGGCAACGGGCACACGGTCCGGCCTCCCGACGTCGCCGACCTGGCCATACCCGGCTACGACAGCCTGTCCGCCTCCCAGGTGGTGACCCGCCTCGACGGGCTCGGCCCCGACGAGCTGGAGGCGATCCGGGCCTACGAGGCCGCCCACCGGGGACGCAAGACCATCCTCAACAAGGTGGCCCAGCTCCAGGGGTGAGGGTCGCGTCCGCACCCGACGAAGCGGCCCGGACCGCACGCGAGGGCGACCTGGCGGTCGTCGTCGCGCTGGCCGTCGCCGGGGCCGAGGAGAAGCGGGAGCAGAAGGGCGGTGCGCTGTGGTGGCGCCGGGAGCGCCGCCAGGGCGACGTGGCCGCCGGCGCGCGGGCCGCACTGGAGGCGGCCGACCAGGAGCTGGCCGTGGGCACCCTCGACGGCGCGGTGATCGGCTACGCCGTCGCCCGCTGGGAGCGGCTGACCGACGGCAGCCTGCTCGGTGTCGTCGACGACATCTACGTGGACCCCGGCGCCCGGTCGGTCGGCGTGGGCGAGGTCCTGATGGACCACGTGCTGGCCTGGTGCCGGGATCAGGGCTGCTTCGGGGTCGACAGCCTTGCGCTGCCGGGCGATCGGGCCACGAAGAACTTCTTCGAGTCGTTCGGGCTGGTAGCCCGGGCGATCGTGGTCCACAAGCCGTTCACGTGACCCCGCGTCCCCAGGCGGCCGTGGGCGCGGTGGCGGTCGCGGACGGGCGGCTGCTCCTCGTCGAGCGGGGCGCGACCGGGCGGTGGGCTGTCCCGGGCGGGCGGGTCGAGCCGGGGGAGCGGGTCCGGGACGCCGTGGTGCGCGAGCTGGAGGAGGAGACCGGGCTCCGGGCGACGTGCGGCGAATTCGTCGGCTGGGCCGAGGTGATCGGCGACGACGCGCACTACGTGATCCTGGACTTCCGGGTGGCCCTGGCCGACCCTCCCGGCGCGGCCGTGGCGGGCGACGACGCGGCCGCGCTCGCCTGGGTCCCGCTCGGCGACGTGGCCGGCCACGACCTGGTGCCGGGGCTGGGCGAGTTCCTCGCCCGCCACGGCGTGATCCCGCCCCCCGGCGAGCCCGGGGTCAGAGCTTCACGCGCTTGAGGAGCAGGGTCGGGCTCTCCTGCGACCCGCCCTGGGCGAACAGGGTGACGTCGTCACAGACCTCCCACCTCTCCTCACCCAGCTGGTTGAGCCCGGCGAGCCAGGCGTCGCCCCGCGACATGAAGACTGAGTAGGTCCGGTACTCCCAGCGCGTCTGCTCATTCGCCATGTGGCGGAGGCTAGCGGTGGTGCACGCTCACGCAGGCGCGGTCAGCGGCCCTTCCACTGCGGCGGGCGCTTCTCGATGAAGGCGGTCAGACCCTCGGCGAAGTCCTCGCTGCGCATCGCGACGCCCATGCCCTCGGCGGACATCTTCCAGCCGATCTCGTCGGGAGCGTGGGTGGCCTCGATGACGACCTTGCGGGACTCCCGGACCGCGACGGGGGCGTTGGCGCAGATCTGCTCGGCCAGACCGATGGCGACGTCGAGCGCCTGGCCGGACTCGGTGAGCCGGTTGACGAGGCCGTGGTGGTGGGCCTGCTCGGCCGAGATGGGGTCGCCCGTGAGGGCCAGCTCCATGGCGATGTTGAACGGGATCTTGCGGCCCAGACGGAACAGCCCGCCGGCCGCGGCGACGAGCGACCGCTTCACCTCGGGGATGCCGAACGTGGCGGTGTCGGATGCGACGACCAGGTCGCACGACAGCACGATCTCGGTCCCCCCGGCGAGCGCGGGCCCGTCGACGGCGGCGATGATCGGCTTGGTCCGCTCGCGGGTGGTGATGCCCCCGAAGCCGCCCCGGGCGGTGGCCAGGCCCGCGGCGTTGCCGGAGTTGATCTCCTTGAGGTCGGCGCCGGCACTGAACACCGGTGGCACGCCGGTGAGGATGCCGACCCAGATCCCGTCGTCCTCCTCGATCCTGTCGATCGCCTCCTCGATCCCCTGGGCGACGGCCGGGTTCACGGCGTTGCGGGCCTCGGGACGGTTGATCGTGACGATCGCGAACGGTCCCCGCTGCTCGAAGTCCACTGACATGGCGGTCACCCTAGTCAGGAGGGGGGTCACCCACAGAAGCCGGCGGCGGCGGCAAGATCAGAGGAAACCTTGGCTAGGGTGAGGTGGTCGAACCAGATGAGCGCAGGTTGAGCAGGGGCACTTGCCCGGGATCGGCAGAGGCGAGGGGACGGCGAGACAACACGATGGACGATTCGACAGGCCACCTACAGTGCCCGTTCTGCGAGGCCTACGAGGTCGACCGGCTGTTCATCGGGTCCCTGCGGGTCGACTCGTGCACGTGCCAGGGCTGCGGCTCGCGCTGGGACGAGGACGCCACCACCGGCCGGTATTGCGGCCGCAGCGCGGTGGAGTCCGTCATGGCCCCCCGCGACCGCTGAGGGCGCGCGTCGGGCGATCTGGCGTGATGTCGGCCTAGTGCTCGCTGGCGCTGTGTGACGCGTGCGCATCGGGGACGTAGTCCCCGTTCGTGGACGAGCCCTCGTTGGCCACAGACTCTCCGCCACTCGCCTCGCTGACCTCGGGCTCGTCGGCGCTGCGCACCTCCGGCTCGCTGGCTGCCGGTGCCTCGGGAGACGGCTGAGTAGCCTCGGGCTCGCTGGCTATCGCCGCCTCTGCTTCCGCCTCGGGGGCGGGCTCCGCCGCGGCCGGCTCGGGCTCGCTGACGGCCTCCGCCTCGGGGGCGGGCTCCGCGGCCGGCTCGGGCTCGCTGACGGCCTCCGCCTCGGGGGCGGGCTCCGCGGCGGACGCCGGGTCGGTGGCGGCCGTGTCGCTGGGCGCGTCGGGCTCCGCCTCCGTGGTCGGCTCGCTCGCCGCGGGGGCGGGCTGGGCCGCCTCGGGGTCGCTGGGCTCGGGCTCCGCGGCACGGACTGGCTCTCTCGCGGGGGCGGGCTCGACTTGCGCCGCCTCGGTCGAGGCCGCCGGCACGGGCGCGGGGGACTCGCTCGTCCTTTCGGCCTGCGCGCTGGTCGTCGGCTCGGGCGCGGGGGACTCGCTCGTGGCCTCGCGCTCCGCCGGTGTCGCCTCCGGGGCCTTGGCCTTGGGCTTCGGGGCCTTGCCGGGCTTGGCCTTCGCCTCCGGCGACTTCGGCTTGTCCTGCTTGCGCGGGCGGTCCTGCTTGCCCTGCCCGCCGCCGCGGCGACGGTCCTGGCCGGGGCCGCCGCGGCGGGACTGGCGCTCGGCCGCGGGGTCGGGCTCGACGGCGAAGATATGGGCGATCTCCGGCAGCCGCGACGCCAGGCGGGCGATCGTGGCGCGCAGGTCCGGGGACAGCTTGGCCGGGAGGCTCTGCGGGATCACCCGCCGCCGCACCGGCGAGTAGGCCAGCGCGTCGAGCACCGTCGCCCAGCGGTCCTGCGTGGTCTCCTCGGTCAGGCTGGCCGCCGTCGCCTCGGCCAGCTGGGTCGCCACGTCGCCGGGGATGGGCGCGCCGGCCTTGGGCGGGCGCGAGCTCAGCCGCAGGGCGCGGACCACCCGGCCCGCCGCCACCGTCTCGGTGAGGTCGGCCAGCCAGGCGGCGTGCTCCTTCTCGACCCGGTTGGTGAGCGCCTCGCGCAGCTGCGCGGCCAGCGCCCGCGCGTCCTCGTCGCGGCCGGCGTCGCCGGCGGCGTTGACCACCGAGCGCAGGTCGCGCAGGTCGAGCTCGTCGACCACCGCGGCCGCGGCCTCGGCCCGGTCGCGCCAGACCGCGGCCTGGGCGCGGGGACGCAGGTCCTCGGCCACCTTGAGCAGCGAATCGGCCTTGACCAGGGGCTTGCCGGCGGCCTTGAGCTCCTCGTTCTGCTTGTCGATCGCCTGGCGCACCGCCGGGATGCCGCCCAGAACCAGCTGCTCCGCGATCGGCCGCTGCTCGGCCGGCACGGCCTCCAGCAGTGCGTTGCGGTGGGTCTTTCCCGGCCGGAGGCGCTTGGGCTTCGGCTTCAGCTCGACCGGCGGGGGAGCGGGATGAGACGGCCGGTCGTGGCGACCCTCGGGCCGCTCCCGGCCGGACCGCCGCTCGCGGCGGTCGCCGCCGCCGGTGGGGGCGCCCGCTCGGTCGCGATCCCGGTCGCGATCTCGGCGGTCCCGGTCCCGGTCCCGGCCCCGGCGCTCGCGCCCGTCGCGCCCGCGCTCATCGCGCCCGCGCTCGTCGCGGGCACGCTCGCCGCGGCGCCGGCCCCCGCCGCGCTCGGCCGTGCCTCTGGCCAGGGCGGTCGTGACCAGCGGCTGGTCGGTGGCCGCCGGCGACTTCAGCTCCAGGCGCTCGGGCTCGGCCCGCGGGGCCCGCTGGGGCACGACGGCGGTGACGGTGAGGGTGTCGAGGTACCCCTCGATCTCCACGCGCACCACGTCGCCGACCTTGGCGGTCGCAGGCAGGAGGGCACCCTCGAGGGTGCCCCTCGGCTCACGTGCTCCCGCCGCACGCCAGGTCCAGGACCCGTCCTCGCGGGAGCTGGTCAGCTCGATCTCTATCCGGCGGGACATAGGTGGTCCACGCTAGCGCAGGTCACCCGCCCCACTCCCACCCGGGTCGCGCCCACATCGTGTGCCCCTTGTCATACCGGCCGCCCACCCGCCGCTCAGCGGCGGGACCAGGCGTCCGGCACGTCCAGGTACGTCTCGACCACCGCCGGCAGCGACCCCTCGGCGATGTCGGCGACCGACACCTCCTCCAGGATCGACCGCAGCGCGGCGCGGGTGGCGACCCACACCTCCTGGAGCGAGGCCGCGGGTCCGACGTAGTCGAGCTCCTCGGGCGGGGTCCCGTGGACGTCGGCCAGGGGACCCTCGACCGCCCGGATGATGTCGGCCACGCTGACGTCCGCCGGCGGCCGGGCCAGCCGGTAGCCGCCCTCCGCGCCCCGCTGGCTGGCCACGAGGCCCGCCCGGCGCAGGTCGGACAGGATGTTCTCCAGGAACTTGACCGGGATGCCCTGGCGGGCCGCGAGGGCCTCGCCCTTCACCGGGCCGGGCGGCGCCGCGGCCAGCTCGACTGCAGCCCGCACCGCGTAGTCGACCTTGGCCGTGATGCGCACCGTGCGTGTCCTCCGCCGCCGAAGTTACCCGGGGCGCGGCTCATTCCACGGACGCGGCCCGCTCGCGCTCGCCGGCCGCGTCGAGGAGGTCCTTCATGGCTGCGTCGATGTCGTCGGCCATGTCCCACACGTCGGGGACCAGCTCCGCCGCCGCCAGGAAGCCGAAGTCGACGTTGTCCATGTACGAGAGCACCGTCACGTTGAGGCCGGCGCCCTCCATGACCGGGCCCATCGGGTAGGCGGCGACCAGCTCCGCGCCGTCCAGGTACAGCGGGAAGTCCGGTCCGGGCACGTTGGAGACCACCAGGTTGTAGATCGGCGGGTGGCGATCGGCGATGTTCAGCCGCGAGTACAGCCGGGCGCCCAGGGCGAACGTGGCGGGGGCGGC
>DASRJM010000197.1:0-25055 GCA_035649475.1 Acidimicrobiales bacterium
ACGGGGACGAGCGCTACGCCCGGCGCATCGCCCGCGCCATCGTGGCGCACCGGCCGATCGCCACGACGGACCGCCTCGCCGAGATCGTGCGCGACGCGGTGCCCGCGCCCGCCCGCCGCCGCGGCGGCCACCCGGCCCGGCGCACCTTCCAGGCCATCCGCATCGCGGTCAACGACGAGCTCGCGATCCTGCCTGCCACGCTGGACGACGCCATCGACGCGCTGGTCCCCGGCGGCCGCTGCGTGGCGATCGCCTACCACTCGGGCGAGGACCGCATCGTGAAGGACCGGTTCCGCTACGCCGAGTCCGGCGGCTGGACCGGCCCGTCGCACCTGCCCGTGCCGCCGGACGTGCACCCCCGCGTCCGGCTGCTGCGCCGGGGCGCCTGGCGACCGCGCGACGACGAGGTCGCGGCCAACCCACGCGCCGAGGCGGCCCGCCTTCGCGCCGTCGAGAAGCTCGCACTCCCGGAGGTGGCGTGATGGCCGGAGCCCGCGTGATCGGCATCCCGGTTCCCCAGCCCAGGCGGGAGCACCGCCCCCGCACCCGCCACCTGCGGGTGGTCGGGCCCGACCGGCCGCGCCTCGGCATCACGCTCAGCCCCCGGGCGGGTGTGATCCTCACGATGCTCGCGTTCGTGGGCCTGTTCGGGGTGGCGGCCAGCCACGCCCTGCTGATCCAGAACCAGGGGCACATCGACGAGCTCGACGACCGGGTGGCGGCCGAGCAGGCCCGCTACGAGGAGCTGCGCCTCGAGGTCGCCCAGCTGGAGTCGCCCCAGCGGATCATGGAGGAGGCCACCACCGACCTCGGCATGGTCCCGCCGGCCGAGACGGTGTGGCTCACCCCCGACGAGCCGGCGCCGGCCGGCACCGTGCCCGAGGAGCCGCCGGAGTCGACCGACACCAGCGCCGCCCGGGTCAAGCCCTACCTCGAGGCCAGCCCATGACCGGGCGGAGCGGCTCGCGGACCTCCCCCTCCGCCACGAGCCGTTCCCGCCGGAGGACCACCAACGGGTCGGGCGGGACCACGAGCACCAAGAGCCGCGCCCGCCGCGGCAGCGGTTCCGGCCCCTCCCGGGGCCGTGGCCGCGGCGGGCCCGAGGCGCGGCGCGGCTCCCGCGCCGCGCCATCCCGCACGGGCACGGCCCGGTCGGCCCGCCCGACGACCGGGCGGGCCCGGCGGCGGGGCCGCTCCGGCGACCCCCGGCGCCGCACGATCGGCCTGCTGGCGGCGCTCGTGGGCCTGTTCGCGGTCACGGTGATCCGGCTGGTCTACGTCCAGGTCCTCGGGTCCGGCGACTACGTCGCCTACGGCGAGGAGCAGCGGATCCAGCCGATCGAGCTGTCCGGCGGCCGGGGCTCGATCTTCGACCGCAACGGCAGCGACCTCGCCATCTCCATCCCCCAGACCACGATCGCGGCCGACCCCAGCGTGATCGCCGACCCGGCCGATGCCGCCCGCAGGCTGGCCCCGGCGATCGGCCGCGACGAGCGCGAGCTGCTGCAGGCCCTGTCCAGCGACGGCCGGTTCGTCTACCTGCAGCGCCAGGTCGCCGACGACGTGGCCGCCCGGGTCCGGGACCTCGACATCGACGGCGTGCTGCTGTACGACGAGCAGACGCGGTTCTACCCGGCCGGGGAGATGGGCCGGGCGCTGCTCGGCCAGGTCGACCCGGACGGCGGCGGCGTGTCGGGCGTCGAGCAGGCCTTCGACGGCGACCTGTCCGGCGAGCCGGGCCGGTTGATGGTCGAGCGCGACCCGTCGGGCCGCACGATCCCCGCCGGGCGCCACCAGATCGACCCGGCGGTCCCGGGCGACGACCTGGTGCTCACCCTCGACGGCAGCCTTCAGTACCAGGTGGAGAATATCCTCGCCAACCAGGTCCACGGCACCGGGGCGCAGGCCGGCATCGCGATCGTGTCCAACCCCGAGACCGGCGAGATCCTGGCCCTGGCCAACGTCGCGCTCGACCCCGCCAGCGGGATCGTCGGCATCACCGGCAACGACCTGGCCGTTACCTCCAACTACGAGCCGGGGTCGGTCAACAAGCTGATCACGCTGGCCGCGGCGCTGGACGAGGGCCTGGTCACACCCGAGGACGTCGTCACGGTGCCGAGCTCGCTGCAGGTCGCCGACCACACGTACTACGACTCGCACCCCGGGGACCTGACCGTCGCCGAGGTCCTGGCCAAGTCATCCAACGTCGGCACGATCAAGCTGGCCCAGCAACTCGGCGAGGAGCGCATCGACGAGTACCTGCGCCGCTTCGGGTTCGGGCGCTCGACCGGCCTCGGGCTGCCGCACGAGGAGAACGGGGACCTGCCCGACGTCGAGGACTGGTACGGCACCTCGATCGGCTCGATCCCGATCGGGCACGGGATCTCGGTCACCGCGCTGCAGATGCTCTACGCCTACAACGTCATCGCCAACGACGGCGTCTACCTGCCGCCGAGCCTGGTCAAGGCCACCGTGGACGAGGACGGCGAGCGCCACGACGCCCCGCCCGGCGACGCCCGGCGGGTGGTGTCGCCGATCACCGCCTCGCAGATGCGTGACATGCTCAGCCAGGTGATCACCGACGGGACCGGACGCGCGGCCGCCATCGACGGCTACGCCGTGGCCGGCAAGACGGGCACCGCCCGCAAGCCCCAGCCCGGCGGCGGCTACACGGACGAGAGCGGCAGCTACCACTACATCTCGACCTTCGCGGGGTTCCTGCCGGCGGACGACCCCAAGCTGTCGATCATCGTGGTCATCGACGAGCCGGCCACGTCGCCCTACGCGGCCGAGGTGGCCGCCCCGGCGTTCGCCGAGATCGGTCGCCACGCCCTCCGGATCATGGGCGTCCCCCCGATCGCCCCGCGGCCCCGCGCGCCGCTCGCGCCGGAGCCGGACCGGGTCCGGGCCACCCCGGCGGCCGCTCCCACCACGGTGCCGCCCGCCACCGATACGACGGCGGCCGCGGTCCCGACCGACCCGGCGGCCGCCGCGGCGGCCGAGGCCGCGACCACCACCACCACCGCCCCGCCGCCCGATCCGGTCGCAGGCGCGCCGCCGCTGCTGCTGGACTGAGGCCGTGCGTCTGCGCCAACTCGCCGGCGCGGTCGAGGGCGTGCCGGTCCGGTTGGCCGGCGCGGACGACGACCCGCCGCTCACCGCCGTCGTCCACGACACGGGCGCCGTCACCGCCGGCGCGCTGTTCTGCTGCGTCCGCGGCAGCCGGACCGACGGCCACGACCTGGCCGCGGCGGCGCTGGCCGCGGGCGCGGAGGCGCTGGTCGTCGACCACGAACTGCCGCTCGAGGTCCCCCAGCTGGTGGTGCCGGACGTGCGGGTGGCGATGGGCCCGGTGTCGGCCGCGTTCTGGGGCCACCCGTCCCGTGACCTGACCGTGCTGGGCGTGACCGGCACCGCCGGCAAGACGACGATGACCCACCTCCTGGCGGCCGTGCTGACCGCCGCGGGGCGGCCGTGCTCGGTCATCGGCACGCTGTCGGGGGCCCGGACCACCCCCGAAGGCCCCGAGCTGCAGGCGCTGCTGGCCGAGCGCCGGGACCGGGGCGATCGGGCGGTGGCCATGGAGGTGTCGTCCCACGGCCTGGAGCTGCACCGGGTGGACGCCACCCGCTTCGCCGCCGCGGCGTTCACCAACCTGTCGCAGGACCACCTCGACTTCCACCGCACGATGGACGCCTACTTCGCCGCCAAGGCCCGGCTGTTCACGCCGGCCTTCACCGACACCGCCGTGGTGTGCACCGATGATCCGTGGGGCCGGCGCCTGGCCGGCGAGCTGCGGGCCCGGGGCGAGCTGGCGCTGTACCCCTACGGCCTGGCCGACGCCGCTGACCTGCGGCTCTCCGTGGAGGGGGCGACGTTCACCTGGCGGGGCGAGCCGGTGGCGCTAACCCTCGCGGGCCGGTTCAACGCCCGCAACGCCGTGGGCGCGGCGACGGTCGCCGCCACCCTCGGGATCGAGCCCTCGGCGATCGCCGGCGGGCTGTCGAGCGCCTCCCCGGTGCCCGGCCGGTTCGAGGCGGTGGGCGCCGGCCAGCCCTACACGGTCCTCGTCGACTACTCGCACAAGCCGGACGCGCTCGAGCAGGCGCTGTCCGCCGCCCGCGAGCTTCTGCGCCATGATGGGCGGCTCACGGTGGTGTTCGGTTGTGGCGGGGACCGCGACACCGCCAAGCGGCCGGTCATGGGGGAGGTCGCGGCCCGCCTCGCCGACCAGGTCGTCCTCACGTCCGACAACCCACGCTCGGAGGATCCGCTGGCCATCATCTCCGCCGTCCACGCCGGCATGCCGCCCGGGGCCCCGGTCGAGGTCGAGCCCGACCGCGCCCGGGCCATCGGCCTGGCCGTGGACACCGCCCGGCCGGGCGACGTCGTGGTCATCGCCGGCAAGGGCCACGAGACGACCCAGGTGACCGGCGACCGCACGATCCCCTTCGACGACCGCGCCGTGGCCCGGGAGGCGATCGCCCGCGCCCTGGCGACGAAAGGCCCCGGGTAGGTACGTGGTACCCCTGCTCCTCGCGGGCGGCATGGCTCTGGTGATGAGCCTGCTCGGCACCCGCTACCTCATCGACTGGCTGCGCGCCCACCGGATCGGCCAGCCCATCCACGAGGACGTGCCCGACGGGCACATCACCAAGGCCGGGACGCCGACCATGGGCGGCGTGGCCATCGTGGTGGCGGCGGTGGCCGGCTACGCCGTCGCCCACATCCACGGCGGCCTGGTCTTCACCCGCACCGGCGTGCTGGTCATGCTGGCGATCTCGGGCGCGGCCGTGGTGGGCGCGTTCGACGACTGGATCAAGGTCAGCCACGAGCGCAACCTCGGGTTGTCCAAGCGGGCCAAGATGGGTGGCCTGCTGCTGGTGGCCGTCGGGTTCGCGGTGGCCTGCGTGGCCTGGACCGACGTGGAGACCACGCTCAGCTTCACCCGCTGGGACGAGCCGGGCTGGGACCTGACCGCGTTCGGCTGGGTGCTGTTCGCCGTCTTGCTGATCGCGGCCACGACCAACGCCGTCAACCTCACCGACGGCCTCGACGGGCTGGCCGCCGGGTCGGCGATCTACGCGTTCATCACGCTGACCGTGGTGGCGTTCTGGGCCTTCCGCCACCCCGAGGTGTACGAGGTCAACCATGCCCTCGACCTGGCCGTCATCGCCGCCGCCATGGTCGGCGGCATCACCGGGTTCCTGTGGTGGAACGCACACCCGGCCCAGATCATCATGGGCGACACCGGGTCGCTGGCCATCGGGGCCGGCCTGGCCACCCTGGCGCTCACGCTCAACGTGCAGCTGTTGCTGCCGATCTTCGGCGCGCTGTTCGTGTTCGAGACGCTCTCGGTCATCGTCCAGGTGGGCAGCTTCCGGGTGTTCCACCGCCGGGTGCTCCGCATGGCGCCGATCCACCACCACTTCGAGCTGGGCGGCTGGCCCGAGACGACCGTGATCATCCGGTTCTGGATCCTGGCCATCATGTCGATGGCGGTGGCGCTCGGGCTGTTCTACGCCGACTCGATCTCGGCGGGGGTCACCGGATGACGGTCCACCGCCGGCCGCGCCCGGTCGGCGAGTCTGGTGCGATGCGGTCACGCGGCGGGAACGCATGAGCACGATCGCGACGGCCCGCCGCCGGCACCCCACGGCCCGGACCCCGCCGGCCCAGGCCACCGGCGCCCGCCTGTTCGTGGCGCTGGCCTTCCTGATCGCCGTGCTCAACCTGCTGGGCCTGGTCATGGTGATGTCGGCGTCGTCGGTCGTCGCCCTCGACGTCTACGGGTCGTCCTGGTACTTCGTCGGCCGCCAGGCGGCGTGGGCCGCGGTCGGGACGGTCGTGCTCGTCCTCGTGGCCCGGGTGGACTACCACCGCTGGCGGCGCCTCGGGGGCCCGCTGGTGTTGCTGTCGCTCGCGCTGCTGGCCCTGGTGCTGGTCATAGGGACCGGCGCCAACGGCGCCACCCGGTGGCTCGGTGCCGGCCAGCTCAGCTTCCAGCCGTCGGAGCTCGCCAAGCTGGCCCTGCTGCTGTGGGTCGCCGACCTGCTGGCCCGGAGGGCCGCGCAGATGCACAATCCCCGGGCCACGCTGCGGCCGGTGATCCTGGCCCTGGCGGCGGTGGCGACCCTGGTGATGCTCCAGCCCAACCTCGGCACGACGATCGTGGTGGCGGCCATCGCCCTCACGCTGTGCTTCGTGGGCGGGGCGCCGCTCGGGGCCCTCGTGCGCTGGTCGGCGTTCGGCATCGGGGCGGCGACGGCCCTGGCGCTGGCCGCCCCCTACCGGCGGGCCCGCATCCTGGCCTTCCTCGACCCGTGGGCCGACCCGATGGACAAGGGCTACCAGAACATCCAGTCGCTGGTGGGCCTGGCCGAGGGGGGTGTGGCCGGCAAGGGCCTCGGGGCGGGCACGGCCAAGTGGGGCTTCCTGCCCTACGCCCACTCCGACTTCATCTTCGCCGTGATCGGCGAGGAGCTCGGCCTCGTGGGGGCGGTGGCGGTCGTCGGTCTGTTCGTCCTGCTCGGGGTGCTGGGGATGCGGGTGGCGCTCCACGCCCCGGACCGCTTCGGCCTGCTGCTGGCCGTCGGGGTCACGGCTTGGTTCTGCATGCAGGCGTTCGTCAACATCGGTGTCGTGATCGGCATCCTCCCCGTCACCGGCGTCCCCCTGCCCTTCGTGAGCGCCGGCGGCACGTCGCTGGTCGTGGGCATGGCCGGAGCCGGCCTGCTGTTGAACGTCGCCCGCCAGGCCACCGACCGGTCCCTCGCGCCCCGCGCCCCCGCGGAGCGGCGCCGGTGAGCGAGCGAAGCGGGCGAACCATGAGCGCAGTGCGTTGCTCGGCCCGCAGGGCCGATGGTTCATCGCGCACATCCCGGAGGGTGCGCCGATGAGCCCGCGTCACGCGCGCCAGACCTTCGCCCTCATCGCCGGGGGCGGGACGACCGGCCACGTCCAGCCGGCCCTGGCCATCGCCCGGGCGCTGGTGGAGCGGGGCCACAAGCGGGCCGCCATCGAGCTGGTGGGCAGCGAGCGGGGCATCGAGGCCCGCCTGGTGCCCGCCGCCGGCTTCGAGCTGACGCTGCTCCCCGGCCGCGGGCTGCAGCGCAGGCTCAGCCTCCAGAACGTGAAGTCGCTGTGGTCGCTCCTCGTCGCCTGCCGCCGGGCGTGGACGCTGGTCGGGCGCCGGCGGCCGCGGGTCGTGATCTCGGTCGGCGGCTACGCCAGCGTCCCCTGCGCCCTCGCCGCGGTGCTGCGCCGGGTGCCGGTGGTGGTGGCCGAGCAGAACGCCCAGCCGGGGGCGGCCAACCGGCTGGTCGGCCGGTTCGCCCGGGCCTGCGCGGTGTCGTTCCCGGGCACCCCGCTGCCCCGGGCCGTCGTGACCGGCAACCCGGTCCGCCCCGAGGTCCTGGCCATCGACCGGGCCCGCGACGCCGAGGCCGCCCGCACCAAGCTGGTCGTCGAGCCGGGGCGGCGCCTGGTGCTGGTCTTCGGAGGGTCGCTCGGCGCGCTGCGCATCAACCGGGCGGCGCTGGAGGCGGCCCGGCTCTGGGCCGGCCGGTCCGACCTCCACGTACGCCACGTGGTCGGGTCCCGGGACTGGGACGACATCACCGGCGGGGGCCCGCCGGTCCCGCCGGGGTCCCCGCTGCGGTACGAGGCCATCGAGTACGACGACGACATGCCGACCTCGCTGGCCGCCGCCGACGTGGCCGTGTGCCGGTCGGGGGCCAGCACCAGCTTCGAGCTGCTGGCCGTCGGCCTGCCGGCCGTGCTGGTGCCCTCCCCGTTCGTGACCGCGGACCACCAGACCGCCAACGCCCGCCACATGGAGGCGGCCGGCGCGGCGGTGGTGGTCCCCGACGCCGAGCTCGACGGCGCCCGGCTGGCCGCCGAGGTGGACACCCTGCTGGCCGACCCCGCCCGGCTCGCGGCGATGGCGACGGCCGCCCGGGCCGCGGCGGCACCGCACGCGGCGGAGGAGATCGCCGCCCTCGCCGAGGTCCACGCCCGTGACTGAGGTACCGGCCGCCGTGCGGGACCCGGCCACGCTCGACCTGTCCCGCTCCCGGCGCCTGCACGTGACCAACGTCGGCGGGGCCGGGATGAGCGCGGTGGCCACGCTGCTGGCCGAGAGCGGCCACGTGGTGAGCGGTCACGACCCGGCGGCGTCGACGCCGTTCCTCGACCTGCTGGCGGGCCGGGGCGTGGCGGTGAGCACCGGGACCGAGCGCCCGCTGCTCGACGGCGGCGTCGAGGCTGTCGTGGTGTCGACGGCCACGCCGCCCGACGACCCCCACGTGGCTGCGGCCCGCGACCGGGGTGTCCCCGTCCTGCACCGGGCGGCGGCGCTGGCCGCGCTGTCGGCCGTGCGGACCACGGCAGCGGTGGCCGGCACCCACGGCAAGACGACGACCTCCGCCCTCCTCACCACGATCCTCTCCGGCGCCGGGCGGGACCCGGGCTGGGTGGTGGGGGCGGGGATCGCCCACCTGGGCCGCAGCGCGGCCTGGGGCGGGGACGGGCCGCTGGTGGTCGAGGCCGACGAGAGCGACGGCACGTTCCTGGCGCTCGCCACCGACGTGGCGATCGTGACCAACGTCGAGCCCGACCACCTGGAGAACTGGGGCGGCGAGGAGGCGCTGCGCGAAGGATTCCGCCGGTTCGTGGCCGGCGTGGCCGGCCCCGTGGTGCTGTGCGCCGACGACCCCGGCTCGGCCGCGCTCCTGCCTGCCGCCGACCGCCCGCTGACCTACGGGCTCGACCCCGCGGCCGACTACCGGGTCGTCGATCCGGCCCCGTGGGGGACCGGGGTCCGGTTCACGCTGCGCCACGTCGGCGAGGACGTCGAGGTCGAGGTCCCCGCCGCGCCCGGGGTCCACAACGCCCGCAACGCCGCCGGGGCGCTGGCGGTGGCGGACGCCCTCGGAGTCCCGCTGGCCGACGGGGTCGCGGCGCTGGCGGCCTTCACCGGCGTGGCCCGGCGGTTCGAGCTGCGGGGCGAGGCCGGCGGGGTCACCGTGGTCGACAGCTACGACCACCTGCCCACCGAGGTGGCGGCCGCGCTGGCCGCCGCGGCCTGGGGACCCTGGCAGCGGGTCGTGGCCGTGTTCCAGCCCCACCGCTACAGCCGGACGGCCGGGCTGTGGCGTTCGTTCGCCGACGCCTTCGTGGACGCGGACCTGCTGGCGGTCACCGGCATCTACGCGGCCGGCGAGGCCCCCCGCCCCGGGGTCACCGGCAAGCTGCTGGTCGACGCGGTGCTCGAGGCCCACCCCTGGGCCCACGTGGCCTGGCTGCCGACCCTCGACGACGTCCTGGTGTGGCTGGGCGGCGTGCTGCGGCCCGGCGACCTGTGCCTCACGCTGGGGGCCGGCGACCTGACCGACCTGGCGCCCCGGATCCTCGCCCGGCTGGAGGCCGACCGGTGACGGCCTGGCCCGCGGCGGTGGAGCGGGCCGCCGCCCTCCTCGGCGCCCGGGCGGCGCCGGACGTCCCGCTCGGCCCGTTCACGACCTACAAGGTGGGAGGCCCCGCGGCGCTGCTGGTGCGGCCGGCGACGCCGGACGACCTGGCCGCGGTGGCGGACGCCGTCGCCGCCACGGCCATCGACGTGCTGGTGGTGGGGAAGGGGTCGAACCTGCTGGTGGCCGACACCGGGTTCGCCGGGGTGGCGGTCGTGCTGGGCGAGGGCTTCGCGGCGATCGGCGTCGACGGCACCCGGGTCCGGGCCGGCGGGGCGGCCGCGCTGCCGGTGGTGGCCCGCCACACCGTGCAAGCCGGGCTCCGCGGCTTCGAGTGGGCCGTGGGCGTCCCCGGGTCGGTGGGCGGCGCGGTCCGCATGAACGCCGGCGGGCACGGCTCGGACATGGCCGCCACGCTGGTGTCGGCGGACGTCGTCGACCTGCGGGCCGGCGGTGGTCCCCGCAGCGTCCCGGCCGCGGACCTGGATCTCGGCTACCGGCGCTCGGCGGTGGCGCCGCACCACGTGGTGGTGGCGGCGACCCTGGACCTGGCCGCCGGGGACCGGGCGGAGGGCAAGCGCACGCTGTCCGAGATCGTGGCCTGGCGCCGGGCCAACCAGCCGGGCGGCCAGAACGCGGGCTCGGTGTTCACCAACCCGCCGGGCGACTCCGCCGGCCGGCTGATCGACGCGGCCGGCTGCAAGGGCCTGCGGCGGGGGAGCGCCGAGGTGTCGACCAAGCACGCCAACTTCGTCCAGGCCGACCCCGGCGGCTCGGCCGACGACGTCGTGGCCCTGATGGCCGAGGTCCGGCGCCGGGTCGAGGAGGCGTTCGGGCTGCGCCTGGAGGTCGAGACCCGTGTGGTCGGCTACGACCGGACGCCTCAACCTCACGTAGAGGTGGAGGTCGAGGGTTGAGCGGGGACGGCGACGGCCCGGGCGACGCCGGCACCCCGCCGGACGTGTCGCCCGTGGCCGTGGCGGTCGATCCTCGCATGCGGTCGCGGCGCATCGCCGTGCGCCGGACTGCGGGCCGCAAGCGGCTCAAGAAGGTCACGCTGGCGCTCGGCCTGGTCGCGCTGCTCGTCGTCGCCCTGGCGGCCTCCCAGTCGCCCCTGCTGGACGTGGACCGGGTGCTGGTGTCGGGGACCGGGCACACGGCCGAGGCGGCCGTACGCCGGGAGTCCGGGGTCGACATCGGCGACAGCCTCGTCAGCGTCGACCCCGAGGCCGTGTCCGACCGGGTAGAGGCGCTGCCGTGGGTGGCCGAGGCGAAGGTCAGCCGGGCGTGGCCGTCCACCGTGCGCATCCAGGTCATCGAGCGGGAGGCGACGGTCCTGGTCCAGGTGACCGAGGACCGGGCCGCGCTGGTCGACGACGAGGGCCGGGTCCTCAGCATCGAGGCCCACCCGGCCGACGAGTCCGCCCCCGGGGGCGAGGCGCCGTTGGTGCTGACCGGGATCGGCGGCCGGGTGGCGGAGGGGGAGCGGCTCCCGGCCGAGGCCCGGGACGCCCTGAGCGTGGCGACCGCGGTGCGGGCGCGGATGCCCGGCGTGGTGGTGTCCGTGTCCACGAGTCTCGACGCGGCTCTGGCCGAGGGCGGGGAGATCCGCTTCGGCTCGACGGAGCAGCTGGACATCAAGGTCACCGCAGCGAAGACCGTGCTGGCCGACGTGGACCTGGCCTGTCTCGAGACGCTGGATGTACGGGTTCCCGGAAGTCCGGCCTTGACCCGCAACCAAACGTGTTCGTAGTCTGCGAGAACTACCAGAGGTTGAGGAAAAGTATTGACCTCAACTTGATGTTGAGTCGGCGTCGAGGGGGGCTCCGGCCTTGGTAGTTTCTGGCGACTCGCCCGGGTGCAATGGCGGTCCGGGTGAGCCGATCTCTCCCCGGTAACCCCTGGAATGTGAGGTGGCACGACCCATGGCCGGCAATCCGCAGAACTACTTGGCCGTGATCAAAGTGGTCGGCATCGGGGGTGGCGGCGTCAACGCCGTCAACAGGATGATCGACGCCGGGCTGAAGGGCGTCGAGTTCATCGCCATCAACACCGACGCCCAGGCGCTGCTGATGAGCGACGCCGACGCCAAGCTCGACATCGGGCGCGAGCTGACCCGCGGCCTGGGCGCCGGCAGCGACCCCGAGGTCGGCCGGCAGGCCGCCGAGGAGCACCGCGACGAGATCGAGGAGATCCTCAAGGGCGCGGACATGGTGTTCATCACCGCCGGCAAGGGGGGCGGCACCGGTACCGGCGGGGCGCCGGTCGTGGCCGAGATCGCGAAGAGCCTGGGGGCGCTCACCATCGGCGTGGTCACCCGGCCGTTCAGCTTCGAGGGCCGCCGCCGGGCCGTGCAGGCCGAGCAGGGCATCCAGCGCCTGAAGGAGAAGGTCGACACCCTCATCGTCATCCCCAACGACCGGCTGCTCACCGTGTCGAACGAGAAGACGTCGATGGTCAACGCCTTCAAGATGGCCGACGAGGTCCTGCTCCAGGGCGTGCAGGGCATCACCGACCTCATCACGACGCCGGGCCTCATCAACACCGACTTCGCCGACGTGAAGATGATCATGAGCAACGCCGGCTCGGCCCTCATGGGCATCGGCTACGGCTCCGGCGAGGGCCGGTCGCTGCAGGCGGCGCGCAACGCCATCTCCAGCCCGCTGCTCGAGGCCTCCATCGAGGGCGCCCGAGGCATCCTGCTCACCATCGCCGGCGGCAGTGACCTCGGCCTGTTCGAGGTCAACGAGGCGGCCGAAGTCATCCACGGCGTGGCCCACCCCGACGCCAACATCATCTTCGGCTCGATCATCGACGACGAGATGGGCGACGAGGTGCGGGTCACGGTGATCGCCGCCGGCTTCGACCGCTGGGACGACCGCGACACGTCTGCCGGCCATTCGCTGTCCCGTCACGTGAACGGGTCCAACCGGGTCGACGAGGAGCTCGAGGCGCTGACCCGGGGGCCGTCGGTCGACGACCTCGACCTCGACGGCGACGACGAGTTCGACGTGCCGTCGTTCCTCAAGTAGGGGGCGGCGCGGCCGACGTGAGCGAGCGAAGCGAGCGAACCATCGGCACAGTGCGGTACTCGGCCCGAAGGGCCGATGGCTCATTGCGCGCACCCCGCAGGGTGCGCGAATGAGCACGATCGTGGCTCCGGACCTGGCGGCGCGGGTCGCGGACGTGCGCGCCCGCATCCGGGCTGCGGCGCCGGACCCCGATCGGGTCACGCTGGTGGCGGTGACCAAGGGCTTCGGTGCGGGCGTCGTCCGCGACGCGGTGGCCGCCGGTCTCGCCGACGTGGGCGAGAGCTACGTGCAGGAGCTGGTGGCCAAGGCCGGCGAGCTGGACGCCGCCGGGGGCCCCGCGCCCCGGTGGCACGCCATCGGGCGGCTCCAGCGCAACAAGGTGCGCAAGGCGGCGCCGCTCGTGGCCCTGTGGCACAGCGTCGACCGCGCCGAGCTCGGGGCCGAGATCGCCCGGTGGGCAACGGGCGCGGCGGTGCTGGTCCAGGTCAACACCGCCGGCGAGGCGGCCAAGGGCGGGTGCGCGCCGGCCGAGGCGCCGGCGCTGGTCGAGGACCTGGTCACCCGGGGCCTCGACGTGCGGGGACTGATGGCGATGGCGCCGGCCGGACCCCCGGAGGGGGCGCGGCAGGTGTTCAGCGCTGCGCGCGATCTGCGCGATCGGCTGGGGTTGGCCGAGCTCTCGATGGGGATGACCGACGACTACGAGGTGGCGCTGCGCGAGGGCGCGACCATCGTGCGCGTCGGTCGCGGGCTGTTCGGTCCGCGCCCGGTCGCGGGTGGGGCGCGACACTAGGGTTGACTTCCGGCCGGTGGAGGACAGATGGCATCGATGTGGCGCAAGGCGATGCTCTACCTGGGGCTCGGCCCCGACGACG
The DNA here is from genome assembly GCA_035649475.1 of Acidimicrobiales bacterium. GTDB lineage: Bacteria > Actinomycetota > Acidimicrobiia > Acidimicrobiales > VFJN01 > ZC4RG19. Next base: position 13,378 of record DASRJM010000197.1, read on the forward strand.
AGTACGACGACTTCGACGTCACCGGCGAGCACCAGCGGCCGGTGGCGTCGCGACCGGTCCGGACGCGCCCGAGCCCGGGCGAGGTCCAGCACGACCCCGAGCCCTCGGGTGCGGTGCGCACGCTGACCCCCGCGGCGGTCGACGACGACTCGGGCATCAACGGCAACGGCACGGGCGCCGGCCACGGGTCGCGGTCGAGCCGGGAGCGGGACCACGGCGACGCCGACGAGCGTCCCGAGCCCCGCCCGTCGGCCCGCCGGGCCGCGGGGCCGCTTGCCGAGTCGGCGCCCGACCGGCCGTCGCGCAGCCGCTCTGCCGTCGTGCGCCCGCTGCCGGTCGGCACGTCCAAGCCATCGGTGATCGGCCCGACCTCGTTCAACGACGCCCAGGAGGTCGCCGACAAGTTCAAGGTGAACGTGCCCGTGATCCTCAACCTGCAGGGCGTGGAGCGCGACCTCGCCCGCCGGATCATCGACTTCGCCAGCGGCCTCTGCTATGGGCTGGGCGGCCAGATGGAGCGCGTCGCCAACCAGGTCTATCTTCTGACTCCCAGCGACGTCGAGGTCTCGCCCGAGGAGCGGCGCCGTCTCCGCGAGCGAGGCTACGAATCCTGACGTCACCGTCCACCGCCGGGAGCCCACCCCTACATGGCCAGCCTCGTCTGCATCGCGATCCAGCTCTACATGCTGATCGTGTTCGTCCGCATCATCATGAGCTGGTTCCCCCCCACGCCGGGGACGACCTACGCCCAGATCTTCGAGGTGTTCGACCGCCTCACCGAGCCGGTGCTGGCGCCGATCCGGGCGGTCCTGCCGCCGGTGCGGATGGGGGTCGCCGCCCTCGACCTGTCACCCATCGTGGTGTTCCTGCTGGGCACGCTGCTGCTGCGCGCGATCTGTTGAGACCGCGGGCGCACGGTGGATGTCCCGTACACGAGCGGCGCGTTCGGTAACGTTGGCCCATGGAACTGACTCCGCAGAGCCTCCATGCCGTCGAGTTCCGTGAGGCGCGGCGCAACGGATACAACACCCGCGACGTCGACGACTTCATCGAGCGCGTGGCGGCAGGGGTCGGGCACCTGACCGACAGGCTGCGGGCCGTCGAGGCCCGGGCCGAGGCCGCCGACGCCCGGCTCATCGAGGCGCAGCGGGAGCTCGACGAGGCCCGGCGCCGGCCGCCGACGCCCGAGGCGTCCGAGACCGACGAGACCCTGCGGCGCACCCTCGTGCTGGCCCAGCGGACCGCCGACGCCACCATCAAGGAGGCCAAGGAGGAGGCCAACCGGGTCCTCAGCGAGGCCCGCGAGGAGGCGGCCCGCACCCGCGCCGAGGCCGAGGCCGACGCCCGCCGGGGCGCCGAGTCCGCCCGGATCGCCGCCGAGGCCGAGGTCGACACGCTGCTGTCGAGCCGCGAGAAGCTGCGGGCCGACATCGAGGTGCTCACCAAGAAGCTGGGCGAGCAGCGCAGCAACATCCGGGCAGGCGTCAACGAGCTGCAGCGCCTGCTCGACGACCCGAACGCCCTCAAGCCGATCTCGACGCCGCCGCTGGCCGAGGTCGACCGGCCGATCGCGCTGGACCCGGTGCCGCCCGCGGACGCCGAGGCCGACGCGGAGGGCAGCAACGGCCACGCGCCCGCGGAGGTCGGAGCCGGCTACGGCACCAACAACGTGGCCTCGCTCCAGGAGACGCCCGACCTCGGCCCGCCCACCCAGCCGGTCCCGTTCGGGATGGCGGGCGAGGGCCGGGACCCGTGGCTGCCGTCCGACCTTCGGCCGGTCGGCGACGAGCCCCTCGGGCCGCCGCCCCCGCCGCCTGCGCCCGCGCAGGATGGCGACAGCGTCCCCGGCGAGCGCTCGCCCGAGTGGGGCACGGCCGTGTTCGATCCGGACAAGGCCGACGCCGACCGCGCCCGCTTCGGCCGCCGGCGGTAGCACTACCCCGGTGTGATCTCAGGCGCGCTCGATGTCGACGCCGACCGGCTGGCCCTCGATCGTGACCGCGTGGGTCGACGCGCCGCCGGCCTCCAGCTCGACCGCCAGGACCTCGGCCATCACGTAGTCGCGGTGGGCGGCCAGCGCGTCGGCCACCGCGCCCTCGGCCGCCACCGCCAGGCGGACGCGGTCGGCGATGTCGAGCCCGACCTCCTTGCGGAGGTCGTTGAGGCTGCGCACCAGCTCGCGGGCCAGACCCTCCTGGCGCAGGTCCTCGTCCAGCTCCAGGTCGAGGGCCACGGCCCAGCCGCCCTCCTCGGCCAGGGCGAACGCCTCGTGGCGGACCGCCCGGACCTCGACGTCGTCGGGCCCCAGCCGCTCGCCGGCCACCTCGACGAACCCCTCGGTCTCCAGCCGCTGCGCCAGCTCGGACCCGTCGGCCGCGGCCAGCGCCGCCTTGACCTCGTTGACCCGGGGCCCGAGCCGGGGGCCGAGTGCCCGGAAGTTGGGCACGACCGTCCACGACATCAGCCCCGACAGCGTGTCCACGTCGTCGAGCGCCTTCACGTTCAGCTCGCCGGCCACCTCGGCCGCCACCTCGGGACCGAGCGCGGCCCCCGGGTGCAGGACCATGGCCCGCGCCAGCGGCTGGCGGACCTTCACCTTGGCGTCGGTCCGGGCCGCCCGGCCCAGCGCCACCAGCCGGCGGCCGGCCTCCATGTCGGCGGCCAGGGCCGGGTCGTGGGCGCCGGCCGGCTCGGGCCAGTCCGACAGGTGGACCGACGACTCGCCGGTCAGCGTCACGTACATCTCGTCGGACAGGAACGGAGCGAACGGGGCCAGCAGCTGGGCCGTGGTCACCAGCGCGTGGTGGAGCGTGGCGTGGGCGGCCGGATCGCTGGCCTTCCAGAACCGGGGGCGGCTGCGGCGCACGTACCAGTTGGACAGGTCGTCCACGAACCGGGCCAGCCGCGAAGCGCCGGCCAGGGCGTCGAACTCGTCGAGCGCACGCGTGACCTCGGCCACCGTGGCGTCCAGCTCGCCCAGCACCCAGCGGTCGAGCACGTGGGTGGGCCGCGGCGCGGTCCCCTCGGGCTGCCAGCCGTCGAGGTCGGCGTAGGTGACGAAGAAGCTGAACACGTTCCACAGCGTGAGCAGCGTCTGGCGGGTCGCCTCGCGGATGCCCTCGACGCCGACCCGTCGCGTGCCCCACGGCTGCCCGGACGAGAAGAAGTACCAGCGCAGGGCGTCGGCCCCGAGCGCGGTCGTGACCTGCCAGGGGTCGATGATGTTGCCCCGGGACTTGGACATTTTCTGGCCGTTCTCGTCGACCAGCAGGCCGAGGCACACGACGTTGCGGTACGGAGACGACCCGAACACCAGCGTGTTGACGGCCAGCAGGGAGTAGAACCAGCCGCGGGTCTGGTCTATGGCCTCGCAGATGAAGTCGGCCGGGAACGACGCCTCGAAGCGGCCGCCGTCGCCGAACGGGTAGTGGAACTGGGCCGACGGCATCGACCCGGAGTCGAACCAGGCGTCCAGCACCGGGGCCAGGCGCCGCACCGTGCCCTGGCAGCCCTCGTGGTTGCAGGTCCAGGTGACGTCGTCGACGTACGGGCGGTGGAGGTCGAGGTCGGACAGGTCCCGCCCCGCGAGCCGGGACAGCTCGGCCACCGAGCCGACGCAGGTGTCGCGGCCGCAGCCCCGGCACCGCCAGATGGGCAGCGGGGTGCCCCAGTAGCGGTCACGGGACAGCGCCCAGTCGATGTTGCCCTCCAGCCACCGGCCGAAGCGACCGTGCTTGATGTGGCCGGGGAACCAGTCGACGGTCTCGTTCTGGGCCAGCAGGTCGTCGCGCCGCTCGGCCGTGCGCACGAACCACGACGTCTTGGCCCAGTAGATGAGCGGCGTGCCGCACCGCCAGCAGTGGGGGTAGCTGTGCTCGTAGGGCTGCTCGGCGACGAGCAGCCCGCGCTCGCGCAGGTCGGCGATGATGCCGGGGTCGGCGTCCTTGACGAAGCGGCCCTGCCACGGGGTCACCCGGTGGTCGAACGTGGCGTCGCTGTCGACGGGGTTGAGCACCGGCAGGTCCTCGGCGCGGCCGACCAGGGCGTCGTCCTCGCCGAACGCGGGGGCGATGTGGACGATGCCGGACCCGTCGTCGTCGCTGACATAGTCGGCCGCGACCACCCGCCAGGCGTCCTTGCCGGCCACCGGCTCGAGGAACTCGAACGGCCGGGCGTAGTGCCAGCCGGCCATCTCCGTGCCCGACCAGCGACCCCGGACCTCGGCCTCGGGGTACAGCCGCTCGGCCGCCCGCTCGCCCAGCACCAGGTCGCGGCCGGCGCCCGGGTCGGCGACTTGCACGTAGGTGGACGAGGGCCCGACCGCGGCGGCCACGTTGGAGATCAGCGTCCACGGCGTGGTCGTCCACACCAGCAGGTCGGCGTCGGGGGCGCCGTCGCCGGTGAGCGGGAAGCGCACGTAGATCGACGGGTCGACCACGTCGCGGTAGCCCTGGGCCACCTCATGGCTGGACAGGGCGGTGCCGCACCGGCCGCAGTAGGGGGTGACCCGGTGGCCCTCGTAGAGCAGCCCCTCGTCCCACAGCCGCCGCATCAGCCACCAGACGGACTCGACATAGTCGTTGGACAGCGTCCAGTAGGCGTCGGCGGTGTCGATCCAGACGCCGGTGCGGGCGGTGAGCGCCGACCAGTCCTCGACGTAGCGGGTCACCGACTCGCGGCAGCGGGCGTTGAACGCCTCGATGCCGTAGGCCTCGATCTCGGCCTTGGTGCCGAGGCCGAGCTCCTTCTCGATCTCGAGCTCGACCGGAAGGCCGTGGGTGTCCCAGCCGCCCTTGCGGGGGACATCGCGGCCGCGCATGGTCTGGAACCGGGGGAACAGGTCCTTGAACGCCCGCGCCCAGACGTGGTGGAGGCCCGGCCGGCCGTTGGCCGTCGGGGGCCCCTCGTAGAAGATCCACTTCTCGCCGCCGGCCCGGAGCTGGGCGGCCTCCTCGATCACCTTGCGTTCGCGCCAGCGCGCCAGCACGCGCTCTTCCAGAGACGGGAGGTCGAGATCGGGGTCGACGGGGCCGAACGGCATGGGAAACAAGGCTAGAGGGGTGGAGACGAGGCGACGAACGCTTACGCTGCACCATTCCTTGACCGGTCCGCGCGGCCGGCAATACCATCCGGCACCCTTTCCCCCCGAGGACGGCGCAACCATGCCCAGAGCCACCAAGGACGCTCCCGCCAAGGCCGCCGCCAAGAAGACCCCGGCGAAGAAGTCCGCCGCCAAGAAGCCGGTCCTCGACAAGTTCCTGGAGGGGCAGCTCGCGGAGCTCGAGCGGGAGCGCGAGAACTACCTGCGCCAGGCCGAGACGCTCAAGGCCGAGGCCGACTCGCTGACGGAGGACCGCGAGCCGGGCGACGTCCAGTTCGACGAGGAGTCGGGCGAGGGCGACACGCTGGCGGTGGAGCGGGAGCGCGACCTGGCCCTGTCCGCCCAGGCCCGGGCCGCCATGGAGCAGATCGACGTGGCCGTCGCCAAGATCCACGACGGCACCTACGGCCGGTGCGAGAACTGCGGCACGACCATCCCCAAGGAGCGGCTCAAGGCCCTCCCGTACGCCGCCCTGTGCGTCAAGTGCAAGAGCGGGGGCCTCGGCCTCCGCCGCTGACCCGGCCGGAACGTTGACAAAACGGCGCGGGGGACGCACCGTGACGGCACGCCATGACGGTTGACCAGACGAGCGCCGAGGGCGGCCCGGCACCCGGCGCCGACTCCGAGGGCGGCGACGCCGCGGCTCCGGCCACCCCGCGCCGCGCCCGGTGGGCGCTGCTGTTCGGCATCGCCGCCGCGGTGCTCGCCCTCGACCAGCTCAGCAAGTGGTGGGCTGTCGAGACCCTGGACACCCGGACGATCGAGCTGATCGGCTCCCTCCAGCTCCGGCTCACGATCAACTACGGCTCGGCGTTCAGCCTGGCCAACGGGCGCGGCCCCCTGATCTCGCTCCTGGCGCTGGTCATCGTGGCCGTGCTGCTCCGCTCCGGGCGCCACGCCACCTCCATCCCGATGGCGGTGGCGATCGGCCTCGTACTGGGCGGCGCCATCGGCAACCTGCTCGACCGGGCGTTCCGGCCCGGCGACGGGTTCCTCGGCGGCGGCGTCGTCGACTTCGTCGACCTCCAGTGGTGGCCGGTGTTCAACGTGGCCGACGCGGGCATCGTCGTCGGGGCCGTTCTGCTGTTCCTCGCCCAGTGGCGGGACGACGGGGTGGAGGCGGGGAAGCCCCGGTGAGGGAGGTCGTGCCGCGGGCGCTCGACGGCCAGCGGCTCGACCGGGTGGTGGCCCTGGTGACCGGGTGCAGCCGCGCCCAGGCCGCGGCCCTGGTCGACGAGGGGGCGGTGGCGGTCGGCGGCCGCCCGGTGACGTCGCGGTCCCACCGGGTCAGCGACGGCGACGTGGTCGAGGTGGAGGTCCCCGGGCCGTCCGGCGACGGCGCCCTCGTCCCGGACCCCGAGGTCCCGGTGCCGGTCGTCCACGAGGACGCCGACCTGATCGTGGTGGACAAGCCGGCCGGCCTCGTCGTCCACTCCGGCGCGGGCCAGGACGCGGGCACGCTGGTCCACGGCCTGCTGGCCCGTTACCCCGAGGTCCGCGGCGTCGGGCAGGAGGACAGGCCCGGCATCGTCCACCGCCTCGACAAGGGCACGTCGGGCCTGCTGCTGGTGGCCCGGTCGCCCGCGGCCTACGACGCCCTGGTGGCCATGCTGGCCGCCCACGAGGTGGACCGGCGCTACCGGGCGCTCGTGTGGGGCGCCCCGGGCTCGCCAACCGGCATGGTGGACGCCCCGATCGGCCGGTCCAACCGGGACCGCACCCGCATGGCGGTCAGCCTGCGGGGCCGGGAGGCCCGGACCCGCTACGAGGTCGTCCGCACGTTCCACGAGCCGGTCGAGGCGACCGAGATGGTGTGCCGGCTGGAGACCGGCCGCACCCACCAGATCCGGGTCCACCTGGCCTCCATCGGCCACCCGGTGGTGGGCGACGCCCGCTACCGAGGGGCGCGGGCGTCGCTGCCGTTGGACCGGCCGTTCCTCCACGCCGAGCGGCTCGAGTTCGACCACCCGGTGACCGGCGAGCCGCTGTCGTTCACGTCGCCGCTGCCGGACGACCTGGCGGCGGTGCTGGCCGGCCTGGCCTGACGTCCGGATCCGCCGCGCCGTGCCGGTGGACCGTGTGGGTCACCATCATGCGGGGTGTCGTGCGGCAGTTCATCGACAGGTTGTGCATCGTCCACGGCTGCATGACGACGAGGTCGCCGGCGGCCGCGGTCAGCTCGGCGACCCGTACCCGGACGCCGTCGATCTCGTCGCCGTCGACCATGAAGCGTCGGGTGCGGTCGGCGCCACCCTCGCGGCAGAGCGCCCGGAACCAGGCGTGGGAGCCGAGCAGCGCACGGCGCAGCTCGGCCGAGCTGCCCGCGTCACGACCGGGCGCCGCCGCCACCCGCCGCCGGACCAGCTCGTGGCTGCCCTCGACCACGAGCGTCGCCCCGCCGCGCTCGACCACGTCGCCGACGTAGGCGAACATCCGCACGACCGCAGGGCGGTCGGGGTCGCCGCGGCCGGGCAGGTCGACGTGCCAGATCTTGTGGGGGAGCGTCCACGGGCCCGGCTCGGGGAACGTGACGAGCGCCGGTCCCCACGGCCGCTCGTCCCGCCAGCACCCCGGCCCTAGCAGGCCGTCCACCAGGGCCACCGTCGCCGGCGCCGCCCCGAACGGATCGAACACCCGGCGCGTCCGCAGCTTCTGGTGCTTGCCGACGAAGCCGACCGGCCAGGTTCCCGGGCGGTCCCGTTCGATGCCGCGGGCGGCCAGCGAGGCCCACACGGCGTCCGCCATCGCCGCCGCGGTGGCGTGCCCGACGACGCCGGGCACGCGCACCCAGCCCACGGTGTCGAGCCGTGCTCGCTGCTCCCCGGTCAGCACGCCACCACTGTGCTGCGAGTGCCGCGGCCGGGTCACCCGGGTTTCCGCGCCGTCAGTCGACGGCCACCACCGGCCACTCCCGCTCGCCGCGGGCCATGGTCGCGATGTCGGCCAGGGTCAGCTCGTCCAGGTGGCGGCGCATGTGGTCGCTGACCATGGCCCAGATAGCCAGCAGCACGCACTGGCCCTCGTGGTCGCAGGCGCCATTCTGGTGGGGCTCGCCGAAGTCACCGACCGCGATCGGCCCGTCGACGGCGCTGACGATGTCGCCGAGGGTGATGTCGGCCGGCTGCCTCGCCAGGACGTAGCCCCCGCCCACGCCCCGCTTGGACCGGACGAGGCCGGCGCCCTTGAGCGCCAGCAGGATCTGCTCCAGGTAGGGCTGGGGGAGCCCGGTGCGCTCGGCGATGTCGCGGACCGACGTCGGGCCGGACTCGTCCCCGTGCAGCGCCAGCGAGAGGAGCGCTCTGCTGGCGTAGTCGCCACGGGTCGACACCTTCACGGCACGCAACTGTACGGGGTGGGGGTGGCGGAACGTCGGAGCCGCCCGCCGCGCTCGCCGGGTGGGCGGTTACGGTGGGCCACGAGAGAAGGCACAGGCGTGGTCGACGAACTGGTACTACCGGACTACGGCGGGGCCTGCATCGCCAACATCGTCCCGGCGCTGCTCGGACCCCCCGACGAGACGCCCGCCTGGATGCCGGCGGGAGTCGCCGACGCGTCCCAGGTCGTCCTGTTCGTGGTCGACGGCCTCGGCTGGCAGCAGCTCCAGGCCCGGCTCCGGCTGGCGCCCACGCTGGCGTCGATGGTCGGCGGCATGGTGACCACCGTCGCCCCCTCCACGACGTCGACGGCACTGACGTCGCTGACCACCGGCCTGCCCCCGGGGGAGCACGGGGTCGTCGGCTACCGCATCGCGGCCCAGGGGGAGGTGCTGAACGTCCTGCGCTGGTCGACCGTGGCCGGCGACGCCCGCCAGACCATCCTGCCCTCCAAGCTGCAGCCGAGCGCCCCCTTCCTGGGCGAGCGCCCGGCGGTGGTGACCCGGGCCGAGTACCGGCGCTCGGGGTTCACCGGCGCCCACCTCGACCCCGCCCGGTTCTGGGGCTACCGGACGATGGCGACGATGGTCACCGAGGTGGGGAGGCTGGTGCGGGCGGGGGAGCCGTTCGTCTACGCCTACTACGACGGCCTCGACAAGGTTGCCCACGAGTATGGGCTGGGCGAGCACTACGACGCGGAGCTGGGCTGGATCGACCACACCGTCGAGCGCCTCCTCACCGAGCTCCGGCCCGGCACCGCCCTGCTGGTCACCGCGGACCACGGCCAGGTCGAGGTGGGCGGCAACGTCATCCCGCTCGCCCCCGAGGTCCTGGCCGAGTGCCACATGCAGTCGGGGGAGGGGCGGTTCCGCTGGCTCCACGCCCGGGCGGGGCGGGCGCGGGCGCTGTGGGAGGCGGCGCGCGCCTGCCACAGCGACGACGCCTGGGTCCGCACCCGCGACGAGGTCGTGCAGGAGCGGTGGCTCGGCCCCGTGGTCACGGAGGCGGCGCTGGCGCGGCTGGGGGACGTGGCCGTGGCGGCCCGCACCGATGTCGCGTTCCACGACCCGCTGGACACCGGCCCGTACGAGCTGGTGGGCCGGCACGGGTCGCTGACGCCGGACGAGATGCTCGTCCCGCTGCTCGCGGCAACGCGCTGAGCGCGTGGCAGGATGGGTCCCTATGCCTCCCACTGACTCCCAGGAACCGACGCCCGGGATCGGCGGTGCGCCGACCCGGGAGGCGACGCCGCTGCCCCCGGTCGAGCATCCGGAGGTCGTGACCGTCGACGCGTCCCAACAGGAGGCGGGCGAGGCGGTCGAGCAGCCGGCCAAGGTCATGCGCATCGGGTCGATGATCAAGCTGCTGCTGGAGGAGGTGCGCCAGTCCGACCTCGACGAGCCGAGCCGGGACCGGCTGCGGGAGATCTACGAGACCTCGGTGGCCGAGCTGTCGAGCGCGCTGTCGCCCGACCTGCGCGACGAGCTGGGCCGGCTGGCGCATCCCTTCGCCGGGACGACGGCGCCGAGCGAGGCCGAGCTGCGCATCGCGAAGGCCCAGCTGGTGGGGTGGTTGGAAGGCCTGTTCCACGGCATCCAGGCCACGCTGTTCGCCCAGCAGATGGCGGCCCGCCAGCAGCTCGACGAGATGCGGCGGCGCCTGCCACCGGGCGTCCCGCAGACCACCGGCGAGCCCGACAACCGGCCCGGCACCTACCTCTGAGCATGCGCGCCTAGCGTGACGCGCGCCCGAGCGAGTTGTAGCGGGGCGGACAACAGAGGTCACCTGCACCTAGTCTTGGGGTCGATGGGGCAGGGGCTGACCAACCGGCTCACCGGTCTGGGCGCGGGAAGCGCACGGCTCGTGCTGTCGACGGCCGCGTCGGTAGTCGTGGTCGCCATCGCCCTCGGCCTGCTGGCGGCCGGTGTGGCGTCCGGCGAGGTCGTCGCGACGCTGCTGTTCCTGCCCGTGTTCGTCGCGGCGCTGTACGGCGGCCGGACCGCCGGGTTCGTGGCCGCCGCGGGCGCGCTGGCGGTCTACGTGGCCGTGCGTCGGGTCGACCTGGAGGCGGCCGGTGCCGCCAGCGCCGCCGTCCTGGCGCTCGCACGGGGCGCGGCGTACGCGGTGGCCGCCCACATCGGCGCCCGCGCCCGCGACCTGACGGACGGCGCCGGATCGTCCGTGCCGGCGCCCGCCTCGGCCCGGCCCGGCCGCCCGGGCGACGGCCGCCGTGCGGCCGCGCCCGCTGGCCAGCGTCCAGCCCCGGCCACGTATTGGGTGGACCCCGAGCCGAGCTACGCCGGCGCCGACCGCACCCAGCCGGTCCTGGCCGGCGTGGGGGCGGGCCCGGGCGGCGGCAACGGCAGCTGGGACGAGCCCACGATGGGCAACAGCGGTGGCTGGCCGCCCCCGCCGGGGCCTGCGGGCCGCGAGCCCGAGCCCATGGGCACCGGCTGGTCGGACGAGCAGGACGACGACTGGGACGACGTCCAGGAGTCCTGGCGGCGCCAGCACGGCCTCCCGCCCGAGGAGCCGAGGGCGTCCCGCGGCGACACCGGGGAGTGGCAGGTCCCGGTGCAGGGCCGGCCCCACGAGCCAGACCCGTGGGCCCCGCCCCCGGGCCGGCCGGACTGGGGCCCACCCCCTCCCGCCCCCACACCCGGCGCGGGCGGCTGGCACGACCCGGCCGGCGACGCATGGCCGTCGCCGGGCGCCCACACGACGGGCGAGCACCACGGCTGGTCCGGCGGCCCCACCACGGGCGAGCACGGGGCGACCGGCCCGGGCGGTGCGGGTGCGGCCGAGCGCTGGTCCGGCGGCCCTCCGACGGGTGAGCAGTGGGCGACCGGGCCGGGCGACCGCTTCGCCGGTGGGCCGGGCGCGGGTGATCCGTGGGCGCCGGGCGGGCCGGCCACCGGCGAGCACTGGGCGACCGGCCCCGGCAGCGCGCTGGGCAACGGGTGGTCCGACGTCCCGGGACGGCCGGGGAGGGGTGAGCGCTGGGCCGCGGGCCCGGATGCAGCCGGCGCAACCAGTGCGGGTGAACCGTGGCCCGGCGGGCCGAACACCGGCGAGCACGGGGCGCCGGGGTCGGGACGCGCGCCGGGCGACGGGTGGTCCGGGGGGCCGAGCACGGGTGAGCACTGGGCGACCGGCGCGGGTGGGCCGAGCACGGGTGAGCACTGGGCGACCGGCGCGGGTGG
>DASRJM010000198.1:0-14325 GCA_035649475.1 Acidimicrobiales bacterium
CGGCGGGTCGGGTCCGGTTGGTGCGCACGGCCGAGGGCAGGGGCTGGACCAACACGTACGACGCCGGCGGCCGTCTGGTGGCCGTGGCCGACGCCGGCGGGGCGACGACCCGGTTCGCCTGGGACGCCTGCGACCGCATGACGGCGATGACGTCGCCGTCCGGACGCGTCGACCGGCTGCGCTACGACGTGATGGGCCGGGTCGTCGAGACCGAGCGGGCCGGGCGGGTGTGGCGCACGACCTACGACCACGCCGGACGGGTGGTGGCCGCCACCGACCCGTCGAGCGCCACCGTCCGCTACGGCTACGACCTGCGGGGCAAGCTGATCTCGGCCACTGACGCGCTCGGCGCCACGGTCCGCTTCCGCTACGACGAGCGGGGCAACCCGGCGGCGTTCGTCGACGCCCTCGGCGGCCTGGTCACGACCACGTTCGACGCCATGCGCCGGCCGGTGGCCACGACCGACCAGCTCGGGCGCACCACCCGCATCGAGCGCGACCTCGCCGGCCGGGTCGTCCGCCAGGAGCTGCCGACCGGCGACGTCGTCACCTGGCGGCGGGATGCCCGGGGCCAGAGCCTCGACGTCCAGGTCAACGGCCGCGACGCGGTCGTGTTCGACCGCGACCGCGTCGGCCGGCCGGTGCTGATCCACGAGCCCGCCGGCAACCGCACGCTCACGCTGGCGTGGACCCCCGGCGGGCGGCTGCGATCCCTCGACGCCGACGGCCGCACGCTGCGCTGGGAGCGCGACCGCGACGGCCACGTCGTCGCCCGCCGCGAGCCGTCCGGCAGGGTCACCCGCTACCACCGCGGGCCGTCGGGCCGGCTCGCCGCCGTCGAGGTCGACGGCGCCGGCCGCGTCGAGCTCGACCACGACCCCGACGGTCGTCCCGCCGCGCTGCGGGGCGCGGGCGTCGAGCGTCGCTGGGACCACGACGCCGGCGGCCTCGTGGTCGCCGCGCACCTCGGTGACGGCACCACGGTCGAGCTGACCCGCGACGCGGCGGGCCGGGTGGTGGAGATGCGGTCAGGCGGCTCGGTCAACCGGTACCGGTACGACGCGGCCGGCCAGCTGGTGGCGGCCTCCCGCGGCACCGATGCCTGGACCTGGCACTACGACCCCGCCGGCCGCCTGGTCCGCGAGGAGGGTCCCGCCGGCGCCCGCACCCTGGCCTACGACGAGGCCCACCAGCTGGTCCGGATCGAGGGGCCGGACGGGCCCACCGCATTCACCTACGACGACGCCGGCCGCCGCACCGCCGAGGACGGCCCCGCGGGCTCCCGCCGCTACGCGTGGGACCCGCGGGGTCGCCTCCGGTCGATCGAGGTCGACGGCCGCCGTCACGACCTCGACGTCGACGCTATCGGCCAGCTCGCCGCCGTCGACGGCGTCCGGCTCGACTGGGACCCGACCGCCTCGGTCACCGAGCTGGTGGCGCTCGGCGACGACCCGGTGCTGAGCGTGGGCGGCATGGTGCTGGGCGTGGCGGGCGGGCGCCCGCTGCCCGGCGACGGCGTCGGCTCCACCGACCGCGGCGACGGCCGCGACCCGTGGGGCCACTCGCCCAGCCGGCCGGGCGCCGCCGGCCCGGCGCTCGGCTGGCTGGGCGAGGTCGAGATCGACGGCCTGACGTGGCTGCGGAACCGGGTCTACGACCCGGCCACCCGCCAGTTCCTCAGCCCCGACCCTCTGCCCGGCGTCCCGGGGCTGCCCGGTGTCGCCCACCCCTACCAGTACGCCAATGGCGACCCGATCGGCTTCGTCGACCCGCTCGGCCTGCAGGGGCAGCCGCTGACGGTCGCCCAGTACAACGACATCCGGGCCCAGGAGACCGGCCCGCAGTGGAACAACATCGTCACCGCCGGCCTGGTGGTGGTGGGCGTGGCCGCGATGTTCATCCCTGGCGTGAACCTGGCCGGTGCCGTGCTGATCGGCGCCGCGCTGGGCGCGGCCGGCGGGGCGGCGCCGGGCGTGATCCAGGGCTTCCAGACCGGGAACTGGGACTGGAGCGCCATCGGCGGCGGCGCGCTCAAGGGGGCGGTCGTCGGCGCGGCCGCCGGCCCGTTCGGCCGGGGGGCCGGCGCGCTGACCTCCCGGGCGGGCGTGAGCCTCACCGGCCGGTTCGGCACCTCGCTGGTCACCCAGGGCACCCGGGCGAGCACCGCCTTCTACGGTGGCGTCGCGGGGGCCGGTTCCGGTGCCGCCACCGGCACGTTCGGCGAGCTGTACGACCTGACACCGCTGCCGGGCAGCGACGGTCAGTTCGATCCCGAGGCCGTGGCCGTCAACACGGTGATCGGCGGAGGCACCGGCGCCGGCGGCGGGGCGGCGCTGTGGCGCCCGCACCCGGCCCAGCTGGCGGCGACCGACCAGATCAACCTGTCCCAGGGCATGAGCCCCCGCCCCGGCGCGGGCGGTGCGCTGGTCACCGCGGACGGCACGCCGTTCCCGGCCTCCAGCGTCAAGGGCGGCCAGCCCCCGGCGCTCAACCCGCAGGTGCAGCAGGTGATGGACGACATGCAGGTCCGGGGCCCGGGCCACGGGCGCTGCGTCGAGCCCCAGTCGGTGTCCAACGCCCTCGACGCCGGCGTCGACCCCCGGGGCGGGGTGATGAGCACCGGCCAGGTCCGCGCCGACGGCAACCCCCGGCACGGCCAGGCGCTGCCGCCGTGCCCGTCGTGCGGCCAGCTGCTCGACCACTTCGGCATCGACTGGCTGCCTCCGGCATGATCGCGAGCCGATGAGCCGCTTCACCCCCGAGACGGAGCGGGCGCTGCGCGAGGCGGGCTGGTCGCCCGGCCGCCAGGTGCCCGAGGACCAGGTGCGAGCGTGGGCCGAGCAGCTGGGCGACGGCTTCGCCTTGTCCGAGCCGGCGGTCGCCGCCCTGCGCGAGTTCGGCGGGCTGGAGGTCGACCAGGAGGGCCCTGGCGAGGCATGGGCCCGCGAGCGGTTCGAGCTTGACCCGGCACTGGCGCTGGGTGAGGACGACCGGTTCCAGCTCTACACCGACGAGTACGGCATGGCGCTGTTCCCCCTGGGCGAGGCCTACGGCAGCTACTACTTCCTGGCCATCGACCCGACCGGTCGCACGTACCTTGTCATGGACGACATCAAGCTCATCGCCGAGTCGTTCGACGAGGCGCTGGAGTCGCTGGTGCACGGCCGCGGCGAGCTGCCACTGCCCTGACGACACCAGGCGCTCTCGTCGACTGAATCTTGATCATTAAGCACTGGCACGCTGGCTGGCACCGGCCCGGCCACCACCGGCTGACGGCGGCCCGGGTCACGGCACCGCGCCCTCGTGCAGGCCCCGGCGCACGATCTCGTCGACCGTCGCGTCCGCGTCGAGGTCGGACGTGTCCAGCCACAGGCCCAGGCGGGGGGTGTCCTCGCGCAGGGCGGCGTCGAGCTCCGCGATGCGGTCCGGGCCGCCGTAGGCCGTCTTGGGCCGCGCGGCCTCCCGGGCCGCCACGACGTCGCGCCGCGGCGCCAGCACGACGACCACCAGCGGTCGGGATCGGAGCGAGCCGACGTAGTCCGCCAGCACCGGCCCCAGCACGACGTCCTGGACGACCACCGCGAAGCCGGCCTCGTGGTAGGCGTCGGCCGCGGCGGCGCCCAGCCGGTAACGCAGCCGCAGCTGGCGACGGGCCTCGTCGGTGGGCGCGGAGGTCATCTCGTGGCGGCCGGACACGACCATGCGCCGGAACATGTCGCCCCGGACGTGCACCCCCCGGGGGAACCGGCGCGCCAGCCGATCGGCGACGGTCGACTTGCCCGCCGCCGGGATGCCGGTCACCAGCACCACCGGCCGGGCGGCGACGAGGGGCGGCGATGGTTCGGGGCCCGGGTTCACAGGAGGTTCGTAGCAGGCGGGCGGGCGCGGCCTACCGTTCCCGGATGTCGGTCGCCCGCACCATCGTGCTGTTCGTGCTCGCCGCACTGGCCGAGATCGGGGGCGCGTGGCTGGTGTGGCAGGGCGTGCGCGAGCACCGGGGCGTCGCCTGGATCGGCGCCGGCGTGGCCGCCCTCGCCGCCTACGGCTTCGTCGCCACGCTCCAGGAGGAGGCCCACTTCGGGCGCATCCTCGCCGCCTACGGCGGCATCTTCGTCGCCGGCTCGCTGGCCTGGGGCATCGTGGCCGACGGGTTCCGGCCCGACCGCTGGGACCTCGCCGGCGCGGCCCTGTGCCTGGCTGGCGTCGGGGTGATCATGTTCGCCCCCCGCCCGGGCTGAGCAGCCGGTCGACGGCCTCGTCGCACAGCCGCGACAGCGACGGGCGGCGTCCGGGCGCGGACAGGCCGTGGACCACCAGGCCGTCGGTGGCGGCGACCACCAGGACGGCGGACGTGGTGGCGTCGATCCCGGCCGGCACCTCGCCCGCCCGTTGGGCCAGGCGGATCGTGTCCGCCGTGGTCCGGCGCATCAGGGCCACGACCTCCCGGTGGCGGTCGGCGACCGCCGCGTCCGACGCCGCGGCGGCGGTGAACGCCAGCCAGACGATCGACTCGTCGCGGCGGGCCGCGTCGAGCGGGAGCAGCTGGCGGAGGCCGGCACGCAGTGCGGCGAGCGGGGTCGGGTGGGGACCGCCGGCGGCGATGCGGCCGAACTGGCGCTCGACGACCCGGTCGAGCGCCGCCCGCAGCAGGGCGGGCCGGCTGCGGTAGTGGTGCTGGACCGTGCCGGGTGCCACGCCGGCCTCCCGGGCCACGGACCGCACGCTGAGCTGGTCGAGCCCCCGGCGGGCCACGACGGTCACGGCCGCGTCGGCGATGCGCTCGGCGGTGGGGACGGACGTGCCGGAATGCGCGGCCACGCCGCGACGTTACCGACTCTCGTACGACTGTACGAGACGAGGATCGACCATGGCCCGACACGACGATCTCATCCGCACCGCCCGCCGCCATGCCGCCCGGCCGACGCCCGTTCTCGGCGGGCCGTGGTGGGCCTACGCCGTGCCGTTCGCTGCGGCCAACGGCCTCCGCCAGCTGCTGCTGCCCGGTCTGGAGACCTGGCAGCAGGTGGCGACGTTCGTCGCCACCCGCGGTCGTGGTCGGCGCGGTCGTCGCGTTCGGCTGGCGCCGGTGGCCGGCGACGCACCCGGGCGATCCATGACCCCCCGCCCGGGCCGTGCATCCCGCTCCTGCTGCCGCGGAGCGGGCCGCTCGGCCACGGCTGGCCTTCGGCGCAGCCTCTGAGTTCTCGTCGCTGTTGCGGCGCGCATAGGTTCCTGGCGTGAGCACCGACGACAGCGCTCTGCCCGGACGCCGCGTGCGGCCCCAGGTCCTGGTGGTCGCGATCGGCATCGCCATCGCCCTCGTGACCGTCGGGTCCGGCATCCTCGCCACCATCACGCAGTGGCACGACGACTCGCCGATCCACCGGGAGGTGTTCGGCAACATCCCGTCCCCGTGGAAGGCCGCCTTCTACACGGTGCTGCCGGTGCTGTTCGTGATCGGGGCCGTGCGGTTCGCGAACCGGGTGCGCAACTGGGAGCGGGGCGGGCCGGACGACCGCCGCACCACCCGGGCGAACATCGCGAGGCGGCTCGCCGACTTCCGGGCCGGCGTCTACATGCAGACCCTGCTGCGCGACCCGGCCGCCGGCGTGATGCACTCGCTGATCTACTTCAACTTCCTCGTCCTGCTGGCGGTCACGACCGTCCTCGAGATCGACCACCAGCTGCCCGAGGGCGCCAAGTTCCTGCACGGGACCACGTACCAGGCCTACGCGCTGGTGGGCGACGTCGCGGGCACGCTGTTCGTGGTCGGCGTGCTGTGGGCCATCGTGCGCCGCTACGTGCAGCGGCCCTACCGCATCCGCATCAAGTCCAAGCCCGAGCACGTGATGATCCTGGGCACGTTCCTGGTGCTGGGCGTCACCGGCTTCCTGGCCGAGGCGGTCCGCATCGCGCTCGGCGGCCGCGAGTCGTTCGAGAAGTGGTCGATCGTCGGGTACCCGCTCTCGGGCGTGGTCGACGGGTGGGACAGCCTGGCCGGGTGGCACCAGTCGCTGTGGCTCGTCCACGTCCTCAGCTTCATGGTGTTCCTGGTCATCCTGCCGGTGACGATGCTGCGGCACATGTTCACGTCGCCGCTGAACATGTACCTGCGGGACCGCGAGCGGCCCAAGGGCGCCATGAAGGCGATGCCCAATCTCATGGAGACCGAGCTGGAGACGTTCGGCGCCTCCACCGTCGAGGACTTCACCTGGAAGCAGCTGCTCGACACCGATGCCTGCACGATGTGCGGGCGGTGCACGTCGGTGTGCCCGGCCCACGCCACCGGCAAGCCGCTCGACCCCCGCGAGATCGTCCTCAAGGCGGGCGAGGTCATGGCGGCGACGGGCAACCCGCCCGTCTCGCCCCCCATCGGCGTCGACCGTGCCATCCAGATCCCCGCCGACTCGCTGTTCGAGCGCATCACCCCCGAGGAGGTATGGGCCTGCACGTCGTGCAAGGCGTGCGACGAGATCTGCCCGGTCAACATCGAGATCCTCGACAAGATCCTCGACATGCGGCGCTACCTGTCGCTGATGGAGTCCAACTTCCCGACCGAGCTGGGCACCGCCTACCGCTCGATGGAGAACTCCGGGAATCCGTGGGGCCTGTCCCAGAGCGACCGGGCCGCGTGGGCCGCCAAGGTGCCGGGCGTGCCGATCGTCGAGCCGGGCGACAGCTTCGACCACGAGTTCCTGTACTGGGTCGGCTGCGCGGGGTCCTTCGACGACAAGAACCAGAAGGTGAGCGTGGCGATGGCCAAGCTCATGCAGCGGGCGGGGATCGACTTCGCCATCCTCGGCCCGTCCGAGAACTGCACCGGCGACCCGGCCCGGCGCTCGGGCAACGAGTACATCTTCCAGATGCTGGCCATGCAGAACGTCGAGACGCTCAACGGCATGGGCGTCACGAAGATCGTCACCCAGTGCCCGCACTGCTTCAACACGCTGCAGAACGAGTACCCCCAGCTGGGCGGGAACTACGAGGTGGTCCACCACAGCCAGTTCCTCGAGTGGCTGATCGCCGAGGGCCACCTCGACATGACCGACGCCCGGCTGGAGGAGCGGGTCGTATACCACGACTCCTGCTACCTCGGTCGCCACAACGACGTGTACCTGGCGCCCCGCAAGGTCATCGGCAGCCTCGGCGGCATCGAGGTCGTCGAGGCCGGCCGCAACGGGACCAAGGGCATGTGCTGCGGCGCCGGCGGCGCCCGCATGTGGATGGAGGAGACCACGGGCAAGAAGGTCAACGACGAGCGCAGCCAGGAGCTGATCGCAACGGGCGCCAGCCGCATAGCCGTCGCCTGCCCGTTCTGCTTCATCATGATCGACGACGGGACCAAGGCCGCCGGCAAGGAAGAGGACGAGGTCAAGGTCGCCGACATCTCCATGCACGTGCTGGACGCGCTGGAGGCACGGGACGCCCAGCCCCTGGGCTGAAGCGACCCCCGCAACGGTCCCCACTACGGTGACGCCCGTGGGGAAGCTGGGGATCGTGGCGCTGGCCGTCGCCACAGCGGTCGGCGCGGTCGCCTGCTCGGGCGACGACGGCGGGGGCTCCACGGGCGGCGACGATCGGGCAGACGCCGCGCCCGGGGCGCCGCCGGCCGAGTGGGTCCGTGTCGGCCGGGACCTGGCCAACACCCGGGCCGTGGAGGGCGAGACCGCGCTGGCGCCCGACACGGTCGACGGCCTGGCCCCGGCCTGGGACGTGCGAGGCCTGCGGGGCGTCAGCGGGACGCCGCTCGTGGCCGGCGGGGTCGTGTACTTCGGCGACTGGACCGGCCACGTGCGGGCCCTCGACGCCGCCACCGGCGACGAGGTCTGGGCCCAGGACCTGGAGAGCAACTACATCGGCGGCTCGCCGGCGCTCGACGGCGACCGCCTCTACGCCGGCACGTTCGACGCCCGGGTCGTCGCCCTCGACCGCGAGACCGGCGACCCGCTGTGGGAGACGGCGATCGGTGACCATCCCAAGGCGGTGATCTTCGGCTCACCGGTCGTGGCCGGGGACCTGGTCGTCGCCGGGGTCGGCAGCTTCGAGGTGTTCGTGCCCGGCGACCCGCCGACGTTCCGGGGCCACGTCGTGGCGCTCGACGCCGAGACGGGGGCCGAGGCATGGCGGTTCTGGCTCACGAGGGGCGACGCCACCGAGGCCGCCGGCGTGTCGATCTGGTCGTCACCCGCGGTCGACGAGGACCGGGGCGTGCTCTACATCGGCACGGGCCAGGCCTACGCGCAGCCGGCCCCACCGCGCAGCGACGCCCTGCTCGCCCTCGACCTGAGGACAGGGGCCGAGATGTGGACGACGCAGTTCACCGCCGGCGACGCCTGGACCATCACCCAGCCCACCGGGCTCGACGCCGACGTGGGCGCCGTCCCCAACCTGTTCCGGGCTGGCGACGTCGACGCGGTGGGCGTGGGCGACAAGGCCGGCACCTACCGGGCCCTCGACCGGGACACGGGCGAGGTTCTCTGGGAGCGACCGCTGACGCCGGGCGGAACCCAGGGCGGCGTGATGGCGTCGGCGGCGGTGGCCCGCGGCACGGTCTACGTCACGTCCAACGACGCCAGTCGCGACGCCGACATGGTCGCCATCGACGCCGACACCGGCGACGAGCTGTGGCGGGTCGAGGTCGGCGCCCACGTGACGGGACCCGTGACGTGGGCCAACGGCGTGCTCTACGTGTCCGACGACTCGGGGCGGATCGCCGCCTACGCGGCCGCGGACGGGTCCCGGTTGTGGTCCCACGACGTGCCGTTCCCGGCGGCCGGTGGCGTGGCCGTGGTCGACGGCACCATCTACGCCGGCTGGGGCTGGTGGCTGGCCGGCGCCCCGCCGGACGCGGACGGCGGGCTGATCGCGTTCACGCTCGCCGGCGACGGTGACGCCGGCGGTGACGGCGGCGACGGCGACGAGGACCTCGGTCAGGCCGTGTACCGGCGGTCCTGCGCGGCCTGCCACGGGGGGTCCGGCGAGGGAGCCACCGGACCGGCGCTGGCGGGAGTCGACCAGCGGCTCACGGTCGAGCAGCACGAAGCCGTCATCCGGGACGGCCGCGGGAGCATGCCCGGCTGGGCGGGCACGCTCACCGAGGCGGAGATCCAGGCCGTCGTCGAGTACGAGCGAACGGTTCTGGCCCCCGGGCCGTGAGCGAGCGAACCGAGCGAACCGCGGGCACGGTGCGGGAACCGGGTCCGGGCGCGCCGGCGGCCCGGGCGGGTCGCCCGGGCCTAGCCCGACGGGCCGGCGTGCAGGGGGATCACGCCGCGACCAGGCTGCGCTGGGGGCGGTGAGCGCCGCGGTGGCCGCACACGCACTCCCAGCGGACGGTCAGGTCGGCGCCCAGTCCCTCGATGCCGAGGATCTGGCGGTGGCCGACGAGGACCTCGCGGCCGTGGCGGGGGCAGTGGATGCTCATCATCGGTTCGTTCCCTTCGTGGCAGTCCGGCGGTGGTGGTGCCGGCGGGTGGCGGCGGCGTCCCGCTGGATCTCGTCCCGGCGGATCGCCGCCAGCTGGATCGTGGTGTGGAAGTGCATGGGTGCAACATACGGCCGGAGTGGACCGGTGATAAGGTCCACGTAGGGATCGGTTATGGGTACCACTTCGCCGGAGCTGTTCATCGATCTGGACCGGTCGCGCTCCCGGGGCCTGCGGGCCCAGGTGGAGGACGCGCTGCGGTCCGCCATCCGCGACGGCCGCCTGGCTCCCGGCACCCGGCTGCCCTCCAGCCGGGCCCTGGCCGGCGACCTGCGGGTGACTCGGGGTGTGGTCGTCGACGCCTACGACCAGCTGGCGGCCGAGGGCTACGTGACCACGCTCCAGGGGTCGGGGACCGTCGTCAACGAGGTGGGCGCCCCCGACGGCAACGGCGCAGCCGCCCCGGCGACCGCGCCCGTCGCGCCCGCCCTCACCCACGACTTCCGCACCGGGCTGCCCGACCTCGGGCTGTTCCCCCGGGCCGCCTGGGCACGGGCGACCCGGGCCGCTCTGGCGGCGATGCCCGACGCCGACCTCGGCTACCTCCACCCGGGCGGCCTGCCCCGCCTGCGCGCGTCGGTCGCCGACTACCTCGGGCGGGTCCGGGGCGTGGCCTGCCGGCCCGAGCAGGTCGTGGTGTGCAACGGCTTCGGGCACGGGTTCAGCCTCGTGGTGCGGGCGCTGGTGGACCGGGGCTGCCGCGACGTGGCGGTCGAGGTTCCGGGCTACGACGAGCCCCGCGCCCAGATCCGCTGGGCGGGCGCCCGCGCCCACCCGGTGGCGGTCGACGGCGAGGGCCTCCGGGTCGGCGACCTCGCCGCGCTGCCGGTCGGCGCCGTGGTCGTCACGCCCGCCCACCACTCCCCGACCGGCGTCGTCCTGTCGGCCCGCCGCCGCACCGAGCTCATCGACTGGGCCCGGGACGGCGGCGTCGTCATCGAGGACGACTACGACGCCGAGTACCGCTACGACCGCCAGCCGGTCGGCGCCCTCCAGGGCGTGATCCCGGACCGGGTCGTCTACCACGGCACGGTGTCCAAGAGCCTGGCGCCCGGCCTGCGCCTGGGTTGGCTGGTCGTGCCGCCCGACCTGCTCGACGCGGTGCTGACGGCCCGGAGCGCCACCGACCACATGACTGCGTCGATCGTGCAGGCCACGTTCGCCGAGTTCCTCGAGCGGGGCGACCTCGACCGCCACCTGCGCCGCACCCGCCGGATCTACCGGCAGCGGCGGGACGCCCTGGTCGACGCGCTGGCGCTGTACCTGCCGGGCGCCCGGGTCGGCGGGGTGTCGGCCGGGCTGAGCGCGTTCGTGACCCTGCCCCCGGGCCTCGACAGCGCGGACGTGGTGGCCACGGCCCGCGCGGCGGGCGTCGGCGTCTACCAGATCGACGACGACCTCGTGCCCGCCGACCTGCGGGCCCGGTCGCTGGTCATGGGGTTCGGCACCCTGCGGCCGACGCAGATCGTCGAGGGCATCCGCCGGCTGGCCGCGGCGCTCGGGTCCCGGGCGACCGTCCCGGCCTAGCCCTCGTCCTCGACCGGCAACTCGAGCCGCGCGGCGTGGATCTCGACGACCGCCACCCGGCAGTCGCCGGGGTCGGCCCGGTGGGCGGCCACGGCCCAGTTCTGCGGGTTCCGGTCGAAGGCCGGGAACCGGGACGCCGACACGTCGAGGCGCAGGCGGTGGCCGGCGGGGATCCGCCACGAGATCGGGCTCAGGTCGATGGTGGCGGGGGAGAGGTCGCCGGGGGACACGCCGCGGCGGCGCCGGGCGCCGGTCGCCAGGCGGATCGGCCGGCCGCCCGGCTCGACCATCGTGAGCGTGGCGATCAGGTCGTGGGTGGCGACGTCGGCCGCGACCACCGCGGTCACGACCGGCTGACCGGTCACCACCAGGTCCCCGCCCAGCGGCTCGGACGAGTAGCACAGCACGTCGCGCCGGTCCTCGACCGCCGACTCGTCGCTCAGCGGGTCGAGTCCAGCCGGGACCGGCCTCAGCGGCTCGGCCGCGATCAGGTCGTAGGGCCCGGGGGCGGCCTCTCCGGGGACGAGCCGGCCGTCGCCGTGGCGGCTGTTGGCGTGGCCGCCACTGGTGGCCGACCAGCGCCGCAGCGCCACGCCCGGCGGCGGCCAGGCCGGCGCCTCCCGCCAGCCGGCGCCCCCGGTGTAGTAGCGGACGCGGGCGGCCGGCGGCTCGCCGTGGCCCTTCAGCACCCGGTCGAGGAACGCCACCAGCGCCGCGTGGGCCGTGGCCGGCCCGGCGTCGGGGCCCAGCTCGTGGTCACCGATGCGGCTCCCCCAGGGCGTGTGCTGCCACGGCCCGAGGACCGCCTCGGCGCCGAGGGCCGTCACGAGACCGCAGGTGGCGGTGGCGAACTGGTCGTGCCAGCCGCCGACCACGAACGCGGGGACCTCGACCGCACCCACGTCGGCGGTCCGCTCATCCCACCAGGGCCCGGGCTGGGGGTGGTCGAGCCACTCGGTCCACCAGCGGGGCGGCTCGCCGCCCAGCGCGCCGCGCAGGGGCAGCGCCTCCAGGTCGACGGGCGGTGCGGTCCCTCCCGGCCCGTGGCCGGCGAGCCGGGACGCCCACGGCGCCGCGAACGACAGCCCCAGGCAGCCACCGTGGTAGGTCCAGCCCTCGTAGGGACCGGCGGCGCACTGGGCCGGGGCGATCGCCCACAGGGCCGGCGGGCGGCGGGCCGCGGCCAGCAGCTGAGCCATGCCCGGGTAGGAGAACCCGTAGGTCGCGACCCGGCCGTCGCAGAAGTCGAGGCCGGCCGCCCAGGCGATACTGGCCTCGCCGTCGGCGGCCTCGTCGGTGAACGGGTCGAAACGCCCGCCCGAGTCGCCGCGCCCGCGGCTGTCCTGGGTGACGACGGCGTAGCCGGCCCGCGCCAGGTGGACCGGATGGGGGAGCACGGACGTGCTGGGCGCGTGCCGGCCGTAGGGCACACGCTGGAGCAGCACCGGCCAGGTGCCGCCGCCGGGCGGCAGCCAGGCGTCGGCCGCCAGCTCGACCCCGTCGGGCATCGTCGCCACCAGACCTTGCCGCCGGATCACCTCCCCGAGCATGGGCCGCAGGTCTAG
This sequence comes from Acidimicrobiales bacterium, assembly GCA_035649475.1. Classification (GTDB taxonomy): domain Bacteria; phylum Actinomycetota; class Acidimicrobiia; order Acidimicrobiales; family VFJN01; genus ZC4RG19. The sequence goes on from DASRJM010000198.1 coordinate 12,577, forward strand.
CCGCCCGGCAAGCCCGACCGAAAGGTTTCAGAGCGTGCGGAGCCCCACACCGCGTGTCTAGGCCGCCGCGGCGGCGGTCGTTCCGGCGATCCAGCCGAAGGTCAGCGCCACGCCGAGCGTCAGTCCGGGGGCGATCGTGCCGGGGCCGATGGGCGCGGCCATGGCGTTGCCGGCGGCGTAGAGGCCCGGGATCGGGTCGCCCGACCACGACAGCACCCGGGCCTGCGCATCGGTGCGGGGACCGCCCTTGGAGCCGACCGTGCCGAGGTGGACCGGCAGGGCGAAATACGGCGGCTCCTCGACCGTGCCCAGGTTGGGGTGGGCGGCCGACGGGTCGCCCATGTGCCGGTCGTAGACGGTGCCGCCCCGGCCGAAGTCGTCGTCCCGGCCGGCCCGGGCCATGGCGTTGTACCGCTCGACCGTCGCCTCCAGCCCGGCGGCGTCGATGCCGCACAGGCTGGCCAGCTCGGCCAGCGTGCCGGCCTCGGCGAATCCGTCGGTCAGCGGGTACCGGGCCCGGAACTGGGCGTCGCCGACCGCCCAGGCCGGCTGGTTGCGGGGCCTGTTGGTGGCGGGGTCGACCTCGGTCAGCGCCAGGGCGCAGTTGTGGCTGGCCTCGTCGACGAACCGGCGTCCGGCCGTGTTCACCCAGATGACGTGGGGCCGGGTGCGCTCGGCCAACATCAGCCGGGGGCGGGGGCTGCCGTCGGGCCAGGCCTCGCCGTCCACGCTGGCGACCGGCCAGAACCAGCTCTCGTTCGTGCGGGCCAGCTCGGCGCCGGCCGCGGCCGCCAGCCGCAGGCTGTCGCCCCGGTTGACCGGCGGGGACACCGAGCGGGCCACGGTGGCACCCTGGAACCGGGCCACCAGCCCGGGGTCCCACTCGAAGCCGCCCCCGGCCAGGACGACGCCACGGCGGGCGCCGATCCGGTGGACCGCGCCGTCGCGGCGGCCCTCCACCCCCGTGACGCCGCCAGGGCCGGTCTCCGCCCGCTCGACCCGGCAGCCCCGCACCAGCGCCACACCGGCGTCTCGGCAGCCCCGCAGCAGGCCCACGACCAGGCCCTGGCCCATGCACACCTCGCCGGCCTCGGACCGCTCGGCGATCAGGTCCATGGGGGGCGGCCGGCCGCCGATCAGGTCGAGGTCGGCGATCTCCTCGTTGGTCAGGACCATCGGGTACGGCGCGGGCCACACGAGGCCGTCGGGCGGCCCCAGGTCGCCGGTGGCCACCGGCCGCGGCTCGAGGTGGCGACCGCCGTCCCGCCCGCCGGGTCGCTCGGCGAACGAGTCGGGGATCCGGCACGGCGCGAACTCGAGCGGGGAGTGGTCCTCGACGAACCGGGCCATGGCCGGCGCCGCCGCCAGAAACGCCTCGATCAACGCGGGGTCACGTCCGGGAGCCTGCTCGCGGACGTAGGTGAGCGCGTCCTCGGCGCTGTCCGACCATCCCGCCTCGGCCATCCGGTGGTTGCCGGGCACCCAGACCTGGGCGCCGGACAGGGCCGTCGTCCCGCCCCAGCGGTCGGACGCCTCCAGCAGGGCCACCTCGGCACCGGCGGCGGCGGCCGCGAGGGCCGCGGTCAGGCCGGCGCCCCCCGAGCCCACCACCACGACGTCGACCTCTGCGGGCAGGTCCCCGGACTCGATGTCGGTCATCGGGCCAGTGTGGCCCAGCCGGGGTCAGGGCTCGTCGCGGAGATGGACGGCCGATTCCTCGGCCGACGGCGGCACGCGGTCGTCGACGGT
>DASRJM010000199.1:0-16763 GCA_035649475.1 Acidimicrobiales bacterium
CCACGCTGCTGTGGCTGGGCATCTCCCGCGCCGGTGCCGGCCTCGGCCGGGCGGTCAACGAGCCGGTCCACAACTCGCTGCTGGCCGACTACTACGACATCCCGGTGCGGCCCCGGGTCTACGGGGTCCACCGCTACGCCAACGCCCTCGGCCAGTTCCTCGGCCCGCTGATCGGCGGCATCATGGCCTTCTACTGGGGCTGGCGGTCGCCGTTCCTCTTCTTCGGCGTGGTCACGATGATCTTCGTGGTGATGGGCCTCAAGCTCCGGGAGCCCCTGCGGGGCTACTGGGAGCGCAAGGCCATGGGCATGTCGCAGGCCGTGGCCGAGACGGAGGAGGAAGCGCCGAGCTGGGCGGAGTCGTTCCGGATCATCTGGCAGGTCCGCAGCCTGCGCCGGATCTTCTTCTCGCTGCCGTTCGTCGCCATCGCCGTCGTCGGCCTGGCCACACTCGGCGGCCTCTACTACGACGAGGTCTGGGGGCTCAACGAGGCGGAGCGGGGCATCGTGGCGGCGATCCTCGAGGGCGGCGCCCAACTCGTAGGCCTACTCGTCGGCATCCCGCTCGCGACCCGGCTGATGATGAAGGGCGCCGGGCACGTGATGCGGTTCCTGGCCGTGATCACGGTCTTCATCACCGCGGCGTGGGCGGTGTTCGCCCTGGCTCCGTGGTTCCTGCTCGCCATCGCCGCCAACGCGGTCATCTCCGGCAGCTTCTTCCTGCTCGTCCCCGGCATCTACGCGGTGATGTCGCTGGCGGTTCCGGCCAAGGTGCGGTCCTTCGGCTACGCCATCGGCACGCTGTGGATACTCCCCGGCCTGCTGCTGCTGCCGGTCGTGGGCACGCTGGCCGACTCGTTCGGCATCCGCACGGGACTGCTGCTCGCGGCCCCCGTCTTCATGCTCGGCGGCTGGTTGCTGGCGTCGGCCGGCAACTTCGTCGAGCACGACATCCAGCAGGTGTGGAAGTCGACCGCGGCCCGCTCCGAGGTGGCGCTGCTGCGCAAGCAGGGCAAGGTCAAGCTCCTGCTGTGCCGGGACATCGACGTGCACTACGACAACGTGCAGGTCCTGTTCGACGTGAACATGGAGGTCGACGAGGGCGAGATCGTGGCCGTGATGGGCACGAACGGCGCCGGCAAGTCCACGCTGCTCAAGGCCATCTCCGGACTGGTCCAGGCCAGCGGCGGCGCCGTGGTGTTCGACGGGCGGGACATGACCCACACGCCGCCGGACGAGATCGCCGGCCGCCGGGGCGTGGTGGTGGTGCCCGGCGGGCAGGGCGTGTTCACCCAGCTCAGCGTGGGCGACAACTTGCGCCTGGCCGCCTGGAACCGCAAGGCCCGCTCCCCCGAGGTCCGGGCCGAGACCGAGCGGGTCCTCGACCTGTTCCCGATCCTCCGGGACCGCTTCCACGAGCCCGCCGGCAACCTGTCCGGCGGCCAGCAGCAGATGCTGACCCTCGGCATGGCCTTCATCAGCAAGCCGCGGCTGCTGATGATCGACGAGCTGTCGCTCGGCCTGGCGCCGGCCGTGGTCAGCCAGCTGCTCGGCATGGTGCGGTCGCTGCGCGACGAGGGCACCACGGTCATCCTCGTCGAGCAGTCGGTCAACGTGGCGCTCACCGTGGCCGACCGGGCCTACTTCATGGAGAAGGGCGAGGTCCGCTTCGAGGGCGCGACGAGCGAGCTGCTGGCCCGCCCCGACCTGCTCCGCTCGGTGTTCCTGCGGGCGGCGGCCGCCGAGGTCGAGAGCGAGGAGGCCGACGCACCGGCCCGCTCGGGACTCCGCGAGGGCGCGCCGGTGCTCGAGGCCCGGGACGTGACGCGGCGCTTCGGTGGCGTGCGGGCGCTCGACGGGGTGTCGTTCGACGTGCGGCCGGGCGAGATCCTCGGCTTCATCGGCCCCAACGGCGCCGGCAAGACCACGCTGTTCGACGTCATCTCCGGCTACACGCCGGCCGACGGGGGGTCGATCCGCCTGCGCGACCGCGACGGCGAGCTCGTCGACCTGCACGACGCCCCGACCTACGTCCGGTCGTGGCGCGGTCTCGGGCGCTCGTTTCAGGATGGCCGCCTGTTCCCGGGGCTCACCGTGGACGAGGCGATCGCGGTGGCGCTGGAGCAGCACGTCGACGTGCGCGACCCGATCGCCGCCACTCTCCACCTGCCCTCGGTCAGCGACTCCGAGGAGAAGGTGCGGGAGCGAGTCGACGAGCTGATCGAGCTGCTGGCGCTCGGCGCCTACCGGGACAAGTTCGTGCGCGAGCTGTCGACCGGCACGCGGCGGGTGGTCGACCTGGCGTGCGTGCTGGCCCAGGGGCCGTCGGTGCTCCTGCTCGACGAGCCGTCCAGCGGCATCGCCCAGCGCGAGGCCGAGGCGCTCGCGCCCATGCTCCGGCGGGTCCGGGATCAGCTGGGCGCGAGCCTGCTCGTCGTCGAGCACGACCTCCCGCTGCTGGGCTCGATCTCCGACCGCATCATCGCCCTCGACCTCGGGCGCATCGTCGCCGAGGGCGCGCCCGCCGACGTCATCGAACACCCCGCGGTGGTGGCCTCCTATCTCGGGACCGACGAGGCCGCCATCACCAGATCAGGTGCCACGACAGCCGGCTGACGGTCCTCAGCCGGGAGGCCCACAGAAAGGAGCCGTCGATGTCCACCACCGACGAGACAACCGCCAAGGGCGAGGGGCAGCCACCCTCCCGCAAGCCACCCGGCTGGCAGAAGGCGGCCAAGCGCTACGGGCCGATAGTCCTGGTCGTGGTGCTGATCGCCGCGGCCGTGGCCATCTTCGGCGGCGGTGGCGGCGGGGATGACGACGAGGCCTCCACCGACTCCGGCGGCAGCAGCGTCGACGAGCTCATCGAGTCGGGCCCCATGACGTGGCAGAAGGCCGAGCTCACCGGCGAGGACGTCGACTGGGGGCCCACCTGTGACACCACCACGGGCCGCATCATGCTGCCGACGGTCTACGCGCCCCCGTGCGTCGAGCCGTTCACCGGCGACAACGGCGGCGAGACCTACCAGGGCGTCACGGCCGACGAGGTCAAGGTCGTCCAGTACCTGCCCGATCCCGCATTGGACCCGCTGATCACCGCCACGGTCCAGGGCGCGGGCGCCGAGGTCAACGTCGAGACGGCCCAGGAGACCTCCGCCAACTTCGTCGCGCTGTACAACAAGCTCTTCGAGCGCTACGGGCGAACCGTGACCGTCGAGACCTACATCGGCACCGGCGCCGGCTCGGACCTCGAGGCGGCCAAGGCCGACGCCATCGCCATCGCCGAGAAGGAGCCGTTCGCGGTCATCGGCGGCCCGGCCCAGGCCAGCCCGGTGTTCGCCAGCGAGATCGCCTCGCACGACATCGTGTGCGCCCTCGGCTGCGCGGTGGCGCTCCCCGAGGAGATCGTCGACCAGTACAAGCCCTATCTCTTCCAGGCGGGCCCCACGCCGGACCAGGCGACGGCGCTGGCGGCTGAAGCCATCGGCAACCTCGCCGGCCCGGGCAAGGCCGAGCTGGCGGGCGACGACGCGACCCGGGCCAAGGACAGGGTGTACGGGCTGCTGCACTACGACACCCCCGATGGCGACCACGAGCCGGTGTTCGAGAAGTTCCAGCAGGAGCTCTCCGACAACGGCATCGAGCTGGCGACCGACGTCGAGTTCACCCTCGACCTGGCGAACTCGCAGGTGAATGCCCGCACCAACATCGGCAAGCTGATGGAGGCGGGCGTGACCACGATCATCTACTACGGCGATCCGCTCACGCCGGCCTCGCTCACCGAAGAGGCGACGGCGCAGGGCTACAACCCGGAGTGGATCCTGGGGCCCAACGCCCTGATGGACACCACGATCTTCGCCCGCCAGACCGACGTACAGCAGTGGAAGAACGGCTTCGGCATCGCGCTCGTGGGTGCCCGGGGCGAGCGGTCGACCAACGGCGCGTTCCAGATCCACGAATGGGCCTACGGCGAGCCGCCGCCCAACAACACGGCCAACGTCATCGAGCCGCCGGTTCGCAATCTGTTCACCGCCATCATGCTGGCCGGCCCCGACCTGAACCCCGAGACGTTCCGCGACGGCCTGTTCCGGTACCCGCCGTCGGGCGGCGGGCCGACCGAACCGCTGAACTCGCGGGGCAACCACGACATCTGGCCGGACGAGGACTGGGGCGGCTCCGACGACATGGCCCTCATCTGGTTCGACCCCGAGGCCACCGGCGAGGACGAGGTCGGCAACGAGGGCGTCGGCATGTACCGCTACGCCAACATGGGCGAGCGCTACACGTTGGGCAACCTGCCCACCTCGTTCGAGGAGGCCGGGCTGTTCGACGTCGCGAACTCGGTCACCGTCTACGACCAGGTGCCCGAGGAGGACCAGACGCCGGACTACCCGCCGCCGCAGTGACCTGAGCGTCCCGGCGTCCCCCGGCGAGGGCCTCACGGCCGGGGGACGCCGGCGGCGTACTACAGCAGCTGTCCGACGGCGTGGATGAGCAGGCCGGCCAGGCCGCCCACGACCGTGCCGTTGATGCGGATGAACTGGAGGTCGGGGCCCAGCAGCAGCTCGAGCCGGTCCGCGGTCTCCCGGCCGTCCCAGCGGGCCACGGTGCCGCTGACCATGGCGGCCAACTCGTCGCTGAACTGCTCGGCCACGTAGCGGACCCCGGTCTCGATCCCCTGCTCGACCCGCTCGGCCAGAGCGGGGTCGTCGCGTAGCCGCTGCCCGAGCGCCACCAGCGTCTCGGCCAGGCGCCGGCGCAGCTCCGAGTCGGGGTCGTCGGCCTGGGCGCGCAGCCCGGCCTTGACGTCGGACCACACGCCGGCGACCCAGGCCCGCAGCTCGGGCTGGGCCAGCAGCTCGTGCTTGAACTCCTCGCCCCGGGCCCGCATGGCCGGCGAGCGCTGGAGGTCCATGACCAGGCGCCGAACCCTGACGTCGAAGTCCCGCCGCAGCTCGTGGTGCGGATTGTCGGCCACCTCGGACAGCACGTGGCGGGCGCCGTCGAGCAGCCGCTCGAAGATGCGGTCCTCGGCGGCCTCGGGCAGCCACCAGGGCGATTCGTCGCCGAAGCGCTGGCGCAGGTTGTCCCGGTTGTCGGCGAGGAACCGGTCGAGGGCGTGCAGCATCACGTCGAGCAGCTCGTGGTGGCGGCCGTCCTCGGTCATGACCGCCAGCGCCCTGCCGGCCAGCGGGGCCAGCGGCGTGGTCTCGATGCGGCGCCGGGCCACCTCCTCGAGGGCCTTGTGGACCTCATCGTCGCGCAGCAGGTCGGCGGCGGTGACCGTCGCTTCGGCCAGGTGGCGGGCGAGGCGCTCGGCGTTGGCCGGCGCCGCGAGCCAGGCCGCGAGCCGGGGGACGACCCGGGCGGTCCGGACCCGCTCGACGATGATGTCGGGGGTCAGGAAGCTGGTCTGGACGAAGTCGCCGAGCGTGTCGCCGAACTGGTCCTTGCGCGCCGGGATGACCGCGGTGTGGGGGATGGGGATGCCGAGCGGGTGGCGGAACAGGGCGACGACCGCGAACCAGTCGGCCAGGCCGCCGACCATGGCGGCCTCCACCATGGCCTCGGCGTAGCCCACCCAGCCGGCGTCGCCGGCCCACAGCTGGAGGGCGAGGAAGACGGCGGTGACCGCCACCAGCAGGCCGGTGGCCCGCCGCCGCATCCGAGCCAGCTGGGCCCGGCGGGCGACCGTGTTGGCGGGCTCGGGCGGCCGCGTCAGGACGTTGACCATGGCCGTGGGTGTACCCGATCGGCGCCGATGTAGCGTTACATCATGCACCGCACCCAGGTCTTGCTCGAGGAGCACCAGTACCGGCGGCTCAAGCGCGAGGCCCAGAACAGCGGCCGCTCGATCGGCGAGCTCGTCCGCGAGGCGATCGACGAGAAGTTCCAGCCGTCCCAGGAGCGGGTGTGGGCCGCCCTCGACGCCAGTTGGGGTGCCTGGGCCGATCGCGACGACATCGGCGACGGTGCCGGATACGTCGAGCGCCTGCGCACCCAGTCGATCGACGACCGCCTGCGCCGGCTCGGATGGGAGTGATCGTCCTCGACACGTCGGTGCTGATCGACCACCTGCGCGGCGATCCCCACGCGACGACGGCGCTGGCCCGCGCCCGGGACGCCCGGGCCGACGTGTGCGCCTCCGTCATCACGAAGGCGGAGCTGCTCGTCGGCATGCGGTCCCCGGGCCACCCGGCCACGCAGGCCCTGCTGGAGGCGCTCGACTGGGTGGCGGTGAGCGAGGAGATCGCCGACCTCGCCGGCGCGACCGCCCGCCGCTACCGGGCCTCCCACCAGGGGCTCGGCCTGGCCGACTTCCTGATCGGCGCCACCGCCCAGCACCTGGGCGGCGAGCTGTGGACCCGCAACCCGAACAACTTCCCCATGTTCCCGGGTCTGCGAGCGCCCTACTGATGGCAGCGGTCACCGTCGTCGGCGCCGGCGTCTCCGGGCTGACCACCGCGCTCCGCCTGGCCGAGGCCGGCCACGACGTCGAGGTCGTGGCCCGGGAACGTCCGCTGGCCACCACGTCGGCCGTGGCCGCGGCGCTGTGGTTCCCGTACCGGGTGCTGCCCTACGAACGGGTGCTGGCCTGGTCGGCCGCCGGCTACCGCGCCTTCGCCCAACTGGCGGACGAGCGGCCCGAGTCCGGTGTCGTGCTGCGGTGGGGGACCGAGCTGCTGCGGCGGGAGCCGGGCGACGAGTGGTGGACGCCGGCCGTCCCCGCCCTGGAGGTCACGCGGGACGTCCCGGCCGGCTACGCCGCCGGGTGGCGGTTCCGGGCCCCGGTGATCGACACGGGCCACTACCTGCCGTGGCTGGCGGCCGAGGCCGGGGCGGCCGGCGTCACGATGGTCGAGGAGCCGGTGGAGGTGGCCGACCTCCGGTCGCTGGGCCCGCTGGTCGTCGATTGCGCGGGCATCGGCGCCCGCGACCTGGTCCCCGACCCCGCGGTCGTGCCGGTGCGGGGCCAGGTGGTGGTGACCGACCCGGTCGGCGTCGAGGAGTGGGTGTCCGACGACCTGGACGACCGAACGCTCACCTACGTCATCCCCCGGCTCGACGACGTGGTGGTGGGCGGGACCGCCGAGGAGGGCGCCTGGGGCACCGAGCCGGACCCGGCCGTGGCCGAGGCGATCCTGGCCCGGGCCGCGGCGCTGGTCCCCGCTCTGGCCGGCGCCCGCGTCCGGGCCCACAAGGTCGGGCTGCGGCCGGGGCGGCCGTCGGTCCGGCTGGAGGTCGAGCGCCGGGGCGCCCAGACGATCGTCCACAACTACGGCCACGGAGGCGCCGGCGTCACGCTGTCGTGGCCGTGCGCCGACGAGGTGGTAGCCCTGGTCAGCGGTCCCTGAACTCGGGCGTGCGCTTCTGCACGAACGCGGTCATGGCCTCGGCCGTGTCCTCGCTGAAGCTGGTCATGATCTGGGTGCGGTTCTCCAGGTCGATGCCGGCGTGCAGCGAGCCGACCTCGAGCTGGCTCCACATGACCTCCTTGGTCATGCGCACGCCCAGCGGGCTGTTGGCGGCGATCTCGGCGGCCACCTCCACGGCGGCGTCGACCACCGCGCCGTCCGGCACGACCCGGGTGACGAGGCCGAGCCGCAGCGCGGTGTCGGCGTCGACCAGCCGGCCGGTGAGCAGCAGCTCGAACGCGGGGCCGGCGCCGATCAGGCGGGGGAGGAGCCAGCTCACGCCGATGTCGCAGCCGGACAGGCCGACGCGGACGAAGGCGACGTTGAACTTCGCCGAGGCGGCGGCCACCCGCACGTCGGACGCCAGCGCCAGCGCGAAACCGCCGCCGGCGGCCGGGCCGTTGACCGCGGCGATCACCGGCTGGGGCAGCGACCGCAGCCGCGGGACCAGGGCGGCGATGTGCTGCTGGGTCGCCAGGCCCCGCTGGACCCGGCCCCGGTCCTCGGTCCCGGGGACCGCGGCCCCGTCCACCAGGTCGAGCCCGGCGCAGAAGCCGCGGCCGGCGCCGGTGAGGACGACGACCCGCACGCCGGGGTCGGCGGCGATGCCGTCGAGGACGGTGTGGAGGTCGCGCACCAGCTCGTGGCTCATGGCGTTGAGCCGCTCGGGCCGGTTCAGGGTGACGAGGGCGATGCCGGGTCCGGGATCGGAGCGTTCGACGGTGGCGGCCATCCGGGAAAAGTATCCTCAATGCGGGCGCGGCGTCAGAACCGCAGCCGGGCCCGGACGGGGCGGTGGTCCGAGCGGACCTGGGGAACGACCTCCGCCGCCACCACCTCGACCGCGCCGTTGACCAGGATGTGGTCCGTCTGGCTGTGCGGCCGGGGCGACGGGTAGGTCCTGCCGCGCACCGCCCGCCGCCAGCCGCGGCCGGCCATGCGGAGGGCGCACCATCCCCACATGTTCATGTCGCCGGCGAACGCGCTCGGCTCGCCCGGCCCGGGCAGCGCGGCCCGCAGCGCGGGCGCCAGCCGCCACACGGGATCCTTGAGCAGCGGCATGTGGGTCCCGGCCACGGTGAACGCTCCACCCGCGTCGACGACGGCCCGGACCACGGCCCGCCGGCCGGGGTCCCGCGGCAGCTGCGGCCGGACCGGCACGACCTCCGCCCGCAGCACCGGCAGCCGGGACAGCACCGCCAGCACCCAGTCGCCCTCGCCGCGGGAACCCTCCCGGGCCACCAGCCGGACCTGGTCGTGGCACGACGCCCGGGCGACCGCGAACGTCCCCGCCACCTCGTAGCCCAGCGCGGCGGCCACGGCGAGAACGTCGCCCTCGTCCACGTCCGGGACCCAGGCCTCCTGGAGCACGAGGACGTCGGCGTCGATCTCCTTGCAGGCGGTGACGACGTCGTAGAAGGGCGCGGCGTGCCCGCCGGCCCCCCGTCCCATGTGCAGGTTGAGGCTCCCCAGCGTCAGCTCGCCCACGGCCGCCAGGTTAGGGCCGCTGGTCCGCCGGGAACCTCATGTCGCCCTCCGGCACCCCGTCGGGGAACCGCAGGAACATCATCTGGGCCGCGTGGGCGACCAGCGTGCCGGCCCGGTCCCACAGTGCGCACTCGACCGAGGCGTAGCCGTCGGTCGCCCGCCGGGCCCGCATGTGGCTGAGCAGCCACGGCCCGGTGGCGACGTCGAGCAGATGGACCGTCAGGTCGGCGCTCGGCGGGTAGAAGTCGGGCCGGCCGGGGCCCATGCGCTGGCCGACCGACGACGGCATGAGGTCGGACAGCGCGACCACGGCCCGCGGGTCGAGCGTGCCGTCGGGGCGCAGGGGCGGCTCCTCGAACCTGTACCAGAAGGCGCATTCCGACGATTGCGACACGTACGGGTCCCACGGGGCATGGCCCATGGCCGGCCGGCCCTCCACCTGCTCCCAGAAGGCGAACGGCGGGCCCTCCTCGCCCTCGACCCCCTCGGGCACCGGATCCCGGAACGACACGCAGAACTCGGGGCTCGACAGGTTGGGCCGCCGCAGGTCGGTGAACTCGAAGCCCGGTTGGTCGGCCCCGAATACCGCCACCGTGACGTGGCCCGGACCGCCGCCGTCGGGCCGGACGGTGGCGGTGGCCTGCGACATCGTGCGGCCGCGCCGCAGCACCTCGACGTCCACCGTGACCCGACCGGCCGGGACGGCCGCCGCGAACACCGTGGTCTGGGTGCGGAGGTGCTGATCGGGCCGGCCGAGCTCGGCCGTCATGGCCGCGGCGGCCAGCGCAGCCATCACGCCGCCCTGAGGGACGGTCGGGCAGTTCCAGCACCCGTCGACGTCGACGACGTAGCGGCCGGTCGTGCCGGGGTCGGGCGCGAGGCGCGCCATCTGGTCGGCGAAGGTCGGGGAGCCCACGGCCAGCATTCTGGCCGTTGCCCCGGGCGCTTCCGCTCTCGATTTCGGTACCGTGGGGCCACAACCGACCACGCGGGAGCTCGGGCGACCGGGCTGAGAGGGCGCAGCGGGCGCCGACCGCCGAACCTGATCCGGGTAATGCCGGCGAAGGGAGTGATGCTGCATGGGCAGCCGACACAAGACCTACACCACAGGCGCGCGCCCCGACGTCCGGGTGCCGGTCTGCGAGGTCACGCTGGACCCGCCGAACGAGCCGGTCCGCCTGTACGACACGAGCGGCCCCGGCAGCGACCCCCGCGTCGGGCTCGATCCGCTGCGATCCGGCTGGATCCACGAGCGCGGCGACGTCGAGCACTACGCCGGCCGGGTCGCCACCCTGCGCGACGACGGGCGGGCCTCGTTCCGGGCCGGCCGCTCGGCCGCCGAGCCGTTCCCGGGCGAGGGCGCCGACCGGCCCCGGCTGCGGGCCGCCTCCGGCCGTACCGTGACCCAGCTCCACTACGCCCGGCGGGGCGAGGTGACGCCGGAGATCGCGTTCGTGGCGCTGCGCGAGGGCCTCGACCCCGAGCTGGTGCGGGACGAGGTGGCCCGGGGCCGGGCCATCATCCCGGCCAACGTCAACCACCCCGAGTCCGAGCCGATGATCATCGGCAACCGGTTCCTGACCAAGATCAACGCCAACATCGGCACGTCCGCGGTCACGTCGTCGGCGGCCGACGAGGTCGACAAGCTCACCTGGGCGACCCGGTGGGGCGCGGACACGGTCATGGACCTCTCCACCGGCCGGGACATCCACACCACCCGGGAGTGGATCGTCCGCAACAGTGCCGTGCCCATCGGCACCGTGCCGATCTACCAGGCGCTGGAGAAGGTCGACGGCCGGCCCGAGGACCTCAGCTGGGAGGTGTTCCGGGACACGGTGGTCGAGCAGGCCGAGCAGGGCGTCGACTACATGACGGTCCACGCCGGCGTGCGGCTCCGCTACGTGCCCCTCACCGTCGACCGGGTGACCGGGATCGTGAGCCGGGGCGGGTCGATCCTCGCCGCCTGGTGCCTGGCCCATCACCAGGAGAACTTCCTCTACAGCCACTTCGACGACCTGTGCGAGATCTTCGCGGCCTACGACGTGGCCTTCAGCCTGGGCGACGGGCTGCGGCCGGGGTCCATCGCCGACGCCAACGACGAGGCCCAGCTGGCCGAGCTGGCGACGCTCGGCGAGCTGACCCGGGTGGCGTGGGGCCACGACGTCCAGGTGATGATCGAGGGGCCCGGGCACGTCCCCATGCACAAGATCAAGGAGAACGTCGAGCTCCAGCAGGAGCTGTGCGGCGAGGCACCCTTCTACACCCTGGGCCCGCTCACCACCGACGTCGCGCCCGGGTACGACCACATCACCTCCGCCATCGGCGCGGCGATGATCGGGTGGTTCGGCACCGCCATGCTCTGCTACGTCACCCCCAAGGAGCACCTCGGCCTGCCCGACCGCGACGACGTCAAGCAGGGCGTGATCGCCTACAAGATCGCGGCCCACGCCGCCGACCTGGCCAAGGGGCACCCGCAGGCCCAGGCGTGGGACGACGCGCTGTCCAAGGCCCGCTTCGAGTTCCGCTGGCAGGACCAGTTCGACCTGGCCCTCGACCCGGACACGGCCCGGGCGTACCACGACGAGACGCTGCCGGCAGAGCCTGCGAAGACCGCCCACTTCTGCTCGATGTGCGGTCCCAAGTTCTGCTCGATGGCCATCACCGAGCAGGTCCGGGCCTACGCGGCCGAGGGCATGGCGGCCAAGTCGGCCGAGTTCGCCGCCGGCGGCGGCCAGGTCTACCTGGAGGAGCCGTCGGTGCGGAGGGAGCCGGACTCGGTGCCGGCAGCGGCCCCGGGCTCGACGTGACTGCCGGGGCCGTCGCGGACCGGCAGCTCGGCCGGCTCCACGTGCTGGTCGACTCGCTGATCGTGGCCGAGGCCGCGCTCGAGGCCGGCGCCCCGACACTGCAGATCCGGCTCAAGTCCGGCAACGACGGCGACCGGTTCCGGCTGGCCCACGCCATCGCCGAGCGATGCCGGGCCGCGGGCGCCACCTGCCTGGTCAACGACCGGGCCGACCTGGCGGTGGCCGTCGAGGCCGACGGGGTCCACGTGGGCGCCGACGACCTGCCGGTCCGGGCGGTCCGCCGGGTGGTGGGTCCCGATGCCCTCGTCGGGGGGACCGCCCGCGATCCCGAGACGGGCCGCCGGCTCGTCGGCGAGGGCGCCAGCTACCTCGGCGTGGGGCCCGCGTACGCGACCGCGTCCAAGGTGGGGCTGCCCGACCCGATCGGGGTCGAGGGCGTGCGGGCCGTGGTGGAGGCGGTCGACGTGCCGGTCATCGCCATCGCCGGCATCACCGTGGCCCGGGTCGACGAGGTCATGGCCGCCGGCGCCTACGGCGTGGCGGTCATCGGCGCGGTCATCGACTCGCCCGACCCCCACACCGCCACCCACGACCTCATGCTGGCCGTGACCAAGGCCGTCGACGCCCTGGGCGGTGAGCGCGGGTGACGGCAGGCGCGGTCGTGGTGGTCGGCGGCGGGGTCATCGGCCTGTCGTCCGCGTGGCGGCTCGCCCAACGGGGCGCGGCGGTCACGGTGGTGGACGCCGACCCGGCGGCGGCGGCTTCGGACGTCGCCGCGGGGATGCTGGCCCCGGTGACCGAGGCCCGGCTGGGCGAGGAGCCGCTGCTGGCGCTGAACCGGGCGTCGTGGGCGCAGTGGCCGGACTTCGCCGCCGAGGTGGCGTCGGCCGCCGGCCGGCCGATCGGCTACCGGTCCGACGGGACGCTGGTGGTGGCGCTCGACGCCGACGACCGGGCGGCCCTCGACGATCTGGCCGCCCGCCACCGGGTCATGGGCCTGGACGTCACGCCGCTGCGGGGCCGGGAGGCCCGGGCCCTCGAGCCGGGGCTGGCTCCGGGCACGCGGGCCGGGCTCCTGGCCGCAGGCGAGCGGTCGGTCGACCCGCCGGCGCTCGTCGCCGCCCTACGGGTGGCCGCGTCGTCGGCGGGGGCCTCGCTCGTGGACGGCACGGTCGCGAGCATCCTCGCGGCCGGCGACGGGGTGTCCGGGGTCGAGCTGGCGGGCGGGGAGCGGCTGGACGCGGCGACGGTGGTGCTCGCCGCCGGCTGTCGCAGCGGGTCGATCGACGGGGTGCCCGGCGCCGCCCGGCCGCCCGTGCGTCCGGTCAAGGGCCAGATCCTCACGCTGCGCCAGGACCCCGCCGACCCGCTGGTGTCCCGCACGGTGCGGGGGCTCGTGCGGGGCTCCAGTGTCTACCTCGTGCCCCGGGACGACGGCCGGGTCGTGGTCGGGGCGACGGTCGAGGAGCGGGGGTGGGACCGGCGGGCGACCGCAGGCGGTGCCTACGAGATCCTGCGGGATGCGCTGGCGCTGGTCCCCGGCCTCGACGACGCCGAGCTGGTGGCGGTGCGCACCGGGCTGCGGCCGGGGTCGCCCGACGACCTGCCCATGGTGGGGCCGTCCGCGGTCCCCGGGCTGGTCGTGGCCACGGGACACCACCGCAACGGCATCCTGCTCACCCCGATCACGGCCGCGGCCGTCGCCGCCGCAGTGCTGGGCGAGCCGGCGCCGGCCGAGGTCGTCCCGTGCGATCCCCGGCGGTTCGCCCCGGCGGAGGCCAGGTCGTGACCGCCGACCTGCGGGTCACGGTCAACGGCGACGAGCACGCCGTGGCGGCCGGGACGACGGTCGCGGCGCTCGTGGCCCAGCTCGGCCTGGAGCCCCGGGGCATCGCGGTGGCCGTCGACGGCGAGGTGGTCACCCGCCGGTCGTGGGGCGAGCGGGCCCTGGCGGCGGGGGAGCGGGTCGAGGTCCTGTCGATCGCGCAGGGAGGATGACGATGGACGATCCCCTGGTCATCGCCGGCGAGCAGTTCGGGTCCCGCCTGATCCTCGGCACCGGCGGGGCCCCGAACATGGAGGAGCTGGAGCGGGCGCTGGTGGCGTCGGGCACCGAGCTGACCACCGTCGCGCTGCGCCGGGTCGACCCCCGGGCGCCGGGGTCGCTGTTCGACGTGCTGGACCGCACCGGGATCCGCCCGCTGCCGAACACGGCCGGCTGCTTCACGGCCCGGGACGCGGTGCGCACGGCGCAGCTGGGCCGGGAGGCGCTGGAGACCGAGTGGGTGAAGCTGGAGGTCGTCGCCGACGAGCGCACGCTGCTCCCCGACCCGGTGGAGCTGCTGGACGCGGCCGAGCAGCTGGTGGAGGACGGGTTCGTGGTGCTGGCCTACAGCAACGACGACCCTATCCTGGCCCGCCGCCTCCAGGACGCGGGCGTGGCCGCGGTGATGCCGCTGGGCGCCCCGATCGGGTCCGGGATGGGGATCCGCAACCCGTACAACCTGGCCATCATCCTGGAGTCGGCGACGGTGCCGATCGTCCTCGACGCCGGCATCGGCACGGCCTCGGACGCGGCGCAGGCCATGGAGCTCGGCTGCGACGCGGTCCTGCTGGCGACGGCCGTGACCCGGGCCCGCAACCCGGTCCAGATGGCCACGGCGATGCGCCACGCGGTGGAGGCGGGCCGGCTGGCCCGCCTGGCCGGCCGCATCCCCCGCCGGCTGTACGCGGAGGCGTCGACGACGTTCGAGGGCCGGGCCGACCTGTCGTGATGCTCGTGGTCGTGACGGACCGGGCGCAGGCCGCCTCCGCCGGCCGGCCCCTCCGGGCCACGGTCGCCGCCGCCCTCGCCGGCGGCGCCCCGACGGTGCTGCTCCGGGACAAGGACCTCCCGGCCCCCGACCGTGTCGGCCTCGCCCGGGACCTGCGGTCCCTGACCGCGGACGCGGGCGCCGCGCTCTGGATCGCCGGCGACGTCGAGCTCGCGGCCGGCGTCGGCGCCGACGGCGTCCACGTGGCCGCCTCCGACCCGTGGCCCGAACGCTCCGGGATCGCCGTGGGGCGGTCGTGCCACACGATCGCCGAGCTGCGCGCGGCCGAGGCCCGCGGCGCGGCGTGGGCCACCTACTCGCCGGTGTACGTCACCACCTCCAAGCCGGGCTACGGGCCGGCGCTCGGTCCGGACGGGCTGGCTGCGGGGTGCCGGGCGGTGCCGGGGCTGGCGGTGCTGGCGCTGGGCGGGGTCGGGCCGGGGCGGGCGGGCGACTGCGTGCGGGCCGGGGCGGCCGGCGTGGCGCTCATGGGTGCGGTGATGGGGGCCGGCGACCCCGAGGCGGTCGTGCGGGCGGTGGCGGCCGAGCTGGCCCCGCTACGTTCCCCGCCGTGAGCACCGACACGCCCCCCGTGGCCCTGACCATCGCCGGCTCCGACTCCGGCGGTGGCGCCGGCATCCAGGCAGACCTGCTGACCTTCGCCGCGTTCGGGGTCCACGGGACCAGCGCGATCACCGCGCTCACCGCCCAGAACACCGTGACGGTCACCGGGGTCCACGTGCCGCCGGTCGCGTTCCTGCTGGCGCAGGTGGACGCGGTGCTCGACGACCTGCCGGTCGCCGCGGTCAAGACCGGGATGCTGGCCACCGAGGAGATCGTCCGAGCCGTCGCCGACCTGGCCGCCGGGGGACGGCTGCCGCAGCTCGTCGTCGACCCCGTGCTCGTGTCCTCCACCGGGGCCCGGCTGCTCGACCCGGGGGCCGAGCGAGCCTACACCGATGCGCTGTTCCCGCAGGCCCTCGTCGTCACGCCCAACACCCGGGAGGCGTCCGCCCTGCTCGGCCGCCCGGTGGCGACCGTGGCCGACGCCCGCGACGCCGCCCGGCAGCTGACCGAGCTCGGGCCTCGCTGGGTGGTGGTCAAGGGCGGGCACCTGGCCGACGACGCGGGCGACGCCGTGGACGTGGTCTACGACGCCGCGGGCGACGAGGTCACCGAGCTGCGGGCGCCCCGGATCGCCACCTCCAACGACCACGGCACCGGCTGCACGTTCGGCGCCGCCACCGCCGCCGGGCTGGCGTCCGGCGCCGATGTCCCCCGCGCGCTGGCGGCGGCCAAGGCGTTCGTGCATGCCGGCCTGGCCTCGTCCGCGGGGTGGCGGCTGGGGGCTGGGCACGGGCCGGTCGGCAAGCTCGGAGCGTGGCGAACGCCCTGAGCCCGTGCGGTTACCCCCGAGTAGCGTGAGGGCGAGGTGGAGCAGGGGATCGCGGCACGTGTGGCCGAGCGTGCGCCGGCCGGCGTCCCGGATCCCGTCGCGCCCCTGGCGCCGGTGCCGAGCCCCCGGCCCCACCGCCCGGTCGCCCGCCGCAACCTGATCCTGGCCCGGGTGTCGCTGGCCGCGGCGCTGACCCCCGTGGCCGTTGCGGCGTTCCGAGCCGTTGCCGGCGGGTGGGTCCCGGTGGGGGAGTCGGCGCTCGTTGCGGTACGGGCGCGGGACGTGCTCGCCGGAGCGTCCGGCGGCGGCGTGCCGCTGGTCGGGCCCTGGGCCGATACCTCCGCCCAGCTGGGCGTCGACGTGTACCACCCGGGACCGCTGCTCTACGACGTGCTGGCGGTCCCGGTGCGCGTCGCCGGTGCTGCGGGCCTGGTGGCGGCCACCGCGCTGATCAACGCGCTGGCCATCGCGGGGATCTTCACCGTCACGCGCCGGGTGGCCGGGTCCACGATGGCGGCACTGGCGATGGCGCTGGTGACGGTCCTGTGCTGGGTCATGGGAACCGCGGCGCTGATCGAGCCGGCCTACCCGGCCATCGTGGTGCTGCCCTTCCTGCTGTTCCTGGTGCTGACGTGGGCGGTGCTGTGCGGGGAGGTGTGGTGCCTCCCCGTGGCCGTGGCGGTCGGCGCGCTCGCGGGCGGGACGGACCTGCGGGTGGCGCTGTTCGTGCCGGTGCTGCTGGCGGTGGGCGCGGTGTCGGTAGCCCGTTCCGCGTGGGGCCTGCCGGTGCGGAGCTGGGGGCGCGCCGCCGCCGTCCTGACTGCGGCCGGCGTGGTGGCGGTGGT
>DASRJM010000200.1:0-22859 GCA_035649475.1 Acidimicrobiales bacterium
CGGGCGCGCGTCAGACATCGGAGGCGGAGGCTACGTTCCGAACCGCTCTGACGCCAGCGCGTGCCGCGCTAGGGGCTCGCCAGCGCGGGCGAGCCCGCCGGCCGGGTCAGGCGGTGGGCGCCCAGGCGCCGGGCGGTCTCCCCGGCGGATGCGGCCAGCTCGGCCGAGCGCTCGCCGTCGCCGGAGGCGGCCCGGCGGCGGAGGACCTCGGCCAGGTCGCGCTGGGCGGTCGCCTCCCACAGCGGGCTGCCCATGCGCCGGTTGGCGGCCACCGCGCTGTCCAGCAGGCCGACCGCGGCGTCGAGATCCCCGGCGGCGGCCGCCGCGAGGCCGGCCGACCGCCCGGCCGCGCCGAAGGCGACGGCCGCCCCGACGGTCACGTTCGCCCCGGCCAGGGGGGCGAGCAGCGGCTGCAGCCGGGCGCCGACCTCGGCGTCGCCGGCCAGCCACGACGCCTCGGCCGCGAACGCGAGCGTGGCGAGCCACATGTTGTCCCGGGGGACGGCGACGCAGCGCTGGGCGGTGAGCCGCAGCAGCTCGTCACGGGCCGCGCCCGCGTCGCCGGCCTCGGCCCGGGTCAGCGCCGCCGCGCCGCGCCACGTGGCCGCGGCCGGGGCGGTCAGCGCCCACGACTGGGCCGCGTCCGCCAGCTCGCCCGCCCGGCCCTGGTGCCACCACACCGAGAACACCTGGACCGCGTGGGCCAGCGGGGCGCCGGGCTGCTGGAGCCGATCGCCGAGCTCGGCCGCCTCGTCGGCCAGCGCCGCGCCCTCGTCGAGGCGGCCGTCGAACAGCGCCCGCATGGCTCGCATGACCGCGGAGCGCCACAGGTCGTGGGGACGCCGCAGCTCTCGGGCGGCGCCGGCGTAGTCGGCGAACTCGGCGTCGAAGCGCACCATGTCGCCCAGCTCGACCAGGTCGGCCAGCCGGGCCAGCCGCCCGATCATCGCCCAGGTGGTGGCGCCGGCCGACTCGCTGCGCTCGACGACCCGGCGGGCCAGCTCGGCCCGCTCGGCGGCGTGCGCCGGCAACGCCAGCGCCTGGTGGCGGGCGTGCAGCGCGGCAGCCAGCCCGGCCTCGTTGCCGAGCTGCACGGCAGTGCGCAGCACCTCGCGGCTGAGCGCCGCCACCCGCGGCCCCGGCTCCAGCCCGGCCAGCACGTCGGCCAGCTTGGCGGTGACCCGGATCCGCAGCGGCGACACGCAGTCGCCCAGCGCGTCCCGGGCCTCCTCCAGCAGGGCCCGGCGCTCCTCCCAGACATCGCCCCCGGTGACCAGCTCGCCCTCGAACCCGAGCGCGGCCCGGGCCAGGTAGTCGGGGAGGCCCAGGTCCCGGGCCAGCGCCGCCACCCGGTCGAAGGCCCGGCCGGCGTCGGGGACCCGGCCCGCGGCGGCGTGCGCCGCGCCGAGGGCCAGGAGCAGGTCGCACAGGTCGGGATCGGGGTCGGGGTGTGCACGCTCGTGGGCGTCGACGGCCCGCTGGTAGTGGGTGGCGGCCTCCTCGTAGGCGAGCAGGGCCATTGCCCGGTCGCCGGCCCGGCGGGCGTACGACTCGGCCTCGGCTGCGCCGGTGCCGAGCGGCAGTGCGGCCCACCAGTGGTACGACAGCTGGGTCAGGTCTGCGGCCGGCCCCGCCGCCTCCAGGACCCGGGCCACCGCCGCGTGCATGCCGAGGCGCCGGCCGGTGCCGAGCCCGGCGTAGATCGTGTCGCGGACGATGGCGTGGGCGAACCGGTAGCCGCCCTCCGGGGCCCGCACGACCAGGCGGGCCCGCTCGGCCTCGTCGAGCGCATCGAGCGCACCCCGGCGGTCGCCGGCAGGCCCGGACGCCTGCGCCACCACCTCGCCGTCGAACGCGAGGCCGAGGACGGCCGCCACCTCGAGGACCTGGCGGGTGCCACGGTCGAGCCGCCACAGCCGCCGGCCGACCGTCTCCCGGATGCCCGCGGGGACCTCGGCCGGCACCCCGGCGCCGCCGCCGTCGGACCCCGCCGCCACCCGGGCACCCGACTCGGCCAGGTTGAGCAGGAGCTCCCGCACGAAGAACGGGTTGCCCCCGGTCAGGCGCAGGACGGTCTCGGCGGTCGGCCACAACGGGTCGGGGGTGCCGCCGCCCGCGGTGGCCATCAGTTCGACGATCTCGCCCTCACCGAGCCCCGCCAGCTCCAGCCTGTGGATGCCCTGCTCGCGGTGCAGGTCGGCCAGCAGCTCGGGGAACGGCGCGCCGCCCGTCAGCTCGGTGTCCCGGTACGTCGCCACGATCATCAGCCGCAGCGCCGGGTCGGCCTGCACGAGGTGACGGACCAGCAGCAGAGTCGGGGACGCCGCCCAGTGGAGGTCGTCGAGGATCAGCATGACCTCGCCGGTCGCGCACACCCGCGACAGCCAGGTCGTCACCGCCTCGAACTGCCGGTAGCGGGCCGTGCCCGGGTCGGCGTCGAGCGCTGCGTCCCGGCTCGGCAGCCGCCCCGACGCGTCGGGGACGAGCGGGCCCAGCTCGGGGCCGAGGTCGCCCAGCCGGTCGAGGGCGGCGACCGCGGGCCCGTAGGCCAGGAGCGGGGCGAGGGCCTCGACGAAGGGCCGGTAGGGGGCGCCGTAGCCCTCGTCGCAGTGGCCGGCGAGCACCAGCGCCCCCTCGGCGTGGGCGGCGTCCGCCAGCCTGGACACGAGGCTGGTCTTCCCCACCCCGGCCTCGCCGGCCACCAGCGCCACCGTGCGCTCGCCGCTGCGGGCCCGGGACCAGGCCGCCTCCAGGGCCGCCAGCTCGTCCCGGCGCCCGACGAAGTCGTCGCCCCGGGACCGGGCCACCAGCGCCGGCAGCGGCGGCCGGTCGCCGGGTGGGGCGGGCGCCGAGGCCGCGGACGCGGCGCCGGGCGGGTCCAGCACGTAGATCCGCTCGGGCCGGGCCATGCCGGCGAGCGGCCTGTCGCCCACCTCCGCCAGCACCAGGCCGTCCGTGAGGTGGTCGGCCACCAGCTCGGCCGTCGACCGGGACACCACCACCTGCCCGGCCGTGGCCACCGCCCGCAGGCGGGCCGCCCGGTTCACGGCCGGGCCGTAGTAGTCGCCGTCCCGCATCAGCGGCTCGCCCGTGTGGACCGCGGCCCGGACCCGCAGGTCCAGGCCGGCCGGCCAGGCGGTTGCGGCCAGGTCGTGCTGGAGCCGGTCGGCGGCGGCCACCGCGTCGCTGGCCCTGAGGAAGACCGAGAACGTGCTGTCCCCCTCGCCCTTGGACTTCAGCAGCGTGCCGCCGGCCTCCCGGACGGCGTGGCCGACGATCTCGTCGTGGCGGGCCAGGGCCACGGCCATGCCGTCGGGGTCGGACTCCCACAGTGCGGTCGACCCCGCGACGTCGGTGAGCAGGAACGTCACCACGCCCGCGGGCAGTTCTCGGCCCGGCGGCTCCAGGCCCGCGTGCTGCTGGAGGATCGCCGCCTCCAGGCGGACGAGGTCCGGGCTGGGGACGATGCCCAGCTCCTCGCCCAGGTGGTCGCGGAGGCGGGAGAACGCCCGCAGGGCCTCTGCCTGGCGGCCGGACCGGTAGAGGCCGAGCATCAGCTGGCCGCACAGCCGCTCCCGCAGCGGGTAGGCCGCGACAAGGGGCTCGACCTCGGCGACCACCGCCTTGTGGTGCCCGAGGGCCAGCTCGGCGTCGAGGCGGCGCTCGAGGGCCTGGAGCCGGACCTCGTCGAGCCGGGCGGCCTCGTCGTCGGCCCAGCGGGCGCCGGCGAAGTCGGCCAGCGCCGGGCCCCGCCACAGGGCCAGCGCCTCCGACAGCCGGGCCGACACCCAGGCCGGCGCGGCGTCGGGCGTGTGCTCGACCTCTCCGACCAGGGCCTCGAACCGGTGGGCGTCGACGTCGGTGGGCGGCACGTCCAGCACGTAGCCCGGCGCCCGGGTCACCAGGGGGCAGTCGCGGCCGCCCAGGGCGCGGCGCAGCTTGGACACGTAGCTGTAGAGCACCGACGAGGCCGCGTGGGGCGGGTCGCCGTCCCACAGGTCGTCGGCCAGGCGGTCGGCGGGCACGACCCGGCCGGCGCGGCTCGCGAGCAGGGCGAGGACGGCCCGCTGCCTGCCGCGCGGCACCGTCACCGGCTCGCCTGCGTCCAGGACCTCGAAGGGCCCGAGTGTGCGGATGTCCACTCACGCTCCCGTCACACTGCCGCCACTCAACGGAGCAACGTCCATACATTACGTCCGTCCCGGGGTTTTCGCCCCCCGGGAAAGGTGCCAGCAACGTCCGGGCAAGGCGGTTCCGTCATCGTCGTGACCAGGTAAGCGAGGCGACGGAACGAGGCGGGCAACCATGAGCGCACCCACGACGTGCAATCCCTGCACCACGACCGCCTGCACCACGACCGCCGTCCGAGGCGGTGAGCCCTCGAACGGCGACCTGCTGCGGTGGGCGGCGGCCGGGAGCCAGGAGGCGTGGAGCGAGCTGCACACGCGCTACGGCCGGCTGGTCGTGCGGGCCGCCCGGCGGACAGGGCTGAACGAGCGCGACGCGGCAGACGTCGCCCAGGTGACCTGGATGCGTCTGTTCCAGCACGTGTCCGCCATCCGCGACCCGGAGCGGCTGCCCGGGTGGCTGGCCACAACGGCCCGCCGCGAGAGCATCCGCATCTCGGTGCGGGCCGCGCGCCTGCCGCTGGACGACGGCGCCCACGACGTCGAGGCCGTCGGCACCGCGGTGGCGGCCGACGCCGCCGTGCTGGAGCGCGAGAGCGTCGAGGCCCTCGAGAGGGCCGTCGAGAACCTGCCCGATCGCTACCGGGTGCTGCTGCGGCTGCTGCTGTCGGACGAGGGCCTGAGCTACGCCGAGATCTCGCGGCGGCTGAGGCTGCCGGTGGGCAGCATCGGCCCGATGCGGGGCCGGGGCCTGGAGCTCCTGCGGCGCAGCGTCGGCGCCGACGCCGCGTAGGGACGTCCCTAGCCGGCTTTCGCCCGCGCCGGTTTCGTGTCGGGGTCGTCGGGTGTGATCTCCCGGACGTAGTCCCCGAAGCCGACGTCGTCCTCCTCGACCGTCACCGATCGGAGGTGGCGACCGAAGGCGACCCGTCCCTTGATGTAGGCCTCATCGGGCACGTTCTCGATGGACGCGAGGAACCTGCGGAGGTCGCCCAGCGTCATGCGTCGGTTGGTGGCCTGACCTGTGATGGTGCGCTTCATGCCCCCATCATCCCACCGGCCCGGGGCCGCCAGGTTCCACCCATGACCACGCAGCTGCGGTTCAGACCGGGACGGCGGCGGGGGCGGGCCGTGCCGCGTGACCCGGCCGAGGGCGAGCGGGCCTCCACCTTGTTCAACTCCGCCCACGATGCCGACGATGTCCCCCAACGGCTGCTCACGCCGGGCAGATGCTGGGCGTGCTGGTGCTGGCGGCCGGTGTGACGCGGGTGGTCGAGGACTCGAGCCGGCGGAGGACGGCGGGCCCGTCGCCGTCGGGACCGGGAGCCACGTCGCCCAGGACGCCTGACCGCTCAGGTGGGACACTGCCCGCCATGTCGTTCGCCAACTACCAGAACGAGATCTACCTGCGGGGCACGGCGGGGGAGCGCCCGCCGTTCACGACCGACCTCAGCCGCCTGGAGGACGCGGCCCGGGACGTGATGACGCCCGAGGCGTTCGGGTATGTCGCCGGCAGCGCGGGCAGCGGCGCCACCGCGATGGCCAACCGGCGGGCGTTCGACCGGTGGCGGATCGTGCCCCGCATGTTGCGGGACGTGGCCGAGCGCGACGTGTCGACGACCGTGCTCGGGGTGACGATGCCCGCGCCGGTGCTGCTGGCCCCGATCGGGGTCCAGACCATCGCCCACCCCGACGGCGAGCTGGCCTCCGCCCGGGCCGCGGCGGCCCAGGGCCTCACGTTCATCCACTCGACGGCGGCCGCCCACTCGATCGAGGACGTGGCGGCCGCGTCCGGCGAGGCACCGCGCTGGTACCAGCTGTACTGGCCGGCCGAGCAGGAGGTGGCCTCGTCGCTGGTGACACGGGCCGAGGCGGCCGGCTTCGCGGCGATCGTGGTCACCCTCGACACGTTCATGATGGGCTGGCGGCCCACCGACCTGAACGCGGCTTACCTGCCGTTCCTCCAGGGCACCGGCATCGCCAACTACCTGACCGACCCGGCGTTCAACGCCCCGCTGAACGAGGACGCGCCGCTCGGCGACCGGGTGTTCCGGTGGGCGGGCATCTTCGGCAACCCGCGGCTCACGTGGGCCGACCTGGCCTGGCTGCGGGAGCGGACCGCGCTGCCGATCGTGCTGAAGGGCGTGCTCCACCCGGACGACGGGCGGTCGGCGGTCGACGCCGGAGTCGACGGCGTCGTCGTGTCGAACCACGGAGGCCGCCAGGTCGACGGGGCCATCGCCGCGCTCGACGCTCTGCCGGGCGTGCTCGACGCGGTCGGCGGGGCCGTGCCCGTGCTGGTCGACTCGGGCGTGCGGACCGGCGCCGACGTGGTCAAGGCCATGTGCCTCGGGGCCGCGGCGGTGCTCTACGGCCGGCCCTACGTCTACGGCCTGGGCCTCGGCGGCCAGGCCGGCGTCGAGCACGTGCTGCGCTGCCTGCTCGGCGAGCTGGACGTGACGATGGCGCTGTCGGGGCACCGGACACTGGCCGAGCTGGGGCCGGACGTGCTCGCGGTTGCGCCGGACGCCGCCGCGACTCCATGATCCGGGCCATGGCCGGGAACCAGCGCGCGCAGATCACCATGTCCGACGACGAGGTCGCCGCCTTCGTGGAGCGCAGCCGCACGGCCACCATGGCGACCGTCGGCCCGACAGGACTGCCGCACCTGGTGGCCATGTGGTACGCGGTGATCGACGGCCACATCTGGTTCGAGACCAAGGCCGCCTCGCAGAAGGCGGTGAACCTGCGCCGGGACCCGCGCCTCACCTGCATGATCGAGGACGGCGAGACCTACGACACCCTGCGCGGCGTGTCGTTCGACGGCCGGGGCGTCATCGTCGAGGACGCGGATGCGCTGTGGGAGATCGGCGTCAACGTGTGGGAGCGCTACACCGGGCCCTTCACCGACGATGCCAAGCCGATGGTCGAGGCCATGCTGCGCAAGCGGATCGCGGTCCGGCTCGAGGTGGACCGAGTGAGGTCGTGGGACCATCGCAAGCTCGGCCTGCCGGCCATGCAGGTCGGCGGCACGACCGCGCCCTGAGGTCTAGCCCGGCGGGGTGACTCAGGGGCGCGCGTCCGGGGTAGACGTGGCTCACTTTCGTCACTGGGGGAAAGGACCCTTCAGATGATCCTTGCGGTGAGCGCACTCGACCCGACGTTGCGCATGATCTTCTTCGCGGCAGCCCTCGTGCTGTTCGCGCTGGGCGCCGTCGGCTACGCCTGGGGCAAGGTGAGCCTGGTCTCGGCCGGGCTGGCCTTCTTCACCTTCCCGTTCTTCTGGGACGCCCTGGCCGCCAGCTAACCGGGCAGCCAGCGGGGAGACGGGCCGGCCGCCGGGGATGTGCGGCCGGCCCGTTCCGCGCCCGGCCCCCGGGCGGGCGGGGCCGGGTCAGGCGGCGACGATCGCCAGGAGCTCCTCGCGGCTCGGGCCCGGCGCCGGAGGAGGGTCGCCGATGGCGGCGGCCTTGGCGGCGATGCCGGGCTGGCTCCACACCTCGCACGGCCGGTCGAGCAGGCAGCGCACGGCGGCGTAGCCCCGCAGCAGGTCCGGGTCGAGCGCCGCTCCCCGTCGCAGCGCCTCCTGCCGGTGCCACGCCGGGTCGTCGGTCTCGTACGGGACGCCGGCGATCTGGGCGTCGATCTCCGCCAGCCGGTGGCGGTCGAAGGACAGCGTGTCCCGGAACAGCGGCTCGACGGTCTCGAGCGTGGCCTCGTCCCACCGGCGGGCCAGGCCCACGGCGTCATCGACCGGCACGGCGCGCAGCACGTCCCGCAGGGCGATCGCGTGCACCAGGCCGATGGACACGCCCCGACCGACCGACGGGTTCGTGCATGCCCACGCGTCGCCCACGGCCACGACGCCGGTGGCGACGGGCGCGCCGTCGACCCAGTAGCGGCGGTGGCGGTCCTCGATCCGGCTGAACACATCGACGTCCGAGATCGGCTCACCCTCCAGCCAGTGGGCCGCCAGGGGGTACTTGCCGACGGTCCGGGCCCATACGTCCGGCCGCCGGAGGGGCCGAAGGGCGTCGTCGGCCATGCTGGTCACGATCGCGAGGCCCCACGTCCCGTTGTCCGTCGGCAGCGTGGCCAGCGACACCGAGTCGTGGGGCACCAGCGGTGGCCCGAACATCGGCGGCACCGAGCCGTCGGGCGAGCGGAAGTGCCGGGAGTAGTAGCGGAAACCGCTGTCCTCGCGCTCCTCGGCCGGCGGGCGCGCGCCGACCTCGGCCAGCCACCGCGGCAGCGGCGAGCGGCGGCCGCCGGCGTCGACGACCAGGTCCGCCGCCAGCCGGCGCCCGTCGTCGGTGGCCACGCCGATCACGTGGGGGACGCCGGGCAGCGCCGGGCGGTCCGCGACCAGCAGCCCGGTGACGGCCGCGCCGCGCTCGATCGTGACGCCGGGCATGGCGGACGCCACCCGGGACAGGACCGACTCCATCACCGGGCGCCGGGCCGTGAGCAACTCGAAGCGGCCGTCGTCGGGCCGGGGCCCGCCGGTGAGCTGCTCGGGGGCGCTGGCGATGCTGTTGGTCCGCAGCGCACCGGCGTCGTCCATGGCCGCGGCCACCTCGGGCAGCTCGGCCTCCACCTCCTGGCGCCAGCGGGGCAGGTAGGAGTGCAGCAGCCGGAACTGGCCCACGCCGCGGCGGTCCCAGCTCTCCCAGCAGCCGTCCGGGTCGGACGGGGGCGGGGCCGGATCGCGCTCCAGCACCCGCACCCGCCAGCCGTCCTTCGCCAGCAGCATGGCGACGGACAGGCCGCACACCGCCCCGCCGATCACCACGACCTCGCCGCGCTGCTGCCCATTGCCCGTCACCTGTGCCATGTCTTCGTCTCCGCCTCGAACATACATACAGACGGCATGTATGTTAAACATCCCATTGCACACGTCAAGAGGCAGGATGAGCAGCGCGTGAGACGAACCGCCGACGAGGCGGGGCAGACCCGGGAGGCGATCCTGGCGGCCGCCCACGGCCTGTTCACCGCCCACGGCTTCGCGGCCACGTCCACGACCACGGTGGTCGAGGCGGCCGGCGTGACCCGGGGCGCGCTCTACCACCACTTCGCCGACAAGACGGCGCTGTTCCGGGCCGTGTTCGTGCGGCTCGAGCACGACATGAACGACACCGTCACCCGCGTCGCCCGGTCCCAGGCCACGTCGTTCGACGCCTTCGTCGCGGGGTGCGGGGCCCTGCTCGACTTCATGGTCCGGCCCGACTACCACCAGATCGCGGTCGTCGACGCCCCCGCGGTCCTCGGCTCGGCCGAGTGGCACGGCATCGACGCCGGCATCGGCCTCGCCAGCCTGCAGTTCGGCCTGGCCGCCCTCGACCGCGACGGTTACCTGCGCCTGCCGGCCAGCCCCGCCCTGGCGGTGGCGCTGTTCGGCGCCCTCACCGAGGCAGGCATCGTCCTCAGCCGCGGCGCGGAGGGGTCGCCGTCACGCGACGAGCTGCTCGACGCCGTGATCGCCCTGATCTGCAAGACGGGCTGACTCTGGCGTTCGTTCGTGTCGGAATCCGCCACGAACGAACGCCAGACTGCCCTACCCCGCGTAGCCGCCCGGGTTCTGCGACTGCCAACGCCAGTGATCGGCGGCCATCTCCTCCAGCGACCTGGTGGCCCGCCAGCCCAGCAGGGACCGGGCCACATCGACCTCGGCCCAGATGGCGGCGATGTCGCCCGGCCGGCGCTCGACGACCTTGTAGGGCAGGTCCCGGCCCACCGCGGCCGACGCGGCCGCGATCACCTCCAACACGGTGTGCCCGGTGCCGGTGCCGAGGTTGACCGGCACGCAGCCGGTCACCTCCGGCAGCTTCTCCAGTGCCGCCAGGTGCCCGAGCGCCAGGTCGACCACGTGCAGGTAGTCCCGGATGCCCGTGCCGTCCCGGGTCGGGTAGTCGTCGCCGAACACCCGCACGAACGGGTGCCGGCCGGCCGCCACCTGCATCACGTACGGCATGAGGTTGTTGGGGATGCCGGCCGGGTCCTCGCCCAGCCGCCCGCTACGGTGGGCGCCCACCGGGTTGAAGTAGCGCAGGGTGAGGACGTGCCAGCGGTCGTCGCTCGCGGCCAGGTCGAAGAGCATGTCCTCGATCATCAGCTTGGTGCGCCCGTAGGGATTGGTCGCGTGGCGCGGCGCCTCCTCCGCCACCGGGATGTCGTCCGGCTCGCCGTAGACCGTGGCCGAGGACGAGAACACCAGCCGCCGCACGCCGGTGCGGTCCATCGCCCGCAGCAGCGAGGCAGTCCCGGCGACGTTCACGGTGTAGTAGCGCAGCGGCTCGGCCACCGACTCGCCCACCGCCTTGAGCCCGGCGAAGTGGACCACCGCGTCGATGTTCTCGACCGCCAGGATCGACGCGATGGCGTCGGTGTCGGCGATGTCCAACCGGTGCTGGGACAGCGAGCCGGTGCTGCCCACATGGGGCGCCACCTCCCGCACGCGGTCGAGCGCGACCGTGCTGGAGTTCGAGTGGTCGTCGACCACGACGACGTCCCAGCCCGCGGTGAGAAGCTCGATGGCCGTGTGGCTGCCGATGTAGCCGGCGCCGCCGGTCAGGAGAACAGTGCCTGTCGTCACCGGACCACGGTGGCACACCGCGGGCCCCGACGACAGGCTGGGCGCCGCCCGACCGAGGAGGACCCGTGGACACCGCCGATCGCTACGCCCCGTTCCCGCACCTGAGGTTCGACCGCCCGAGCGACGGCGTGCTCCGCGTCACGCTCGACGGGCCCGGGCTCAACGCCGTCGACCACGACGTGCACCGCGAGCTGGCCGACGTGTGGCTGGCCGTCGACCGGGACCCGGACACCCGGGTCGCGCTGATCCGGGGCGCGGGCCGGGCGTTCTCGGCGGGCGGCAGCTTCGAGCTGCTCGACTCGATGATCGGCGACCACGCGGCGCGGCTAAGGGTCATGCGCGAGGCCCGGGACCTCGTGTTCAACGTCATCAATTGCGCCAAGCCGATCGTGTCCGCCATGCACGGCCCCGCGGTGGGCGCGGGGCTCGTGGTGGGGATCCTGGCCGACGTGTCGGTCGTCGGGCGCACCGCCCGGATCATCGACGGTCACACCCGCCTGGGCGTCGCCGCCGGCGACCACGCCGCGATCTGCTGGCCGCTGCTGTGCGGCATGGCCAAGGCCAAGTACTACCTGCTCACCTGCGACCCGCTGACGGGCGAGGAGGCCGAGCGCATCGGCCTCGTGTCGCTGTGCGTCGACGACGAGGTCGTGCAGGAGCGGGCGCTGGAGGTGGCGGTGCAGCTGGCGTCCGGGGCGCAGTCGGCGATCCGCTGGACCAAGCAGACCCTCAACCACTGGTACCGGTCGCAGGCCGCGATCCTCGACGCGTCGCTGGCCTACGAGTTCCTCGGCTTCGGCGGGCCCGACGCTGCCGAGGGACTCGCCTCGCACCGCGACAAGCGGGACCCCCGCTTCACCGGCCCGACCTCGGAGTGACCATGCGGTGTACGCATGGCTCGTGTGCACATCTGTGCACGACCCCGCACGCCCGCTCGAGGCCCGCCACCTGCCGGGTGATCGCCGACGGCGTGTAGCCGAGGGTGCGGGCGGCCGCGGTGGAGGACCCGAGGTCGGCGACCGAGACGAACGTGGTGAGCATGACCGGGTCGAGCGGCTGTGCGTCCAACGCATGGAACCTACGTGCCAAGGTGGGGCCGTGCCCTGGGGAGCGATCACGATCGACCAGCTCGAGCCGTCCTCGTGGCTGGTGGTGGCGACCGGCGTGGCGGCGCTGGCCGCGGTCCTGTTGGACGGCGTGTGGCGATGGTCCCGCAATCTTGTGACCATCGTCCACGAGGGCGGGCACGCGGTGGCCGCCCTCCTGACCGGACGGCGGCTGACGGGCATCCGCCTCCACTCCGACACGTCGGGCCTGACCCTGTCGGTCGGGCGACCGTCGGGGCCCGGCATGGTCGTCACCGCCGCCGCCGGCTACCTCAGCCCGTCGCTGGTCGGTCTGGCCGGGGTGGCGCTGCTCGCCGCCGACCAGGTGACGGTGATGCTGTGGGGCGCGGCGGCGGTGCTCACCGGGATGCTGGTCATGATCCGTAACGCCTACGGCGCCCTCGTGCTGGTGGTGGCGGGCGTCGCGGTGGTCGGGGTGTCCCTGTACGCCTCGCCGGACGTCCAGGCCGGGTTCGGGTACGCCGTGACGTGGTTCCTGCTGCTCGGCGCCGTGCGGCCGGTCGTGGAGCTGTGGCGGCAGCGGCGCCACCACGAGGGCCGCTACTCCGACGCCGCCCAGCTGGCCCACCTGACCCACCTGCACACGTCGGTGTGGGTCGGCCTCTTCTGGCTGGCGACGCTGGGCGCGCTGGCGCTCGGCGGGTTCCTGCTGCTGACCTGAGGGCATCGCCACCGACCGCGCCACCACCGAGGCCCTCGACGCCGCCGACCCGCTCGGCCCGCTGGTGGCGGCGTCGGTCGTCGTGGACCCCGACCTCCTCTACCTCGACGGCAACTCGCTCGGCCGGCTGACGCACCGGGCCCGCCGGCGGCTGGCGGCGGTGGTCGACGGCGAGTGGGGGGAGGGCCTGGTCCGGTCGTGGGACAGCTGGATCGACCTGCCCGCCCGGGTCGGAGACGCCATCGCTGTCCACCTGGTCGGCGCCCGACCCGGCGAGGTGGTGGTCGGCGACTCGACCACGGTGAACCTGTACAAGGCGGCGGCCGCGGCCGTCGCCGCCCGGCCGGGCGCCCGGGCCGTCGTGACCGACGACGACAACTTCCCGACCGACCGCTACGTGCTGGAGGGCCTGGCCGCCCGGCACGGCCTGGAGTACCGGGAGGTGGCGAGCGACCCGGTGCACGGACCCGACCCCGGCGCCCTCGCCCCTGCCCTGGCGGGCGCGGCCGTGCTGTGCCTCTCGCACGTGGCCTACCGGTCGGCCGCCCTGGCCGACATGGCGGAGCTGACGCGGCTGGCCCACGACCACGGGGCGCTGGCGCTGTGGGACCTGTCGCACGCGGCCGGATCGGTGCCGATCGACGTCACGGGCGCGGGCGCCGACCTGGCGGTGGGGTGCACGTACAAGTACCTCAACGGCGGGCCGGGGGCGCCGGCGTTCACGTACGTGCGGCGCGAGCTGCAGAGCGAGCTGCGCCAGCCGATCTGGGGCTGGTTCGGCCGGGTCGACCAGTTCGGCATGGGTCCGCGGTACGACCCGGCGGCCGGCGTCGGGTCGTGGCTGACGGGGACGCCGTCGGTGCTGGCGCTGGCGTGCGTCGAGGAGGGGGTGGGCCTGCTCGCCGACGCCGGGATCGACCGGCTGCGGGCCAAGGGCATGTCGCTCACGTCGCTGGCCGTGGACCTCGCCGACGCCTGGCTGGCGCCGCGGGGCTACGAGGTCGCCAGCCCCCGGGACCCGGCCCGGCGCGGGTCGCACGTGGCCCTGTGCCACCCCGAGGCCGACCGCATCTGCGCCGACCTCCTGACGGTAGGGGTGGTCACCGACTTCCGGGCGCCGGACCGCCTGCGCCTCGGCCCCGCCCCGGTTGCCACCCGGTTCGTCGATGTCTGGGACGCCCTCGACCGGATGCGCCGGCTCAGCGCGTGAGGATCAGGCGGGCGGGGATGCGCAGGTTGACGCGCGCCTCGTAGGTGATCTCCCGGGGCGCCGGCCGTCGTCCCGATGTGAGCACCGCCTCCACAACGCCGCACGCCAGCGCCCGGGCGTGCTCGGCGCCGGGGCAGCGGTGCGGCCCGGCCCCGAACGGCAACCCGGCCGCCGCCAGCGGCACGACGATCTCGTGGCCCGCGGGCACCGTCCCCGACGGCAGGTGCAGGTCCCGTCGCGCCCACCGCGACGTCCGCACCACCGGTCCGCCGTCGGCGAGCACCCCGTCCACGGCGGCGCCGGCATCGTCGCGGGCGGCGAGCACGGCCAGGCCGATCAGGCCCGCGATGGCGTCCGTGGCCTGGAAGCACAGGGCCACCGAGTTCGCCACGTCGTCGCCGTGGGCGTCGGCCGGCAGGCCGAGGAGCCGGGCCAGATCTGCGGCCGGGCGGAGCGGGTCGCTCGCCGGCCATCCCTCGGGCGGGGCGAGGGCCAGGGCCAGGCGGCGGGCCGCGGCCGCCGCCGCGGGCGCGTCGGTGGCGCCCAGGGCCTCCGCCAGGGCGGTGAGGGGGATCGGGCGGGCGACCATCGCCATGAGGTCGACCGGGTCTGCGGGCGCCAGGATCACGGCGGCCAGCTCGCCGGCGCGGGTCCGCAGGCACGCCGGGTCGATCGCCGCCAGGCGGCGCTCCGCCACCGCCCGCCGGCGGCGGTGGTCAGCGCCGTCCGAGAACCTCGCCATCGCCGCCCGCAGCCCCGTGGTGCCCGGCGGCGTCACCGACGCGTCGTCGTGGGTCAGCACGTCGTCCATCGCCGGCGACCGTACGGCCGCGATACTTCGGCACGCGCCGAAGGGTGGGC
This sequence comes from Acidimicrobiales bacterium, assembly GCA_035649475.1. Lineage (GTDB taxonomy): Bacteria > Actinomycetota > Acidimicrobiia > Acidimicrobiales > VFJN01 > ZC4RG19. The sequence goes on from DASRJM010000200.1 coordinate 14,579, forward strand.
GACCTACGGTGCCGGGCATGGATGCCCACAGCGTGGCGACCGTGGCGGCGGCCCTGGCCTCCGACACCCGGGCGGCCATCGTGTGCGCCCTGATGGGCGGCACCGCCCACACCACAACCGAGCTGGCCCGCCACGCCGGGGTGGCCCCCTCGACGGCGAGCGAGCACGTCGGGCGGCTGGTCGACGCCGGCCTCGTCGTCGTGCAAGCCCAGGGCCGGCACCGCTACGCCCGGCTGGCGGGACCGGCGGTCGCCGGCGTGGTCGAGGCGCTCGCCGCCGTCCCGCTCCCGCCGACCGGGCCGGTGCCGCTGCCGCGGGTGCCCGCCGGGCTGGCGTTCGCCCGCTCGTGCTACGACCACCTGGCCGGCGAGCTGGGCGTCGGGCTGTGCGACCGACTGATCGGCGGCGGCGACCGCGTCACGCCCGAGGGTGCCGCGGTCCTGGCCCGTCTCGGCGTGGACGACGACGGCGACGGCGACCCGGTCCGCACGTGCCTCGATTGGTCGCAGCGCCGCCCGCACCTGGGCGGGCCGCTCGGGCGCCGGCTCCTTGCCCGCCTGCTCGACGATCGCTGGCTCACCCGCCACCCGACCCGCCCGCGCGAGCTGCGGCTCACCGCCCGGGGCCGGGCGGGCCTGCTCACCGAGATCGGAGTGCACCTCGATGCCGCCTGACCTGCGCGCCCGCTTCCGGGACCTCCATCGCGACGGGACCTTCGTCATGCCCAACCCCTGGGACGTCGGCTCCGCCCACCTACTCGCCCGGCTCGGGTTCCCGGCCCTGGCCACGACCAGCGGCGGCCACGCCGCCAGCCTCGGCCGCAAGGACCAGCAGGTGACCCGCGACGAGCTGGTCGTCCACGCCGGCGCGCTGTCCGCTGCGGTCGACGTGCCGCTCAACGTCGACGCCGAAAGGTGCTTCGCCGACTCGCCGGCGGGCGTGGCCGAGACGGTCGGCCTGCTGGCCGGGACCCGGGCCGCCGGCCTGTCGATCGAGGACTACGACCCGGCCACCCGGGCGATCGACCCCGAGGACGTGGCCGCGGCCCGGGTGGCGGCCGCCGCCGACGTCGCCCGCGACTCGGGGCTGGTGCTGACCGCCCGGGCCGAGAACCACCTCTACGGCGCCGGCGACCTCGACGACACGATCGCCCGGCTCCGCGCCTACCGAGACGCGGGCGCCGAAGTCGTCTATGCCCCCGGGCTGACCAGCCTCGACGACATCTCCCGCCTGGTGGAGGCCGTCGGCGTCCCGGTCAACGTGCTGGCGCTGCCCACCGCGCCCTCCATCCCCGAGCTGGCGTCGGTCGGGGTACGCCGCATCTCGACCGGCGGGGCGCTTGCCCGGGTCGCCTACACGGCGGCCAGGGAGGCGGCGCGCGAACTGCTGGAGCAGGCCGGGAAGGTCGACTGAGCGCCGGTTCAGGCGAAGGCCGCGGCGCCCTCGCGCCAGGTCCGGTCGAGGTCGGAGCCGTCGGGGAAGCGGCCGTCGAGCTCGAGGATCACCATGCCGTGGGCGTAGGCCCACAGGGCCTGGGCGCGGTGGGGCTCGCCGGCGACGGCGAGGAACGGCTCCCCGGCCCAGTCCTCCAGCCCGGCGGTGAGGTCCCGCCGTGGCAGCCGCCCGGCGGTCGCCAGCCGGTACAGGTTGGGGTGGGCGAGGGCGTGGCGGCGGTAGGCGGCCAGCAGCGCCTCCAGCGGCGGCCGCCGGCCCGGGCGGCGGAGGGCGTCGCGGAGGGACCGGCCGAACTCCTCGAAGGCGGCGTCGATGAGCACGACCTCGATCGCCGCCTTCCCGTCCACGTGCTTGTAGAGCGACGGGGCCCGGATGCCCAGCTCCGCAGCGACCGACCGCATGGTCAGGCCCTGCGCCCCGTCCCGCTCGAGGACCAGCCGGGCGGCCGCCACCACCTCGTCGGCGCGGCTCATTGGCGCACCCTCCGGGCAGCGCCAATGAGCCGATCGGCCCTGCGGGCCGAGTAGGACACTGTGCTCATGGTTCGCTCGCTTCGCTCGCTCACGCCTCGACCGGCTCCAGGGCGAAGACGGGGTGGCGGGGGGCGATGGCAGCCAGCTCCTCGTCGCTGGAGTCGGCGGAGGTGCCGTCGAAGAACACACCGACCTCGGCCTTCCACCGCTTGAGGTAGGCCCGCAGCACCGGCACCTTCTCGGTGTCGGACAGCAGCTCCCGCGCCGTCCACTCCTCGCGGCGGCTGCCGACGATGGTGGCGACGCGGCCGTCCCCGGCCCGGACGTTGCGGACCCACTGGGTCTCGCCCCGGGGTGCCACCAGGTACCGGCGGCCCTCGTGGGCGAGCAGGTTGACCGGGACCCGGCGGGGCTCGCCGGTGGTGCGGCCCGTGACCTCGAGCACCCGGCTGCCCCAGACGCTCACGCCCCTGCGGGTGAGGAAGGCGATCAGCGGGTTGAACACGTTGCGGGTGAACCAGCCGGGCTTGCGGTAGTGGGTGGGGGTGTCGGCCATCGTGGTCTCCGGTCGTCTTGTGGCTAATGCTGTTAGCCATCATGATGGGGCTAACAGCATTAGCCTGTCAAGCCTCGGGCGGACCAGGCCGAGAAGCCGGCGGACGCTACGGTGACGCGACTATCAGTCGGCACCCGGAGGGGAAAGCGTCGCGATGACGGAGACGACCAACGGCCCGGTGGCCGGGCCCGAGCGGTTCGGGATCTTCCTCGCCCCGTTCCATCCGTGCGGCCAGAACCCCACGCTCGCGCTCGAGCGTGACCTCGAGCTGATCGTCCACCTCGACCGGCTGGGTTTCCACGAGGCGTGGATCGGCGAACACCACTCGGCCGGCTACGAGATCATCGCCTCGCCCGAGGTCTTCATCGGGGTGGCCGCAGAGCGGACCCGCAACATCCGCCTCGGCACCGGCGTGTCGTCGCTGCCCTACCACCATCCCCTGATGCTGGCGGATCGCATGGTCCTGCTCGACCACCTCACCCGGGGCCGCGTCATGCTCGGCGTGGGGCCGGGAGCGCTGCCGTCGGACGCCTACATGATGGGCATCGAGGTCGCCCGGCAGCGGGACATGATGGAGGAGTCGCTGGACGCCATCCTCCGGCTGCTGCGCTCGGACGAACCCGTGACCATGGAGACCGACTGGTTCACGCTCCGCAACGCCCGCCTCCAGCTGCGGCCCTACCAGCGGCCCCACTTCGAGGTGGCGGTGGCCGCCCAGGTGTCGCCGGCCGGCCCCCGGGCCGCCGGGCGGTTCGGGTGCTCGATGCTGTCGATCGGCGCCACCAGCGCCGGCGGGTTCGACATCCTCGGCCACCACTGGGTCGTGGTGGAGGAGCGGGCCGCCGACTTCGGCACCATCGCCGACCGGTCCGGCTGGCGGCTGGTCGGTCCGATGCACATCGCCGAGACCCGGGAGCAGGCGATCGCCGACGTCGCCTTCGGCCTCGCCGACTGGGTCGACTACTTCCAGCGGGTGGCGGCCCTGCCGCTCGCCCCCCAGACCGAGGACCACGACAGCCTGGTCGACGCCCTCAACGCCTCCGGCTTCGCGGTCATCGGCACGCCCGACGACGCGGTGGCCCAGATCCGGAGGCTGGCCACCCAGTCCGGCGGGTTCGGCACCTACCTCCTCATGGCCCACGACTGGGCCGACCGGGCCGAGACGCTGCGGTCCTACGAGCTGTTCTCCCGGTACGTGATGCCCGAGGTCACCGGGTCGGCCCGGACGCTCGTCGCCAGCCGGGACTGGGCGGCCGAGAACCGACCCGAGTTCATAGGCGCCGCCGGGCAGGCGATCATGTCCGCCATCCAGACCCACGCGGCCGAGTCCGCCGAGAAGGCGGGCACGGGCGACGGCGAGAACGCCTGAGCGGGTCGCCGCCAGGAATGGACTTCACCGCCGACGAGGACCACGAGGCCATCGCCGAGGCCGTGCGGCGGGTCTGCGCCGGCTTCGACGACGAGTACTGGGCACGCTGCGACGCCGAGCACACCTTCCCGTGGGAGTTCTACCGGCGCATGGCCGAGGGCGGCTGGGTCGGCATCGCCATCCCCGAGACGTACGGCGGCGGGGGCCGGGGCATCACCGAGGCCGCCATCGTGCTGCGGGAGGTGGCCCGCAGCGGGGCGGCCATGAACGGCTGCTCCGCGCTCCACCTCACGGTCTTCGGGCTGAACCCGGTCGTGCGGTTCGGCAGCGAGCGGCTGAAAGAGGCGTTCCTGCCCCGGGCCGCAGCCGGCGAGCTGCACGTGGCCTTCGGGGTCACCGAGCCCGATGCCGGCACCGACACGTCCCGCATCACCACCAGGGCCGAGCCGGACGGCGAGGGCGGCTACATCGTGAAAGGTCGCAAGATCTGGACGACGAAGGCGCTCGAGAGCGAGGTCGTCCTGCTGCTCGTGCGGACCGGCGGCGAGGGCCTGGGCGGCCTGTCCCTGCTGCTGGCCGACCTCGACCCCGACCACGTCGACATCCGGCCGATCCCCAAGATGGGCCGCAACGCGGTGGCGTCGTGCGAGGTCGCCTACGACAGCCTGCCGGTGCCCGGGTGGCGTCTGGTGGGGGAGGAGGGCCAGGGCTGGCGCCACCTGCTGCACGGGCTCAACCCCGAGCGCATCCTGCTGGCGTCGGAGGCGATCGGCATCGGGGAGGTGGCCCTGGCCCGGGCGGTCGCCTACGCCAAGGAGCGGGAGGTGTTCGGCCGGCCGATCGGGGCCAATCAGGCCATCGCCCACCCGCTGGCCCAGGCGCACGTCCAGCTCGCGGCGGCCTGGCAGGTGGCCCAGCACGCGGCGTGGCGCTACGACCGGGGGCTCGACTGCGGGGAGGCCGCCCAGAGCGCCAAGTACCTGGCGGCCGAGGCCTCGTTCTTCGCCGCCGACCGGGCGGTGCAGACCCTCGGCGGCATGGGCTACGCCGCCGAGTACCACGTGGAGCGGTTCTTCCGCGAGGCGCGGCTCCAGCGGATCGCCCCGGTCAGCCAGGAGATGACGCTCAACTACGTGGCCCAGCAGGTCCTCGGCCTGCCCCGCAGCTACTGAGCGCGCCCAACCCGTTCGCCCCGCCCGCGCCGGGTGCGGCAGGCTCGTCGGTTCATGATCGACGACGCCCCGCTCGCGCCGGACCTGCGCCGCAACGCCATCGTGCTGGGGGCGGCCGTCGGGGTGTTCGGGGTGTCGTTCGGCGTGCTTGCCACCACCGCCGGGCTGACCGCGGCGCAGGCCTGCGCCATGTCGGTCCTGGTCTTCACCGGGGCAAGCCAGTTCGCGGCGGTCGGCGTCGTCGCCACCGGCGGTTCGCTGGCCTCGGCCTTCGGGTCCGCGCTGCTGCTGGCCGCCCGCAACGCGGCCTACGGCGTGGCGATGGCGCCGACCTTCCGGGACCGCCCGCTGAGCCGCCGGCTGCTGGCCGCCCAGGTGGTCATCGACGAGACCACGGCCATGGCCACCGCGCAGACCGGGCGCCGAGCCCGGATCGAGGCGTTCTGGGTGACCGGTATCGCCGTGTTCACCTTCTGGAACGTCGGCACGGTGCTCGGCGCGTTGGCCGGCGACGCCATCGGCGACCCGGAGGCCTGGGGCCTCGACGCCGCGTTCCCCGCCGGCTACGTGGCGCTGGCCGTGCCCCACCTGCGCACCCGCCAGGGCCGCATCGCGGCGGTGGCGGGCGTGGCGATCTCGCTGACCCTGGTCCCGCTGGCGCCGGCCGGGGTCCCGATCGTGGCCGCGGCGCTCGGCGTCGTGCCTGCGGTGCTGTTCGGGTCCCGCCCGCCGGTGGGCACCGAGAGCGGCACCGAGCGCGAGGAGGGGGAGGCGGCGTGAGTTGGTGGGCGATCGTCGCGCTGGGACTGGCCGCCTACGGGCTGAAGGCCCTGGGCCTGGCGGTCCTGGGGCCGCGGGCGGTCGAGGGGACGTTCCTGCGGCTGACGGCGCTGCTGCCGGCTGCGCTGCTGCCGGCGCTGGTCGCGGTGAACACGTTCGCCGGCGACCGCCGGCTGGTCCTCGACGCCCGGGCCGCCGGACTGGTGTTCGCGCTGATCGCCACTTGGCGGAAGGCGCCGTTCGTGGTCGTGGTGGCCGGGGCCGCCGCCACCACGGCTGTCGTCCGCGTGGTGTGAGTTGGCGCGACTTCTTGATCGGGAGGCACTTCTTCCTGATTGGGAGGCACTTCTCCGGGAAGTCACGCCCTTTGGCTCCACTCGTCGGAAGGCGCCGTGACCACCTACGACCATCGGGAACGTTCTCGGCGCCGGGAGCAGCGCCTCCGCGGTGCTGCGCCCGGCGCGGGCGGCGGCGGCGGCAAGGTCGACCCGCGCTTCGCCGAGTACCGGGCGACAGGGGACCGTAGGATTCGCAACGAGCTGGTCGAGGAGCACCGCTGGCTGGCGCTGCACTGCGCCCGCCAGTTCGCCCGCAAGGGGGAGCCGCTCGACGACCTGGTCCAGGTGGCGACCGTGGGCGTGCTCAAGGCCGTCGACCGCTTCGACCCCACCTTCGGGGTCGTGTTCAGCACCTTCGCGGTGCCCACCATCACCGGGGAGCTGCGGCGCCACTTCCGGGACAAGACCTGGTCGGTGCACGTGCCGCGGCGGGCCAAGGAGCTCTACCAGTCGGTCAGCGGCGTCGCCGAGGAGCTGAGCCAGACGCTCATGCGGTCGCCGACCGTGCCCGAGATCGCCCACCGGTCCGGCACGACGGTCGAGGAGGCGCTGGAGGCCCTGGAGGTCCGGGCCTCGTACCGGGGCGTACCCCTGGCCACGCCCGGCGACGACGAGCGGCCCGACGCCCCCGGGGTCGGCACCGAGGACGCCGGCTACAACGCGGCCGAGGCGCGCCTCACCGTCGGCCGGCTGCTGTCCACGCTCGGGGAGCGGGACCGCACCATCGTCGAGCTGCGGTTCCTCTACGGGCTGACCCAGTCGGAGATCGCGTGCCGCGTCGGGGTCAGCCAGGTGCATGTGTCACGGCTGTTGCGGGCGGCGCTGCAACGCATGCGCAGGCCGCTGCTGCGCGACCGGGCCTGATCCGCTCACGCCTCCCCGTCGTTGTCGTCCCCGGGGACCGGCCGCTCGGCGTCGGGCAGCGCGCCCGGCTGGTCGCCGCCCGCGGCAGGGTCGTCGGGCACCGGTCGTTCCTCGTCGGGAACGAGGTCGCCGGCACCGGGGCCGCCCGCGGTCGCGGGACGCTCGTCGTCGGGCACGAGGGGTCCGCTCATGCTGGCACCATTCCCCTCCGGCGCGGCCGTGAGACGCGTTCGCGCCGGCCGTGGTTTCGGCTCCCCAGCGGGTGGGAAGCGGAGGGCCCGTGCGGGTGATCGACTGCGCCGGCCCCGGGATCTCCCGCCGGCGGGCGGGCAAGGGCTTCACGTACCTCGACGAGGGCGGCGACCGCGTCGACGACCCCGAGGTCATCGACCGGATCCGGGCGCTGGCCATCCCACCGGCCTGGACCGACGTCTGGATCTGCCCGGACCCGCGCGGCCACATCCAGGCCACCGGCTGCGACGACCGGGGCCGCCGCCAGTACCGCTACCACGACGAGTGGCGGGCGCGGCGGGACCGGGAGAAGTACGACCGCATGCTCGACATGGCCCGGGCGCTGCCCCGGCTGCGGGAGCGCCTGGCCCGCGACCTGGCCGAGACGGGGCTCGGCCGGGACCGGGTCCTGGCCTGCGCGGTCCGCCTGCTGGAGCTGGGGCTGTTCCGGGTGGGCGGCGAGGCCTACGTCGAGGACAACGGCAGCTATGGGCTGGCCACGGTGCGCAAGGGCCATGTCCGCTCGGTCGGCGGAGAGCTGCGGTTCGATTACCCGGCCAAGGGCGGCCAGCGCCGGGTCGTGGAGATCCGCGACCCCGACGTGATCGACGTGGTCCGGGCGCTCAAGCGCCGCCGCCGGGGCGGCCCGGAGCTTCTGGCCTACAAGGACGATCGCGGCTGCTGGGTCGACGTGCGGTCCTCCGACATCAACGCCTACCTGCAGGAGGCGCTCGGTCCGGAGTTCTCGGCCAAGGACTTCCGGACCTGGGCGGCCACCGTGCTGGCCGCCGTGGCGCTGGCGGCCGAGGAGGGCGAGGCCGACGGCGAACCGTCCGAGGCCCAGCGCAAGCGGGCGGTGGCGCGAGTGGTCAAGGACGTGGCCGCCCAGCTGGGCAACACGCCCGCGGTGGCCCGCGGCTCCTACGTCGATCCCCGGGTCATCGAGGAGTTCCAGCGGGGCGAGACCGTGGGCGACGACGTGGTCGAGGCCGTGGACGACGAGGACGCACTCGACCGTGTCGATCCCGAGGTCCTGGCCGAGG
>DASRJM010000201.1:0-4600 GCA_035649475.1 Acidimicrobiales bacterium
CCAGGGCCTGGCACGGATGGCCGGTGTCGGACAGCAGGTTGACCAGCGGCACCGTCGAGGCCGCAGCCCACTCCTCCAGGAACCGGTGGTCGTAGACCCGCGCGCCGACCACGGCGTGGTAGCCGGACAGCACCCGCGCGACGTCGGCCACCGCCTCACGCTCGCCCGCCCCGACCTCGTCGCGGCGGAAGGTCACCGGATGCCCGCCGAGCTGGACCACCGCGACCTCGCAGGAGTGCCGGGTCCGCAAGGAGGGCTTCTCGAAGTACAGCCCCACCGTGCGCCCGGCCAGCAGCCGCGGCAGGTCCGGCCGCTCGGCCCGGTCGAGCACCTCGACCACCTCGTCGGGGCGGAGGGCGTCGATCTCGAGGATGTGCCGGACGGTCATGGCTGCGCCGCCAGCACCTGCCGTTCGGCCTCGGCGGCGAGGACCGCGGCCAGCACCTCGAGCCCGTGGTCGATCTCGTCGGGGCCGATCAGCAGCGAGGGCTCGAACCGCAGTGCCGTCGCCGTCACCGCGTTGACGACGACGCCCGCCTCGAGCAGTCGATCGGCCACCGGCTTGGCCTCCAGACCGTCCAGCTCGGCGGCCAGCAGCAGCCCCCGGCCCCGTACCGAGGCCACCTGGTCCAGCGCCGCCAGACCGGCGACCAGGTGATCGCCGGCCTCCCGGGCCCGGGTCGGGACGTCCTCCGCCTCCATGACCCGGAGCACGGCCCTGGCCGCGGCCGTCGCCAGGGGCTGGCCGCCGAACGTCGAGCCGTGGTCGCCGGGCCGGAAGGCCCCGGCGACGTCGCTCCGAGCCCAGCAGGCGCCGATCGGGACGCCGTTGCCGAGGGCCTTGGCCAGGGTCACGACGTCCGGGGCCACACCGAAGCCCTGGAAGCCGAACCAGTTCCCGGTCCGCCCGAGGCCGGTCTGGACCTCGTCCACCATGAGCAGCGCACCCCGCTCGTCGCACAGCCGGCGGACGCCCTGGAGGTAGGCGGCAGTCGCCGGGTTGACGCCGCCCTCCCCCTGCACCGTCTCCAACAGCACCGCGGCGACGGTCGGGTCGAGCGCGGCCTCCAACGCCGCCAGGTCGCACCAGGCGACATGGCGGAAGCCCTCGGGCAGCGGCTGGAACGCCTCGTGCTTGGTCGGCTGGCCAGTGGCGTGCAGGGTGGCCAGGGTCCGGCCGTGGAAGCTGCCGTACGCGGCGACCACGACGTGCCGGCCGTGGCCGCCGTAGCGGCGGGCCAGCTTGAGGGCGCACTCGTTGGCCTCGGCGCCGGAGTTGGCGAAGAAGACCTGGCCCACCGGAGCGCCCGCCCCGCCCTCGCTGCCGCCCCCGGGTGCGCTACGGATCAGCCGGTCGAGGGTCCGGGCCACGTCGGGGCCGACCTCGTTCGCGAACAGGTTGGAGACGTGGAGCAGCGCACGGGACTGCTCGGCCAGGGCGTCGGCGACCGCCGGGTGGCAGTGCCCGAGGCTGGTCACCCCCAACCCGGCCAGGAGATCGAGGTACCGGCGGCCGTCGGCATCCCAGAGCCACGAGCCCTGGCCGCGCACGAAGGTCACCGCCGGCGGCGGGTAGGTCGGCATCAGCGGGCTCACGGCGCGGCCACCTTCGTGATCATGGTGCCGATGCCCGCGTCGCTGAACAGCTCGAGCAGCACGACGTGGCCGAGGCGACCGTCGAGGAGGTGCGCCGAGCCCACGCCGTTCTGGACCGCATGGAGGGCGGCCGCGGCCTTGGGGAGCATGCCCCCGCTCAGCCGCCCGGTCTCCAGCATGACCTGCAGCTCGCCCGCCGTGACCTGGCGCACCAGGCTGTCGGGATCGTCCAGGTCGGTGAGCAGGCCCGGCACGTCGGTCAGGAACACGACCTTCTCGGCCTGCAGGGACTCGGCCAGCGCGCCGGCCACCGTGTCGGCGTTGATGTTGTAGGGCCGGCCCTCGCTGTCGGACCCGATGGTCGAGACCACCGGGATCAGCTCCGCGGCCAGCAGCCGGTGGAGGATGGCGGGGTTGACCGCGGCGACCTCGCCGACGAACCCGAGCTCCGGCCGGCTCGCGCTGGCCAGGATCAGGCCCGCGTCCTCGCCCGACAGGCCGACCGCGATCGGGCCGTGGACGTTGATGGCGGCGACGATGTCCCGGTTGATCTTGCCCACCAGCACCATGCGGGCGATCTCGACCGTCTCGGCGTCGGTGACCCGCAGGCCGTCACGGAACTCGGGCTCCTTGCCGAGCTTGGCCATGAGCTCGCTGATCTGCGGCCCGCCGCCGTGTACTACCACCGGCCGGAGCCCGACCGCCCGCAGCAGGACGACGTCCTCGGCGATGGCATGGGCGATCGCGGGGTCGACCATCGCGTTGCCGCCGTACTTGACCACGACCACGGCGCCGCGGAAGCGCTGGATGTAGGGCAGGGCCTCGACCAGCACCGCCGCCCGCTCGGCCGCGTCCTTCATCGCGTCGGTCACGACGTCCTCATGTTCTCGTCGATGTAGCCGGGGCTGAGGTCGTTGGTGAGGACGACCGCCCGGCCCCCGCCACCCCGGCCGACGTCGCACGCGATGTCGAGGTGGTCGCCGGCCATGTGCTCGGCCACCCGGGCCCGGTCGTGGTCGACCTCGGCACAGCCGCGGCTCACGATCACCCCGCCGTAGCCGATGGTGAGCGCCGCGGGATCGATCGGTACGCCCGAGGATCCGAGCTCGCTGGCGATCCGCCCCCAGTAGGGGTCGCCGCCGTACCACGAGCACTTCACCAACTGGCTCGCCGCGACCTTGCGGGCCGCCTGCCGGGCCTCCTCGTCCGAGGCCGCGCCGGTGACCGTCACCCGCACCACCCTGGTGTGGCCCTCGGCGTCCTCGACCATCTGCACGGCGAGGTCGTGGCACGCGCCGGCCACGGCCTCGGCCAGAGATGCGGGATCGACGGGCCGCTCCCCGGACCGCCCGCTGGCCAGCAGGATCACGGTGTCGTTGGTGGAGGTGCAGCCGTCGATGGTGACGGCGTTGAACGAGTCGACCACGCCGGCCCGGAGCACGTCCCCGAGGACCGCGGGGCTGGCCGTGGCGTCGGTGGTGAGGACGGCCAACATCGTGGCCATGTTGGGCGCGAGCATCGCGGCGCCCTTGGCCATCCCGCCGACCACGAACCCGTCGCCCTCCCGGACCGTCACCTTCCGGCGGGTGTCGGTGGTGAGGATGGCGTCGGCGGCGGCGAGCCCGGCAGCTGCCTCGCTGCTCCGGCCCGCGGCCAGGCCGGGGAGGGCGGCACCGACCCGGTCCATGGGCAGCAGCGGTCCGATCAGACCGGTGGAGCACACCAGCATCTCCTCGGGAGCGCAGCCGATCGCCTTCGCCGCCAGCGCGCACATGGCCTCGGCGTCCGCGTCGCCCTGCGCTCCGGTGCAGGCGTTGGCGTTGCCGCTGTTGAGGATGACGCCGGCCGCCCGGCCCCCCGTCGCCGTCAGATGGGAGCGGCTGGTCGTCACCGGTGCCGCCACCACCTGGTTCCGGGTGAAGACCGCGGCCGCCGGCACCGGCGCGCCATCGTCGGTCGCCACCAGTGCGAGATCGGGCGCCGCCGGCTCCTTGACGCCCGCGGCAACGCCGTTGGCCACGAACCCTGCTGCCGCCGTGACGCTCACGGGAACACCCCGGCGACAGGGAGGCCCGCCGCCTCCGGCTGCCCGGTCATGAGGTTGGCGCACTGGACGGCCTGCCCCGAGGCGCCCTTGACCAGGTTGTCCAGCGCCGCCAGGGCCACCACCCAGCCGGTGCGAGGATCGGCCACCGCGGTGACGTGCACGCTGTTCGACCCGAGAGTGGCCTTGGTCGAGGGCGGGCCATCGGTCACGACCACGAACGGCTCGCCGGCCCAGGCCTCGCGCAGCAGCCCGAGCAGGTCGGCGGTGGTCGTCGGCGCCGCAGGCCGGGCATAGCAGGTGGCGAGGATCCCCCGGTTCATCGGGGCCAGGTGGGGTGTGAACAGCACCTGGACCGACTGGCCCGCCACGTTGGTGAGCGTCTGCTCGATCTCGGGCGTGTGGCGGTGGCCGAGCAGCCCGTAGGCGGTGAAGTCCTCGTCCACGGTGCAGAAGGTGGCGGTGGCCTTGGGCGCCCGACCGGCGCCGGACACGCCGCTGGCCGCGTCGACCACGATGCCGGTCGGCTCCACGACCCCGGCCCGCAGCAACGGGGCCAGGGCGAGGGCCGCGGCGGTCACGTAGCACCCCGGGGCGGCCACGAGGGAGGCGCCCCGCAGGCTGTCCCGGAACAGCTCGGGCAGCCCGTAGGTGAAGGCGGTCAGCAGGGCCGGTTGGGTGTGCGCCTCGCCGTACCACTCGGGGTAGAGCGCCGGATCGGACAGGCGGAAGTCGGCGGCCAGGTCGACGACGCAGCCCACCCGTCCGGTCAGGTCGGGGACGATGGCCTGCGACTCGCCGTGGGGCAGGCCCAGGAACACCAGGTCCAGGCCGTCGACCACGGCCGGGTCGTAGCGCTCGAACACCGTGTCGCCGTACGCGCCGGCCAGGCTCGGGTAGAGGTCCGAGACCCGGGCCCCGGCCTGGGAGTCGCCCGTGGCCAGCTTGGCCTCGAAGCGG
>DASRJM010000202.1:0-11059 GCA_035649475.1 Acidimicrobiales bacterium
CGGCGTTGCCTCTGGCGTCACGGCGCGGCAGCAGTCCGCTCGGGTCGAGCAGCAGCCGGGCGCTGTTGTTGTTCGGGTTGCCGTCGTTGCTGCCCTCGCGCAGCCAGTCGAGCCGGGTGTCGGTCCCGCCGTACACGGCCCAGGCGTCGATGTACGAGCTGACCGTGTTGGTCTGCTGGCGCAGGTTGCTCACCCCGGTCCCGGGCGTGGCCGCCGAGCGGGTGAACGGGATGGACCCGAGCGTGTTGGTGAAGCTCTCCAGCGGGTCGCCCTGCTCGAACGGGATGTTGGCCACGGTGCCGGCCTCGTCCCGCAGCCCGAAGGTGTGGTCGAGGAACTGGCCCCACGTGAAGCCCCACTGCGAGACCCCGTTCTCGGAGAACAGGTTCTGGTTGACGTCGTTGAAGATGCGGTTGCTCACGAACCGGGAGTTGGGCCCGCTCACCGGCTGGCTGCGCCCGTCCGCGTAGCGGGCTGCGGCGACGCGGCTGTATGCGGTGCCGGCCCGACCCCAGTCCGGCCGGTTGCGGTTGTTGCCGGCCCCGTCCAGCGACTGGGTCTGCTGCGACAGCTGGGCGGACGCCCCCGGCGAGACCAACGTGCCGCCGACGCACAGCACGAGCGCCACCGCTGTGGCGCCCAGCACCCTCCGTCGCGGGCGGCTGCGGTGGACCGATCTCCGGGTTAGAGGGTTTGCCCTCCGGGTAATAGGAGTTTTGTTGAGTGGCACGTTTGCCCCCTCGGCGAGGGGTCCGGGCGTGCGTGAGCGGTGGGTGGACGCAATGCGTCAGGCCCCGCCGTCGAGACGTCGGCGCGGATCGCTGGCGGGGTCGGCGCACTCTAGCTCGTGCTTCCTCGGCGGCACCGCGTCGTGTCGCCGCCACGTGTCACTGACCACGGCTCGGACCCGTGGTGAGTGACCAGATCCTCATCCCACGATGACGAACCGTCAATTGTCCCCATACGGAGACTCCACTTGGGTAAATAGGAGAGGTCTGCGATCGGGGATCACCCAAATGGGGGACACGTGACCGGCGTCACCTTGCCACCGAGCGAGACTTGAGCATACGCTCAAAGCGCCCGCTCAACCCGCGAGGAGACCCGATGCCCCCCGGACCCTCCGAGCCCGTGCCCACCCTCTCCCCCGGGCACCTCGCCCGCCTGTTCGGCATCGTCGACCTCGGCGACCGCCTCGCCGCCGTGGACGACTGCATCGCCACCGCGCTGCGCGGCGACGACGCCCTGCTCGGCCACGCCGCGCTGCGGGTCGCGTCGTCCGGCGGCAAGCGGCTGCGGCCGCTGTTCACGATCGTGACCGCCGAGCTGGGCGGTGTGTTCGACGACCGGGTCATCGACAGCGCGGCCGCCGTCGAGCTCGTCCAGGTCGGCTCCCTCGTCCACGACGACATCATCGACGCCGCCCCCACCCGCCGGGGCCGGGCCACCGTCAACGCCGTCGAGGGCGTCGACCACGCCCTCCTCACCGGGGACTACATCCTGGCCCGGGCCGCCGCTCTGGCCGCCGGCGTCAGCGGCGAGGCCGCCGGCCTCCTCGCCCGGGCGCTCGGCGAGCTGTGCGAGGGCCAGGTCCTCGAGATGCGCGACGCGTTCGACCCCGACCGCACCGTCGAGGCCCACCTGGCGTCCGTGCGGGGCAAGACGGCGGCGCTGTTCACCTGCGCCTGCAAGCTCGGCGCCCACTGCGGCGGCCTGACCGACCGCAACGCCGAGGCCATGGCCGCGTTCGGCGACGCGTTCGGCATGGGGTTCCAGGTCCTCGACGACGTCCTCGACATCGTCGGCGACGAGGAACGGCTCGGCAAGCCGACCGGCAACGACATCGCCAGCGGCGTCTACACGCTCCCCGTCCTGTCCGCCCTGCGCACGCCCGACGGCGACGAGCTGCGCGGGCTGCTCGACCCCGAGGCGGGCGGCGAGCGGGTGGCCGCCGCCCTCGAGCTGGTACGGCGGTCGGGGGCCGTGGCGGGCGCCCTGACCACGGCCGACCGCTATGCCGACGAGGCCCGGCGGGCCGTCGCCCACCTCAACCAGACGGCGGTGGGCGACGGGCTCGCCGCCTTCCCCCGCACCTACGCCACCTGGTCGCTCGGCACGCTCATGGACGCCCGCTACCTCGAGGTGCCGCTCACCGCGCCCGGATGACGCGGCCCGGCACACTCGGACCCACCGTGCCTCCCGACACCGACACCCGCCGCCACCCCGCTGCGCCGGCCCCGACGGCCGCCCCCGCGTCGACCCGGGAGCGGATCCTCGACGCTGCGCTGGCCGCCCTGCGCGACGAGGGCATCGCCGGGATCAGCGCCCGCAGCATCGCCCGCCACGGGGCCTTCAACCAGGCGCTGATCTTCTACCACTACGGCTCGGTCGACGCCCTGCTGATCGCGGTGGCCCGCAGCGAGAGCGAGCGGCGCTCGGCGCTGTACGCCGAGGCGCTGCAGGACGTCGACTCGCTGGCGGGGCTGGTGGCGGTGGCCAAGCGGCTCCACGATGAGGAGTTCCAGGCCGGCACCGTCGCCGCGCTCACCCAGATGCTGGCGGGCGCCGTGGGCGGCGAGGAGCTGGCCCAGGGCGTCCGGGACGCCTTCGAGCCGTGGACCGCGCTGGTGGGCGAGACCATCGACCGCCTGCTCGAGGGCACGCCCTACGCCGGCGTGCTGCCGGCCGCCGACCTCACCACCGCGGTCGCCGCCCTGTTCCTCGGCATCGAGCTGCTCGTGGGCGTCGACCCGGACGCGGCGGCCGCCGAGTCGTTGTTCGGGACCATGGAGTCCGTCGCTCGCCTCGTGGACGCGCTGCTGCAGTCTGGAGCCCAGGCGTAGAGCCCTAGGCTGGCCGGATGGCCGACACCCTCCCGAGTGGCATCGCCGTCGACGAGCTGTCCTCCGACATCCGCCCCCAGGACGACCTGTTCCGGCACGTCAACAGCCGGTGGCTGGCCGAGACCGAGATCCCCTCCGACCGGGCCGCCCACGGGGCGTTCCACGCCCTGCGGGACCAGGCCGAGCTCGACGTGCGAGCCCTGGCCGAGGAGGCCGCGGCCGGCGACGCGCCCCTCGGAAGCGACGAGCGCAAGGTCGGCGACCTGTGGGCGTCGTTCATGGACGAGCAGTCCGTCGAGGCCCGCGACGCCGAGCCGCTGGCCGGCGACCTGGCCGACATCCGGGCGGTGACCTCGGTCGACGACCTGCTGTCGCTGCTCGGGCGGCTGCAGCGCCACGGCACGCCCGGCGTCGTCCGCTGGTACGTCGACAACGACGGCGAGGACGCCACCCGCTACATCGTCAACCTGGTGCAGGGCGGCATCGGTCTGCCCGACGAGTCGTACTACCGGGAGGACGCCTACGCCGAGACCCGTGCCGCGTACGTCGAGCACATCGCCGCCATGCTGCGGCTCGTCGACGAGCCCGACCCGGCCGGGGCGGCCGAGCGGATCATGGCCCTGGAGACCGCGCTGGCCGCCGGACACTGGACCCGCGTCGACAGCCGCGACGCCCTGAAGACCTACAACAAGCGAACCCGGGCCGAGCTCGACCGGCTGGCACCGGGCCTCGGCTGGGACACGTGGCTGGTCGCCACCGAGGTCCCCGACGGCGCCTTCGACGAGGTGATCGTGCGCCAGCCCGAGGCGCTCGAGACCGCGTCCCGGCTGGTCGGCGACGCGCGGCTGGAGGATTGGAAGGCGTGGCTGGTGTTCCACCACGTGCGGGCGGCAGCACCGTTCCTGTCGAGCCGGTTCGTCGACGCCAACTTCGCCTTCTACGGCACGCTGCTGTCCGGCATCCCCGAGCTGCGGGAGCGGTGGAAGCGGGGCGTCGACGTCGTCGAGGGCGGGTTGGGCGAGGCCGTCGGCCGGCTGTACGTGGCCCGCCACTTCCCCCCCGAGCACAAGGCCCACATGGACCGGCTGGT
The DNA here is from genome assembly GCA_035649475.1 of Acidimicrobiales bacterium. Classification (GTDB taxonomy): domain Bacteria; phylum Actinomycetota; class Acidimicrobiia; order Acidimicrobiales; family VFJN01; genus ZC4RG19. The sequence goes on from DASRJM010000202.1 coordinate 3,931, forward strand.
CGGCTGGCTCGTCGAGGCCTACAGGCAGGACATCGAGCAGCTCGACTGGATGTCGCCCGAGACCAAGCAGCGCGCGCTCGAGAAGCTGTCGCAGTTCACGCCCAAGGTCGGCTACCCCGACACGTGGAGGGACTACTCGAAGCTGGAGGTCGACCCCGACGACCTGCTGGGCAACGTGCGGCGGTGCGACGCGTTCGAGACCGACCGCAACCTCGCCAAGCTGGGCGGGCCGATCGACCGCGACGAGTGGCACATGACGCCGCAGACGGTGAACGCCTACTACAACCCCGGGATGAACGAGATCGTGTTCCCCGCGGCGATCCTGCGCTGGCCGTTCTTCGACCCGGAGGCCGACGACGCCGTGAACTTCGGGGGCATCGGGGCGGTGATCGGGCACGAGATCGGCCACGGGTTCGACGACCAGGGCAGCCGCTACGACGGGCTCGGCAACCTGTCCGACTGGTGGACCGACGCCGACCGGGCCGGCTTCGACGAGCGGGCCCAGCAGCTGATCGCCCAGTACGACGAGCTGGAGCCGGCCGACCTGCCCGGCCACCACGTCAACGGAGCGCTCACAGTGGGCGAGAACATCGGCGACCTGGGCGGCATCACGATCGCCCACAAGGCGTACAAGCTGAGCCTGCAGGACGAGGAGGCCCCGGAGATCGACGGCCTGACCGGCAGCCAGCGGGTGTTCCTCGGCTGGGCCCAGGTCTGGCGCATGGTCGTCCGCGAGGCCGAGCAGATCCGCCGCCTGGCCATCGACCCTCACTCGCCGCCGGAGTTCCGGGCCAACGTGGTCCGCAACCTCGACGAGTTCCACGACGCCTTCGGCGTCAGCAAGGACGACGCCATGTGGCTCGACGAGGACGTCCGGGTCCGGATCTGGTGAGACCAGCGTTCCGGCGTCTGTCAGTCGGAATGCGAGGGCTGAGCGACGCCGGAACGGTCAGTCGGGCCGGCGGTGGGGCTCGGAGTGCTCCCAGTCGGCCACGAGCGTCCGCAGGGCCGTGAGCAGCAGCAGGGGCTGGTCGAGCATCGCGTGGTGGCCGGCCTCGGGGATCTCGATGACGGGCGCCACGCGACCCAGCGTCTCGTACATCTCCGCGCCGATGTCGGCGGTGACCAGGCCATGCTCGGAGCGGAGGAGGGCGAACCGGCAACGGACTTTGCCGAGGTAGGGCAGGGCGATCGAGCGCATGCCGCCGGCGAACTGGGCGAACACCTGGCGGTCGAACTTCCAGCGCCAGCCGCCCTCGGTGCGCCGGACCGAGTGCCGGGCGACGTAGTCGACGACGTAGGGCAGGTAGTGCGCCTGGGGCGGGACCGTACGGAAGTGGACCAGCGCGTCGTCGAGCGTCGGGTACGTGCGGGGCGCGCCGAAGGCGCTGCCGATGCGGGCCGCGTCGACCTCCGGGTCGGGGGCGGTCACCGGCGAGTCGCACACGATGGCGCCGGCCAGGCGGTCCGAGTGCAGCGCCGCGGTGCCGATCGTCACGAAGCCGCCCATGCTGTGGCCGACGACGATCGGCGGTCCCTCGACCCCGCCCACATCGGCCACCGCCATGACCTCGTCGGCCCAGGTGTCGAGCGTGTACTCGGCGCGGTGCTCGCTGTCCCCGTGGCCCGACAGGTCGAGCGCGAGCACCCGGAAGTCGCCGGCGAAGTGGGCCGCCACGTGCGTCCACCAGTGCGCGTGGGCGCCGCCGCCGTGCACGAACACGATGCCCCGCCGTCCCGGGCGGCCCCATGCCAGGTAGTGCACGGCCGCGCCGCCGACGACCACCTGCTCGTCCCCGTACGGCTCGGCCAGCGCTCGCCGGAACCAGGCGGGGACCCGCGGGGCGGGGGGGTCGCCGGTCATCCCGGGCCAACCTAACCAGTGGCGCGGTGCGGCGTCGGCTACGTGCCGACGACGGTCCGGGAGAGGCGGGCGACCTTGTCGCCGACGTAGCGCCGGTGCCGCTCGTCCAGCTCGGGCAGCCCGTTCTCGACGTAGCGGCGCAGGGTCTCCAGCCCCGTGCGGTGGAGCCGCCCGACCAGCAGCTGCTCCAGAACCGGCGCCAGCGGAGGGGGCGGATCGCCCACCGGCACGCCCGGCGCCCACCCTCCGCTGCCCGCCCCGCGGGCCCCGGGGTCGAGCCCGAGCTTGTGGGCCAGCAGCCGGGCTCCCGACGCGTCCCCCAACCGCGCGGCGACGTCCGCATAGCGCTCTCGTGCGTCCTGGCGGGCGAGCATGAGCTGCGCCTTGGCCAGCAGGTACGGATCGTCGGCCCGCTCCAGCCGCGCCACCGCCAGGTTCACGAGGGCGAACGCGTACGACACCCGCAGGGACACCGTCCGCTCGTAGTCGACGACGTGCACCGCCACCCGCAGGCTTCCGGAGGCGGTCCGCAGCCGATCGGCTGCGTACGCCTCCGGCCCGAACAGGTCGACGTCGCTGCACGAGGTCCGGCTGCGCTCGTCGAGGTGGAAGTCCCCCCACCGCCACGATCCCCGCAGCGAACCCACCGCGTCGGCCGCCCGCTGCACCGACGCCAGCGCCTCCACCCGCCGCCGCCGTGCCCGGTGCACCCGCCACCGGTCGAGGCCCAGCGTCCCCGCGGCGACGCCGAGCACCGCGTCGAGCGCGGTCCGGGCGTCTGGCGTCGGCGGCGCAGGCGTCAGGTCGAGCACTGGGCCGCTCGTGCGAACTCGACCCAGGTGGCGACCTCGGCGGGACTGGTGGGCGCCGGCACGACCGACTGCTCCACGACCCGGGTCCGCCGGTAGACGCTGGAGTGGTTCTGCTGGCGCGGTCCCACGGCCAGGAGCGTGACCGCAGGCGTTACCACGGCCGAGAAGCTGTGGATGCAGAAGGGGTCGCCGTGGCTGCGCATCGACGGCAGCAGGAGCCGGCGGGTCGTCTCCCGCAGGTTGACGACCTCTGGATCGTCGAGGCGGAACCGCCCGGGACCGTCGTCGCGATAGGTGTGGCACCACATGACCTGGGCGTCGAGGTCGCCCGGGGCGACGTCCGCGTAGCGCACCTCCCGGAGGACGCCCGCCAGCACGATGCTGCGGTACGGCCAGGCGTGATCGTGCACGTCGTGCTGGTCGGGGGCCTCGGGCCACACGTGCAATCGCAACTGCGCGGCGCCGGACGACCCCGCGAGGACGATCTTCAGGAAGCCGTTCGGATGCCAGTAGGACCGTTCGGCGACCGCTTCCCGACTCGACCGCGACCGTAGGAGCGCGTCGAGGCGGGCAGGCATGAGCGAATCATCAACAACGTTGTTGACGGACACGTGCCCCAACTTCCCCGCGGGCCCAGGTCGGGCCTCCAGCACAACCGGCCGAACACTACCCGTTCACTCCGCCGGGCGTGAGAGGGCCCAGGATTTCAGCGCCGCGATCCCCTGGTACGTCATCCACACGGGGTACTGGCCGCCGCCGGTGGGCCAGCGCCAGAGGCGGGCCTGGGGCTGGTAGTACCGCAAGGTCTCTCGCCGGGCCTGGCGGGCCACGGGACCGCTGCCGTCACCGCCGGCATCGACGATGGCCCGCAGCACGAGCGCGGGCGTGAAGTGATTGACCGTGTGGAGATCTTCCGTCCCGTCCGCCCGCTCGATGCGGAGCGTCTCCGAGTCGAGGTCGAGATCGGCATAGCGCTCGAGCCACAGCCGGCCCGACACCGCCACTTCCCACAGCCAGTCGTCGTTGAGGCGGATCGCCCACGCCGCCAGGGCCCGGACGGCGGCGGCCGTGTGCACCGTCGACGGGTCCGAGCCGGCCATCGCACTGTCGACCCGCACCGGCCAGGCCCGCACGACCCCGTCGGGGATCGCGAGGTCGACGAGGTCGTCCAGGAACCGGCGGGCCAGCACCTCGTCGAGCTCGAGCCGGCTCAACTCCAGGAGGCTGGTCGTCAGGACGTAGGGCCGCGCCCGCTCGGCACCCTCGACACGGCGACGGAGGCGTGAGATCAGCAGATAGATCCGCTCGGCGATGTAGTCGCGGTCCTCGCCGGCGTCGCTCAGCGCACCGATGACCACAGCGGTGACCTCCGGGCGGGGCAGAGCCCCGAAGCCCGTGAGCCCCGACCAGCCGCCCTCGGGTAGCTCGAGGCGGCGGAGCAACCCCCGAAGCTCCCGGATGTCGACCCGCCAGTCGCGGGCGCCGGCCAGGAGGAGTGCCTGCAGGCCGTATGCGGTCGCCATCGCCGAGATCTGCTGCGACGCGTCGTCCACCTCGCGGCGCCAGCCGTGGCCGGGGAAGCCGTCGACCGCCGTGTCCTCGGACAGGTTGGCGATCAGGCCGTCCGCGGCATGCCGAAGCAGCGTGTTCACCGCGGTCGCGGCAGGGAGGACGGGGCCGTGGTCTCCCCGTTCGCCGTTGGCCCCGAGCGCGGCCGCGTCATGCGGCAGTCCGATCGCGTCGCCGAGGACGGCGAGCTTGTCCCGGCGCGGGCGGCGGTCGTCGCGCTCCCAGGCCGAGACGATCGAGCGGCTGACGCCGACGACCTTCGCCAGCTCGTCCTGGCTCAGGCCCCGCTCGCGGCGCAGGGCGGCGATCGTCTCTCCGAGAGTTCGCCGGGCGCCGTCCACCTTGCCAGTTTCCCCCATTACCCGATGCGCGCGCAGGGCGGCACGCTCCGCGCAGCGGACGCGCAACCACCGCGCCCCGACCGAGCATGCTGCGCGCCGAGAGTGTCGTGGACGCGCCCCCGGCCGGTCCTCACGATGCGGCCATGGCACGGGTCGTGGTGACGAACGCTAAGCCCACCGGGGTCGTGCCGCTCGCCGTCGGCATCGTGGTCGCCGTGGCCACCGCCGGGGCCGTGATGGTCGTGGCCCTGGTCGCGCTGGCGGTGTGGCTGGCCGCCCGCCACCCCTTCGTCGCCGCCCTCGTCGGCGGCTCGGCGCTCGCCGTGGCCGGGGCCGGGCTGCCGGGGGCGGCCGCGCTGTGGGCGGTGCTGGTAGGCGGCGCGCTGGCGTGGCGCTGGCGGGACCGGGACGGGTTCGATCGGGCCGTCCTGCGCCGTTGGCGCCGCGGCATCGTCTACGGCCGGCGCTGGCGCCGGGTGATGATCGCCGCCGGCCTCGACGGCCCCGGCGAGTGGCGCCGGCCGGTCCCCCGGCTGGGCGAGGTCCGCTCGACCCGCTGGGCCGACACCGTGCGGATAGACCTGCTGGCCGGCCAGACGGCCGAGATGGTGGCCGCCCGCGCCCCCTGGATCGCCCAGGCCCTCGGTGCCCAGACCTGCAGGGTGCGCGAGGACGGCGCCGGGGCGGTGACGCTGGAGCTGCGCCGGGGCGATCCCCTGTCCCGGCCGCTCCCCCCGCTCGCCGTCCCGACCCGCCCCGACCTGGACTCGCTCGTCGTCGGCGCCCACGAGGACGGCCGTCCCTGGAGCCTCCGCCTCGCCCGCGGCCACCTGCTCGTCACCGGGGCGCCCGGGACCGGCGACGGCACCGGCCGCGAGTCCGTCGCGTGGTCTGTCGTCCGGGCCCTCGCCGCCCGCGTGCGGGACGGCTCGGTCGAGCTGTGGGGCGTCGACGGCTCCACGGCCGGCGACCTCGGCGTGGGCCGACCGCTGTTCACCCGCTTCGCCGCCGGCACCCCCGGCCACGGCCTCGTGCTGATCGACGATGCCGCCGCACTCGTGACTGCCCGGCGCCGCGCCGGCCCTGGACGCGACGACCGGCCGGTCGTGCTGGTCCTCGAGGAGATCACGGGCTGGGGCGACGAGCTCGATTCCGCGGCCAGCCGCCGGCTCGACCAGTCGATGGAGCTGGTCCTCACCCGCGGCGCCGACGCCAAGGTCGTGGTGGTCGCCACCATGCGAACCGCACCGGCCGCCGCGGGCACGTGGTTCCGCCACGTCGTGCGGGTCGGTCCCGACGGCGTCGCCCTGGCCGCCGAGGGCCGCGGCGCACCCGATCGGGTCCGCGCCGCGGGCCTGCCCGACGCCGACCTCGCCGCCCTGGCGAACCAGTACCGCCCGGTCCTCCGGGCGCACCGCCGGCCCGAGCCGGCCATACCGTCCCCGTCGCCGTTCAGAGACACCCTGGTCGATGACGGCGGCTCCGCGGAGATCCGCCGCACGGCCTAGCCTCCGGGCGCCCATGACGCCCGAGGCGCTGCACTTCCTGCCCGCCGCGACGCTCGTCGAGCTGCTGGCCACCCGCCGCGTGTCGAGCCGCGAGCTGCTCGATCACTTCCTCGACCGTGTCGAGCGCCTCGACCCGAACCTCAACGCGGTCGTCGCCCTCGACGCCGAACGGGCCCGGCGGGCAGCACACGAGGCGGACCAGGAGATCGCCCAGCGCCGCTCGTGGCGGCCCCTGCACGGCCTGCCGGTGACGGTCAAGGACTCGCTGGAGACCCAGGGCCTCGTCACCACCTGCGGCTCCAGGGAGCTGGCCGAGCACGTGCCGGGACGGGACGCCGACGCGGTCGCGCTGCTGCGGGCCGCCGGGGCGATCGTCTTCGGCAAGACCAACACGCCGGACCACGGCGGCGACATCCAGACCCGCAACCGGGTGCACGGCGTGACCTCCAACCCCTGGGACCCGGGCCGGACGCCGGGCGGCAGCTCCGGAGGGTCGGCCGCCGCGCTGGCCGCGGGGCTCACCGGGCTCGAGCTGGGCACCGACACCGCCGGTTCGATCCGGGGGCCGGCGCACGCCTGCGGCGTGTTCGGGCTCAAGCCGACGTGGGGCGTCGTCCCGTCGCGGGGCCACGTGCTGTTCCCGCCGGGCTGGCTGAGCGCACCGGACGTGACCGCGGTGGGTCCGCTCGGACGGTCCGCCGGCGACCTCGACCTGGCACTCGCCGTGCTGGCCGCGCCGACCGGCGAGGCGGCGGTCGCGTGGCGGCTCCAGCTCCCCGGGCCCCGTCACGATTCGGTGGCCGACTACCGGGTGGCGACCTGGTTCGACGACCCCGACGCCCCGGTGGGCGACGAGGTGCGGGCGGTGCTGGAGGACTGTGCCGGCGCCCTCGCAGCCAGCGGCGCGGTCGTCCGGCCGGCCCGCCCGCCGGTGGATCTGGCCCACATGGTCCGGCTGTGGGAACGGTTCGTGTGGTCGGCGCCCGGCCAGGCCCCGCCTCACGACCTGTGGGAGTACGCCTGCCACGTCGAGGC
>DASRJM010000203.1:0-23146 GCA_035649475.1 Acidimicrobiales bacterium
GGCGTCGACGCTGGCCGAGGCGGCCGCCAGATGCGTCGCCTCCCCGAGCTGCACGGAGAACGGCGCGCCCTCCCCGCGGCGGGCCCGGGCCGTCGCCTGCTCGACGTGCCGGACCACGGGATCGACGAGGGTCACGGCGTCGCCCCGCCCGGCGAGGTGGGCGGCGTGGGTGCCGGGACCGCCGCCGACGTCGAGCACCCGGCCGCCCGGCGGCACGTTGCGGTCCAGGATGTCCCAGGTGCGCAGGCGCACCAGGTCACCGAGGCCGGGGCGCCACAGGCGCGCCTGCTCGTCGTAGACCTCGTAGCGGGCGAGGACCCGGGGGTCGACGCCGGTCATGCCGCCATCGTGGCCGGTCCGGTCGGTCGCCGCCGGTCAGCGCAGCCGGTCAGCGCAGCCGGACGACTCGGAGGACGTCGGCGGCCGGGTCGGCCTCGCCGGGATAGCCGCCGATCACCACCAGCACGTCGCCGGGACCGGCGACGCCGGCGGCGATCGCCTCCTCGGTGGCGAACCACACCATGTCGTCGGTCGTGTCCCACGGCCGGGCGGGCACGGCCGTCACGCCCCAGGTCATGGCCAGCTCGCGGACCGTGCGCTCGGACTGGCTGACCGCCAGGACCGGCACCGTGGGCCGGAAACGGGCCACCGCCCGGGCGGTGTCGCCCGTGCGGGTGCAGCACACGATCGCGGCCGCGCCGACGTTGGTGGCCGCCCGCCACGCGCCCTCGCTGGTGGCGTCGGTAATCTTGGCGGTGGTCGTCAGCTCGCAGGAGCGCCGCAGCTTGCCGAGCTTGCCGCCCCACTGGAGGTAGTCGGCCTCCCGCTCCGCCCGGGACACGACCGCGGCCATGACCGCGACGGCCTCCGCCGGGTCGGCGCCGACCGCGGTCTCGGCGGAGAGCATGACGGCGTCGGTGCCGTCGAACACGGCGTTGGCCACGTCGGACACCTCGGCCCGGGTGGGGGAGGCCGCGACGATCATCGACTCGAGCATCTGGGTGGCGGTCACGACGGGGCGGCCGGCGGCGATGGCGGCGCGGACCAGCCGCTTCTGCACGTGGGGCACGTCCTCGATGGGCAGCCGGATGCCGAGGTCGCCGCGGGCGATCATGACGGCGTCGGCCACCGCCAAGATGGCGTCGGCGTGCTCGACCGCCGAGGCGGTCTCGATCTTGGCCACCACCTGCGGCCGGTCGGGCCCCAGGGCGTCGATGAGCCGCTGCACGTCGGCCGCGCTCTGGACGAACGACGCGGCCACCGCGTCGGCCCCGGCCGCGTGGGCGGCCCACGCCAGATCGAGGTCGCGTGCCGTCGGGCCGCTGACGCCGCCTGCCCCGTCGGGTAGGTGGATGCCCGGACGGCCCTGCATCCGCCCGCCCCGCCGCACCCGGGCGGTCGCCGGCAGCCCCGGGCACTCGGGGCCCGCCACCACCTCGAGGACGACGGCGCCGTCGCCGAGCACGATGCGGTCACCGGCCCGGACTCCGAGGTCGTCGAGGTCGACGCCGATGACGAGGTGGTCGCTGGTGGCCGCCCCGCAGCGCAGCTCGACCGTGTCGCCCGCGGCGAGTTCGTCACCGCCGTCGGGGAACGGAGCGGTGCGCACCTTGGGCCCGGGGAGGTCCACGAGCACGCCGACCGCCCGGCCCTCGTCCCGGCTGACCCGCCGCACCCGGTCGACGAGCGCCAGCTGAGTCGCGGGATCGCCGTGGGACAGGTTGATGCGGATCACGTCGGCACCCGCGGCGATCAGCTTGCGCAAGACCGGCTCGTCCCACGACGCCGGCCCCAAGGACGCCACGATCTTGGTTCGCCGCACCTGTGTGTGCCCTCCTGCAGCTTCGCGCTGCCTGCCCGCCCGCAGTGCGGACGCCGCCCAGCTCGATCGCGCCGCACGGTAGCGAGGTGGGTGCCCGGGCCGACAGCGGGTTCCGGTGCGGGGCGGAGGGCCTGCCGCTCTTCCCCCTGGGAACATAGGCTGACCTGCGATGTCCGCCGCCGCCTCCCCCGTGGAGCCCACCGCCACGGGCTACACGCTGCTCGGCCTGCTCTCGTTCGGGCGGGAGCTGTCGGGCTACGAGCTCAAGCAGTGGGCCGACAACCTGCGCTTCTTCTGGTCCGCGCCCGCCATGAGCCAGGTGTACCGGGAGCTGGAGCGCCTGACCGCGGGCGGCCTGGTGGACCAGCGCATGGTGGTGCGGGAGGGCAGCCGGTCGACCAAGGTGTACGCCCTGTCGGACCGGGGCCGGGAGGCGGTGCGGGCCTGGCTGGCGTCGCCGCCGAGCCCGCCGGTGCTGCGCCACCCGGTGGCGCTGCGCGTGTTCTTCGGCCACCTGCTCGACGCCGAGGAGCTGCGGGCCGCGGTGGTCGCCCATCGCGAGTGGTGCGACGGCATGCTGGCCGACCTGGCCACGGTGCGGGCCCGCCTGGGCGAGGACGAGCTGTGGCGCAACGCCGCGCTGGTGGCGGACTGGGGCCTCGACTACTACCGGGGCGAGATCGCGGCCGCCGACGGCATCGAGGCGACCGTCGTCGCCGGCGGGGCACTGTCGGCCCCACCCCCGCGGCCCGGAGAGAGCCGACGCGAGGGCGCGACGGGCCCACCGGACGATGCGGCGGACGAGGTCTCGGCCTGAGCCGAGGGCCCCGGGACCGTTCCCGGATTTTCTTGGGGAGCGACGTGCGGAATCGAACATGTGTTCGTAGAGTAGCACGCCGATGGGCTTCAACAACCCGGGGATTCCCTGGAGAGAGATCGAACGGGCGCTGTCCGACCGCAAGACGGGCCGCGACCCGCAGCAGTGGTGGGCACAGCCGCACCCCGGCCGCCGCGACCACCGGCCCTCGCCCGTGCCCGAGGGCGCCAACGGGGGCGACAGCCCGGCCTGGTCCTCCCGGCGGGCTGAATACCAGCCCCCCACCCACATAGACCGCCGCGCCAGCGCCGCCCGCTACGCCGAGCTCCACTGCCACTCCAACTTCAGCTTCCTCGACGGGGCCAGCCACCCCGAGGAGCTGGTCGAGGAGGCCGCTCGCCTCGGGCTCGAGGCACTGGCCCTCACCGACCACGACGGGCTCTACGGGGTGGTCCGCTTCGCCGAGGCCGCCCGGGCCGTGGGCGTGCCCACCGTGTTCGGGGCCGAGCTGTCCCTGGGCCTCGACGGCCCCCAGAACGGCGAGGCCGACCCCCGGGGCCACCACCTGCTCGTGCTGGCCCGCGACCCCGCCGGCTACGGCCGGCTCGCGAAGACCCTCAGCGAGGCCCACCTGGCGGGCAGGGAGAAGGGACGGCCCGACTACGCGGCCGTCGACTGGATGGCCGCCCACGGCGACCACTGGATCGTCCTGACCGGCTGCCGCAAGGGGGCGGTCGCCGAGGCACTGCTGAGGAAGGGGCCGGCGGCCGCCGGGCGCGAGCTGGCGGCCCTGGTCGAGTGCTTCGGCGCCGACAACGTGGTGGTCGAGCTGTGCGACCACGGCGACCCGCTCGACACGGCCCGCAACGACGCCCTCGCCGCCCTGGCCGTGCAGGCCGACGTGGGAATCGTGGCCACCAACAACGTCCACTACGCCACCCCCGACCGGCGTCGGCTGGCCACTGCGCTGGCCGCTGTGCGGGCCCGGCGCAGCCTCGACGACCTGGCCGGCTGGCTGCCGGCGGCCGGGGCCGCCCACCTGCGTTCGGGCGACGAGCAGGCCCGGCGCTTCGACCGCTGGCCGGGGGCGGTCGAGCGGGCGGCCGAGGTGGGGCGGGAGTGCGCCTTCGACCTGGCGCTGGTGGCGCCCCAGCTGCCGCCCTTCCCGTGCCCGGAGGGGCTCGACGAGATGGGCTACCTGCGCCAGATCGTGGAGAAGGCGGCCTCCGGCCGCTACGGGCCCCGGCCCGGGCGCGACCCGGCCGGCGACGCCGACCGCAACCAGAAGGCGTGGGACCAGATCGACCGCGAGCTCGACATCATCGAGACGCTCGGGTACCCGGGCTACTTCCTGGTGGTGTGGGACATCGTCGAGTTCTGCCGGCGGTCCAACATCTACTGCCAGGGGCGGGGCAGCGCCGCCAACTCGGCGGTCTGCTACGCGCTCGGCATCACCAACGCCGACGCGGTGTCGCTCGGGCTGCTGTTCGAGCGGTTCCTGTCGCCGGAGCGGGACGGCCCGCCGGACATCGACATCGACATCGAGAGCGGCCGGCGGGAGGAGGCCATCCAGTACGTCTACCGGCGCCACGGCCGCCAGCACGCGGCCCAGGTGGCCAACGTCATCAGCTACCGGGCCCGCTCCGCCGTGCGTGACATGGCCAAGGCGCTCGGCTACTCGCCCGGCCAGCAGGACGCCTGGTCCAAGCAGATGGACATGTGGTCGACCGTGTCGTCCACCTCGGCCGAGGGCGGCCACGACATCCCCGCCCCGGTGCTGGCCCTGGCCCGGGAGCTCGAGCGGGCGCCCCGCCACCTGGGCATCCACTCGGGCGGCATGGTCATCTGCGACCGGCCCATCGTCGAGGTGTGTCCGGTCGAGTGGGCGCGCCTGTCCGGCAAGGCGTCGCTGCGGGACGGCGAGGAGGGGGCCGAGGGGGTCGACCCCGACGAGATCGTGCCCCTGCGCACGGTGCTGCAGTGGGACAAGGACGACTGCGCGGCGGTCGGCCTGGTGAAGTTCGACCTACTGGGCCTGGGCATGCTCGAGGCGCTGCACGGCACCATCGACCTGGTGGCCGAGGCGCACGGGGTCCGGGTCGACCTGGCCACCCTGCCCCAGGACGACGAGGTCTACGCCATGCTGTGCGAGGCCGACTCGATCGGCGTGTTCCAGGTCGAGTCCCGGGCCCAGATGGCCACGCTGCCCCGCCTGCGGCCGAGGGAGTTCTACGACCTGGTGGTGGAGGTGGCGCTCATCCGCCCCGGGCCCATCCAGGGCGGGTCGGTGCACCCCTACATCCGGCGGCGCAAGAAGCTGGAGGAGCCGACCTACCTGCACCCGCTGCTGGAGCCGGCGTTGCGCAAGACCCTGGGCGTGCCCCTGTTCCAGGAGCAGCTCATGCAGATGGCCATGGACGCCGCGGGGTTCACGCCGGGGGAGGCCGACGAGCTGCGCCAGGCCATGGGGTCCAAGCGCAGCCACGAACGGATGGAGGCCCTGCGCCGGCGGCTCTACGACGGCATGGCAGACAACGGCATCACCGGGGAGGTGGCCGACCGCATCTGGGAGAAGCTGGCCGCGTTCGCCAGCTACGGCTTCCCCGAGAGCCACTCGGTGAGCTTCGCCTACCTGGTGTACGCCTCGTCCTGGCTCAAGCGGTACTACCCGGCGGCCTTCTGCGCCGCGCTGCTGAACGCCCAGCCCATGGGGTTCTACTCGCCGCACTCGCTCACCCAGGACGCCCGGCGCCACGGGGTCGAGGTGCGCACGCCCGACCTGGCTGCCTCGGGGGCCACGGCCACGCTGGAGGTGGACGGGGTGGACGGCGGCGTGGCGCCGCCCGGGCCGGCGCCGGGGGCGGGGGCGCCACCGTCGACGTGGGGGAAGGGCGGGCCGGCGGTCCGCATCGGCCTGTCCTCGGTGCGGGGTCTGGGCGACGAGCTGGCCGAGCGGATCGTGGCCGAGCGGGAGGCGCACGGCCCCTACACCCGCCCGGAGGACCTGGTGCGGCGGGTGCCGGGCCTCAGCGTGGCCCAGTTGGAGGCGCTGGCGACCGCGGGGGCGCTGGGTTGCTTCGGGCTGGACCGGCGCCGGGCGCTGTGGGTGGCGGGGGCGGTGGCCCAGGCGGGGGCCGACCGGCTCGACGGCATCGTGACAGGGGTCGACGCCCCCCGGCTGCCGGGCCTCGACCCGGTCGACGAGTCCCGGGCCGACCTGTGGGCCACGGGCGTGAGCCCGGACGGGCACCCGACCCGCTTCGTGCGGGAGCTGCTGGACGAGCTGGGCGTGGACACGGCGGCGGGGCTTCTCGATCGGGACCACGGGTCGCGGGTGACGGTGGGGGGCGTGGTGACCCACCGCCAGCGGCCGGCGACGGCCGGCGGCACCACGTTCCTCAACCTCGAGGACGAGACCGGGCTGCTCAACATCGTGGTGTCCAAGGGGTGCTGGCTCCACCACCGGCGGGTGGTGCGCACGGCCCCGGCGGTGCTGGTGCGGGGCCGGCTCGAGCGGGTGGATGGGGTGACCAACGTGATCGCGGAGCGGATCGAGGCGCTGCCGATCCGCTCGGCCCTGCGCAGTCGGGACTTCCGGTGAGCCGCCTCGACGGTGCAGGCCGGTGGCCGCAGACGGAGGCACCGGGGTCCGAGCGCTGGTGGTCGGGGCGGCGGTCCTGGTCGCCACGCGGGCGGTCCTGCTCGTGCTGGCGGCCCCGCTCCCGCCGGGCATGGCCCGCGAGCTCGCCGGCTTCCTGCCGGACTGCGTGGGGGCGACCCGCACGCTGGCCCGCGACCCGCGGGTCCCCCGGCGGGCGATCGTGGCGGTCGTGGTGGCCGGGCCGTGGTGCGCGTCGCCGGTCGACGTCGTGCCCGAGTTCCTCCCGGTCATCGGGCCTCTGGACGACGTTGCGGTGGTGGCGCTGGCGCTCCGCTACGCGGCCCGGCAGACACCCCGCGCGGTGCTGGTGGCGGCCTGGCCGGGCGACCCGGGCGTGCTCGACCGGTTCCTGGGCCGCCCGGTCGCAGCGGGTAGCCCGGGACGCCTACCGTGGCGACCGTGCCGGACAAGCGCAACCCATCCAAACAGCGCCGGGCGACCCGCAACCGGGCCAACCGGGAGGCGCTCGCGGCCCGCCGCGAGAACGTCGTGGCATCCGCCGCCAACCCCACGCGGGCCTCGGGCGGCGGCGGGAACGGCTCGACCGGGGGAGCGCGGCGGGGGGCCGCGGCCACCGCCGGCGCCTCGGCGCCGCCGCCCTCGGGCCTGATGGGCATGCTCCGCAGTCGGCGACCGGGCGACCGGGCCGTCCTCTTGTCGGTGCTGTTCGCGATCGTGTCGGTGGTCTTCCTGATGTTCGTCAAGGTCGACGTCGACGACCGGGGCGACGCCATCCCGCCGAGCTACGGCGGGGTGACGATCCTGGCCAGGGAGGCCATCACCGGCGAGCCGATGCCCGACCGGACCGAGACCCTGCTGTCGGCCAGCGGTCCCGGCATCCTCGCCGTCATGGCCCTGCCGGTGGCGGTCACCCTGTTCGCGTTCTGGGGCAACCGGCGTCCCGACCGGGGCCGGATGCTCACGTTCGCCATGTTCGGCATGCTCGCCGCGGTCCTGGTGACCGGCGGGCTCGGCATCTACTTCCTGCCGTCGCTGATCGCCATCGGCTTCGCCAGCTTCCAGGTCCGGCGGCTGGAGATGCCGGCCCGGACGGCAGAGCGACAGGCGCCGCGGAGGCGGCGTCGGGGCACGGTGATCGACGCCGAGTCCCGGGAGGCCGACGCCGACGAGGTGGTCGACGACGACGTCATCGAGGCCGAGGTGGTCGACGAGGAGCCGCCGCCCCGCGACCGGGACGCACTGGCCGAGCTGGAGGCCGAGCTCGAGGCCGAGGAGGCCGCGAGTTCAGACGACGCGGGCGGCAAGGCCGCCACCGACCGCGACGCCGACGCCGGCGGGAACGGCGGGCGCGCGCGTCCGTCGTGACGCTCGACGTCGTGCGGGTGCGGGCACTCGTGTCCGGCCGGGTGCAGGGCGTCTGGTACCGGGAGACCTGCCGCCAGGAGGCCGACCGGCTCCGCGTCTCGGGGTGGATCGGGAACCGGGACGACGGCCGGGTCGTGCTGGAGGCCGAGGGGCCGCGCCCGGCGGTCGAGGCGCTGCTGGCCTGGGCGCGCACCGGCCCGCCGCGGGCTGTGGTCGACTCGGTCGCGATCACCGACCTGCCGTTGGACGGCGGCACCGGGTTCGAGGTGCTCAGCCGGCCGATGCCTGGCCGCTGAGCGCGGCGGAGCCGTACATCGCCCGGCTCTCGATCGCCGCGATGGCATCGGTGGCGGGCTGGCCGGCGGTCACCCCCGACGGCTCGGCCAGCGCGAACAGCTGGAACTCGTAGTTGTGGGTGCCCGACGGCGGGCACGGCCCAGCCCAGCCGGGCCGGCCGAAGTCGTTGGTCGCCTCCATGCCGGGGGGCGGTGTGCCCTCGGTCAGGCCGCCGACCGCCGGCGACAGGCCGGCCACGACCCAGTGGGCGAACATGTCGGCGTCGATGTCCCGGACCACCAGTGCCAGCTCGACGGTGTCGGCGGGGATCCCGACCCACGACAGCGGCGGCGAGATGTCGTCGCCCCGGCACGTGTAGGCCGGGGGGATCGTGG
This sequence comes from Acidimicrobiales bacterium, assembly GCA_035649475.1. Taxonomy (GTDB): domain Bacteria; phylum Actinomycetota; class Acidimicrobiia; order Acidimicrobiales; family VFJN01; genus ZC4RG19. The sequence continues at coordinate 8,298 of DASRJM010000203.1, forward strand.
AGCCGTCGGTGAACGACGGGCTGGTGAGCTGCATCGGCACCGTCGTCGTGGTCGACCCGCCGGCGGCGGCGACGGTGGTGGTCGTGGTCACCGTGGGGGCGCTGGTCGTCGTCTGGTCGGCGCGGGGCTCGCGCAGGTCCCGGCCGTCGTCGCCGCACCCGGCCGTCGCCGTCACGAGCACCGACACGGCGGCCATAAGACACGCGGCGCGGCGCCGCCCTCCCCGGGCGGCCGACCGTGACCCGACCCCAGCGTCACCCGGCATGGCGCACGAGTGTTGCAGACTGTCACCGTTCCAAGACAGACCCGACGGCGGCCTGCTCCGAGCACGCCCTTCGTCACCGGTCCCTCCGTCACCAGGTCCCCGATGCGCTCGAACCTCGCCGCCGCGGCGCGCCTGCGCGCCCTGCTGGGACCGGACGCCTCCGGCGTCCGGCAGAGCCTCGTCGCGCTCGGGCTCAACTCTTCGACCAGCCTGGTGGCGGGAGCGTTCCTCGGCGCCATCACCGGCACGTTCGAGCGCTACCCGGGCCTGCTCGTTTTGGTCCCGGCCGCCATCGGCCTGCGGGGCAACATCTTCGGCTCGTTCGGCAACCGCATCTCGACCTCGATCCACGCCGGTACCTTCCGCTGGTCGCTCCGGCGTGAGGCGGTCCTCGGCCAGAACGTGCTGGCCTCCATGTTGCTCACGATGGGCATCTCGCTGGCCCTGGCGGTGGTGGCCAAGGCGGTGGCGGTGGGCCTCGGCATCGCCGACTCGATCGACCTGCTGTCGATGGCGACCGTGTCGATCGTGGGCGGCCTGCTCGGGTCGATCGTGGTGCTGGCCGCCTCGCTCGGCCTGACGGCGGGCGCGGTGCGCTTCGGGTGGGACCTCGACAACGTGACCGCGCCCCTGGTGTCGACCGTCGGCGACGTGCTGACGCTGCCGGCCCTGTACCTGGCGACGTTCCTGCTCGGCTACTCGATCCTCACCCCGACGCTCGGCGTGCTGCTGGTGGCGGCGTCGATCGCCTTCCTGATCGCGGGCTGGCGGTCGTCGACCGAGGGCCTGCGGCGCATCGTGCACGAGTCGGTCCCGGTCCTGCTGGTGGCCGGGTGCGTCAGCGCCGGCGCCGGCCTGACGTTGGAGAAGTCCTTCGCCCGCTTCGACGCCCTGCCCGCCCTGCTCGTGCTGGTGCCGGCCCACCTCTCCAGCTCGGGCGCCCTGGGCGGGATCCTGTCGGGCCGGCTGTCCTCCAAGCTGTTCCTCGGCCTCGTGCAGCCGGCCAGCAGCCCCAACCGGGAGGCCCGGCGGGACATCTCGCTGATCTTCCTGCTGGCCGCGCCCGTCTACCTGTTCAACGGGGTGGCGGCCAGCGCCGTGGCCCAGGCCCTCGGCCAGGCCAGCCCGGGTGTCGTGCAGATGGCGGCGGTCTCGCTGATCGCCGGAGGCCTGGCGATCCTCTTCGTGGCCGCGGTCGCCTACTACGGGACGATCGTCGCCTACCGGACCGGCGTCGACCCCGACACGTACGGCATCCCGATCGTCAGCTCGTCCGTCGACTTCGTCGGTGCGTTCACACTGATCATCGCCATCTCGATGCTCGGGTTGTCGTGACGGCGACCCTCGGAGCGTCACACCCAGCGCCTATCGTGGACGGTGATCCCGCCGATGGATGACAGACCCCGCAATCTCCGGGCCATGCTGGCCGAGGTCAAGGACCTCTCCGAGCTCATGGTCGACCTGGCCTACGCCGCGCTGTACTTCGGTGATCCCGACATGGCCGAGGAGGTCGGCGCCCTCGAGGAGCGCATGGACGACCTCGTGCACGACATGCGGTCGGTGTGCGTCATGGCCGTGCGTCACCCGCGCGAGGCCGACGCCATGGCGTCCGTGCTCCAGGTCATCTCCGCCATCGAGCGCATCGCCAACTCCGCGGTCGACATCGCCCGCATCGTGACCCACCGGCTAGGCATCCCCCGGGAGCTGGTCGCGGATCTGTCCAACGCGGAGGAGGTGTCGCACCGGGTCCGGGTCCGGGAGGGCTCGCACCTCGCCCGGCGCCCGCTGGCCGACCTCGAGCTGCCGGTGCAGACCGGCATGCGGATCGTGGCCATCCGGCGCGACCGTGAGTGGATCACCGACGTCGAGGGCGAGGAGATCCTGCTGCCGGGCGACGTGCTGTTCCTGCGGGGCTCACCGGCCGGCATCCCCCGGCTGCGGGAGCTGGCGGCCGCGCCCGTGTGGGAGCCGCCGACGCCGCCGGAGGACGGCACGCTCACCGACCTCGACCGGGCGGTCGACGTGCTGGTCGAGATGAAGAACGTGTCCGAGACCGCAGTGGGCCTGGCGTACTCGGCGCTGGTGCTGCGGGACCTCGGTCTGGCCGCCGAGGTCCGCCACCTGGAGGACCGGCTCGACGAGATGAAGGACCGGCTCGAGCTGTGGGTGCTGCGGGCTGCGTCCAACGACATCGACCCGTCGCCGCTGCGGGGGCTGCTGCACCTGTCCCAGGCCGCCGAGGACCTGGGCGACTCGGCCCAGCAGATGGTGTGGCTGATCGAGAAGCACGAGGACGTCCACCCGATCATCCGCATCGCGCTGGGTGAGAGCGACGAGGTCGTGGTGCGGGTGCCGGTGGCGGCCGGGTCACCGGCGGACGGGGCCACGCTCCAGGACCTGCAGCTCGACGTCGACCCCGGGTTCCACGTGCTCGCCGTCCGGCGGGGCGGGCGCTACGTCTACCGCCCGCGGGGCCACGTGGTGCTGACGGCCGACGACGAGCTCATCGCCAGCGGGCCGGACGAGGGCCACCCGCTGCTGGCCGCCCGCCTGGGCTGGCGCCTCGAGGAGGACGAGGACACCGGCCAGGAACGCCTCGAACCGCTGGCCGACGTCGTCGGCCGCTGACCCCTCGCCCGCGTGACCGCGTGGGCTGTCGGGGTCGCTTGGCCAGCCTCGCCGGGTCCGGCGTCGGAGGTGGGCGGATCAGCTGTCCGGTGGCGGGGTGGGCGGGATCGCGATGACCGGCTTGGTGTCGTCGGGGCCGGGCGGAGGGCCGTCGGGGGTCGAGCCGTTGCCGACGCTGCCGTTGCCGCTCGACAGGAGGTCGGCGACCGCCGTGAGCGAGCCGGCGATGCCGGCCAGCTCGGTCGGCACGACGATCTTGGTGGCGCGGCCGTCGGCCATGGCGGTCAGCGCCTCCAGGTACTTGATCGTGAGCAGCGGCGTGTCCGGGTCCGACTCGTGGATGGCGCCGTACACGGAGGTGATCGCCTGGGACTCGCCCTCGGCCACCGTCACCTGGCGGTACCGCTCCGCCTCGGCCACCCGCTGGATGGCCATGGCCTCGCCCTCGGCCCGCAGGATGCGCTGCTGCTTGTCGCCCTCGGCTCGCAGGATCACGGACTTCTGCTCGCCCTCGGCCCGGGTGATGGCGGCCTGGCGCTCGCCCTCGGCCGCGGTCACGACGGCTCGGCGGGTGCGCTCGGCCTTCATCTGCTCGTGCATCGAGTGCATGACGTCCGGCGGTGGGTCGATGCGCTGGATCTCGACCCGGGCCACCCGCACGCCCCACTTGTCGGTGGCGTCGTCGAGGATCTCCCGCAGCTCGAGGTTGATCTTGTCGCGGGAGGTCAGGGCCTCGTCGAGCTGCATGTCGCCGATGACGTTGCGCAGGTTGGTCTGCGCCAGCTTGGTCACCGCCATCATGAAGTTGGCCACGTTGTAGACCAGCTTCTGCGGCTCGGTGGGCTCGTAGTAGATGACGGCGTCGACGGACACCACCACGTTGTCGGACGTGATGACCTCCTGGGGCGGCACGTCGACGACCTGCTCCCGCATGTCGACAGGCCGCAGGTTCTGGATGAAGGGGATGATGAGCCGCAGGCCGGGTTCGACGGTCTCCTTGTACCGCCCGAGCTGCTCGATGAGCCCCTTCTGGTAGGGGTTCACGATCTTCACGCCCTTGGCGATGAACACGAACAGCACGACCGCCACGACTGCCAGCAGGATCACGTAGGCCACGGGTGCGCTCCTTGGTGGGCGGGTTCAGGGTGAGGGCTTGTCGGGGTCCGGTCCCAGGTCTTCCGGCGGGTCGGCGTCCGGCGGGGGTGTGGCGGTCGTACCCGGGGCGGCCGGTTCGGTGCCGTCCGGCGGCGGGGCCTCGCCGCCGGCGGGTGCCGGCGGGGCGGAGTCCGGAGCGGCCGGGGTTCTGAGCGACGGGGGCGGGGTGGCGATGGCGGCGGGATCGAGCGGGGCGACGATCAGCCGGGTGCCCTGGACGTCGGCCACGCGCACCGCCACGCCGGCGGGGATGGCGGTGCCGTCGATCGACTGGGCCCGCCACTGCTCCCGGTCGATGCGCACCATGCCGATCTCGTCGCCGGCCGGGATGGCTCCGACGACTGTGGCAGGGCGGCCGACCAGCCGGCGCGAGCCGACGCCGTGGTCGAGTGCGTCACGGTCGAGCCGCCGGGCCAGTGGGCGGAGCAGCGCGAGCACGACGACCGAGACCGCCACGAACACGATCCACTCGACGGTCACGCTGACCCCCGCGAAGGCCAGCAGGGCGGCCACGAACGCGCCGGCGGCGAAGGGGGCGAGGAAGAACGATCCGGGCGTCGCCATCTCGCCGATGGCGAAGACGGCCGCCGCCGCCAGCCACAGCCAGCGCCACTGCTCCGGTGAGTCCATCGGGTACGTACGCCTCGGTTCTGCGTCGGTACCGGCTCTTGTGGTACCACGGCCAATCTACTGCCGAGCATTCCCACCCCGTCGTCGGTGCGTGTTCCAGTTGCGCGTCGGCCCGCCTCGCGACGGCCGGTAGCGTGACCGGCGATGCCCGACATCCCGCTCTGCCTGATGACCGTGCACGCCCACCCGGACGACGAGGCGTCCAAGGGGCCGGGCACGATCGCCCGCTACCACGCCGACGGCGTCCGCACCGTGCTCGTCACCTGCACCGGCGGCGAGGCGGGCGACATCCTCAACCCGGCCATGGACAAGCCCGAGATCGTGGCCGACCTGCCGGCGGTCCGGCTGCGGGAGCTCGAGAGGGCGGCCGAGATCATCGGCTACGACGAGGTCGTGCTACTGGGCTACCGCGACTCGGGCATGCCCGACTCGCCGCCCAACGCCCACCCCGACGCCTTCGCCAACGCCCCGCTCGACGAGGCCGTCGGGCGGTTGGTCGAGGTCATCCGCCGCGAGCGCCCGCAGGTGATCGTCACCTACAGCGACGACCAGCGCGGCTATCCGCACCCCGACCACCTGCGGGTCCACGACATCTCGGTGCTCGCGTTCGAGCAGGCCGGTGACCCCGACGCCCACCCGGGTGCCGGCGAGCCGTGGCAGCCCCTGAAGCTCTACTACTCGGTCTGGTCGCGCAAGCGCATGGTCGCCATGCACCAGCGGTTCAAGGACCTCGGGCTGGAATCGCCGTTCGGCGAGGAGTGGCTGGCGCGGCCGGACCAGGACGACCGCATCACCACCTCGATCGACATCGCGGGGTTCAACGAGGTGCGGATCGACGCCCTGCTGGCGCACGAGACCCAGGTCGACCCCACCTCGCCGTTCTGGTTCGGGCTGCCCCGGGACGAGCAGGCGACGATCCACCCTTACGACGAGTACGTGCTGGCTCGCAGCCTGGTCGAGAGCGGCACGCCGGAGACCGACCTGTTCGCCGGCGTGCGGAGCCAGGTCCGGTCCTGAGCGCGTGGCCGACGTGGGGTTCCTCAGCCCGGAGTGGGTCGACCGCCACCGGGAGCTGGGCGCGGCGCTGCCCGAGCGGCCGGGCCTGACCGCCAGCGTCGAGGTCACCGTGACCGACGCCGGGGGCCGGCGTGTGCAGGCCCAGTACTGGCTGGCCTGGGAGGACGGGCGGGCCGTCGACGGCGGCCCGGGGCCGGACGCGTCGGCCCAGGTGCAGCTGACCTCCCCGGCGGCGGTGGCCGCCGAGCTGGCGTCGGGTGCGGTGGACGCCAGCGCCGCCTACATGCAGGGGCGGCTGAAGACCGCCGGCGACCAGGCCGCGCTGCTGCGGCTGCTGGCGCTCACGGCGACGCCGGAGTACGGCGCCGCCCTCCGTGAGCTGGAGGCGGCGACCACGCACGCCTGATCGTCACGCGCCGCGGTGCTGGAGGTCGCGCAGCTCGCGGTAGCCGATCAGGTGGGCGCCGGCCCGCTGGAGCAGGGTGCGGAGGCTGTGGTCGTTGACCATCAGATCGTGGTCGTCGACCCGGCCGGCCCAGTCGGGGGCGAGGGCGCGAATCTCCGGGGTGTCGATCGCGGGGTGCACGATCATCTCGGTCACGCCCGGGCGAAGGTCGTGGATCGTGCGCTCGATGACCCGCCGGCTGCCGACGTCGCGGCCCATGACGAAGTGGTCGGGGAAGACCACGCCCTCCTCGGCCGCCAGCTTGCGGAACGGGAACCCGATCGTGCGCTCGGTCGACCCGCCCGACAGCCGGATCGGCAGGGCGAAGTCGACGGCCAGGTCGAGGTAGACGTCGAAGAACTCGGGCTTGAGCTGCACCGACCCCATGTGGCTGTCGAGGTGGCTGATGTCGAAGCCCCACAGGATCGCCCGCTCGACCTGGGCCCGCAGCTCCCGTCGGGTCTCGTCGAGGTCGGCGTGGTCCCAGAGGTCGGCCACGGTGCGGGGGAAGCCGCCGTCGCCGTCGAGCAGAGACGGGGAGTGGGTCACGGGGCCCCACCGGTAGCGCTCGTACTCGGCGTTGAGCGTGAGGTGGACGCCGACGTCCTCGCCCCGGTAGCGGGCTGCGGCCTCGCGGGCCCACGGGCACGGCACCATGAGCGACGCGCTGGTGGCGATGCCGTCGCGCAGCGACTCGTAGACGCCCACGTTGGCGGCGTGGCTCGACCCGAGGTCGTCGCAGTTCAGGATCAACACGCGATCGTCGTCGCCGAACCCGAGCCGTCGTGCGAGCGAAGCCATCCGGCCCGAGGCTACCGGCGCTCCGGCCCCGACCTCGGGCGACGGCACACGAACACGCCCGGTTCGACCGTCACGACCATCGCCCCGTGGCGGTCGACGTGGTCGGCGACGGCTGCCACCAGCCGGTCGAGGTCGGCGGCCGAGGCGTCCTCGCCGGGCGGCATCGAGCGCACGTAGGCCACGACGTCGGCCGGGTCGGTGCAGCGCAGCTCGTGGGGGTGACCGTGCCAGGCCACCTCGTCGAACCGGCCGCGCAGCAGCGCGAACCCGGACTCGGCGCCGAACGCGTCGACCGTCTCGTGCACCACGGGCGCGCCGAACACCTCGTGGCGGATGCTCCCGATCGGCTGCATGTGGCGGGCGCCGCTGGTGGACGCGATCGCCGTTCCACCCGGCAGGAGCACGCGGGCGAGCTCGGCCACACCCCGGGCCGGCGAGGGCAGGTGATACAGCATGTGATTGGCCACGACCCGGTCGAACCCGGCGGCCGGGAACGGCAGTGCCTGGGCGTCGAGCACCACGCCCCGCACGGCGGCGTAGCGCCCGGTGCCGGCCGCGCGCCGCACCGCCTCGTCGACCATTCCGGCCGACAGGTCGGCCAGGGTCAGGTGGACGCCGGCGGGGACGTCGCCCGGCAGCTCCTCCCAGAGCCAGCCTGCGCCGCAGCCGACCTCGAGGACCTCGGCACCCGGCTCCAGGCCCAGGCGGGGACCCACGAACGCGAACCACGGGGTCGTCGCCGGATCCGGTAGCGGGTGTAGAGGCCCGCCCGCCGCGCGAGGTTGGTGGCGTCACGGTACTGCTCGTGGCGGAGGTAGCCCTGGTCGCCGCCCGTGAACTTGGTGGGTGCCGTCACGGGCCGAGTCTGGCGCAGGGACGTGCGGCCCGCCGCAGGCGCCCCACAGGCCGAGGCCGGCCTCCCGGGCGCGGTGCTCGGCCTGGTCGAGGCCCGGGCGGTGGGCGACGTTGGGCGGGTAGTGGCGGGCGTCCGCGTAGCCGTCTTCGATCTGGGCGGCGTTCACGAACAGGCCGTCGGCCCGATGGACGTAGGCCAGCAAGCGGTCGTAGCGGTCGCGGGGCTCGACGTCGCGGCTGAGCCGGACCTCGGTGCCCGGCGGGACCAGGGCGGCCAGGTGGGCGGCAGCCTCGTGGCCGTAGCACTCGACCGGGCGGCCGGGCGCGACGGTCTCGGGCGTGTCGATGCCGACCAGCCGGACCGTCTCTGTCGAGGTGGCCAGCTCGACCACCAGGGTGTCGCCGTCGACCGCCCGGACGACCGTGCCGGCGCCGGGCGGGCGGTCGGCGTGCGGTCGCGCCGGAGCGGGCCAGGCGACGAACGTGAGGATGAGGGCGGCCACCGCCGAGGCGGCGGCCGCGAGGGCGCGCAGTGCCGGGGACATCCGTCTCTCCGAGGATGGGTCTGTGACGGGCGGCGCGAGACCGCGAGGCGCGCCCGGCGGCGCGCGTGGCTCAGATGCGCTCGATGATCGTGCCGGTGCCCAGGCCGCCACCGCAGCACATGCTGACGAGGGCGGTGGTCTGGTCGGCCCGCTCGAGCTCGTGGACGGCCTTGGTCATGAGGAACGCCCCGGTGCCCCCGAGGGGATGGCCGAGGGCGATGGCCCCGCCGTTCGGGTTGGTCCTGTCGAGGTCGGCCTCGACCTCGCGGGCCCAGGCCAGCACGACCGAGGCGAAGGCCTCGTTGATCTCGAACAGGTCGATGTCGCCGATGGCCATGCCGGTGCGGTCGAGCAGGCGGCGGGTGGCGTCGATGGGGCCGGTCAGCATCAGCACCGGGTCGACCCCCACCAGGCAGGTGTCGACCACCCGCGCTCGGGGCGTGAGCCCGAGGGCGGCGGCCTTCTCGGCGGTCGTGACCAGCACGGCCGCCGCGCCGTCGCTGATCTGCGACGAGTTCCCGGCGGTGTGGACGCCGTCGGGCCGGGCCACGGGCTTGAGCCCGGCCAGCGCCTCGAGGCTGGTCTCGCGCAGGCCCTCGTCGCGCTCGACCCGGTGGGTCGAGCCGGTCGGGTTGCCCTCCTCGTCGACGTCGGGGGCGTCGATCCCGACGACCTGCGTGTCGAACCGGCCCTCCTCCCACGCCCGGATGGCCCGCTGCTGGGAGGACAGGCCGAAGGCGTCGGTGTCGGCCCGGGTCACGCCCCACTTGTCGGCGATGCGCTCGGCGCCCTCGAACTGGGAGGTGAACTCGTACTGGCCGAAGTAGGTCTTGGGGATCGGCACGCCGAGGCCCAGCTTGCGGGCCGAGTTGGATCCGATCGGGACCCGGGACATGAGCTCGACCCCGCACGCGATGGCGACGTCGACCACGCCGGAGCCGACCAGGCTGGTGGCGAGGTTGGTGGCCTGCTGCGACGAGCCGCACTGGGTGTCGACCGTCGTGGCGGCCGTGCTGAGGGGCAGTCCGGCGCTGAGCCAGGCGGTGCGACCGATGTTGAACGACTGCTCGCCGACCTGGCTGACGCACCCGGCCACGACCTGGCCGACCTCGGCCGGGTCGATGCCCGAGCGGCCGACCACCTCGCTCACCGCGGTGGCGAGCAGTTCGGCGGGGTGCACGGTCGACAGCCCGCCGTTGCGGCGGCCGATCGGACTGCGGACGGCTTCGACGATGACGACCTCGGACATGGGCTCAACCTAGGGGGAGGGGGGTGTCCTTGTCAGGCTGACGGCGACGTCAGCGTCGGCGCGAGCGGCCGGACAGCGCCTGGAGCACCAGCAGCAGGACCACCGCGCCCAGGAAGGCGACGAAGATCGACCCCAGGTCGAAGTCGTCGAAGGTGTCGGAGTCGGCGCCCGTGGCCAGCCGGTACAGCGCCCCGCCGATGAACGCCCCGACGATGCCGACCACGATCGTGAACAGGCAGCCACCGTCGCCGGCCTTCGTGACCCACCGGGCCAGCCCCCCGGCGACGAGGCCGACCAGGATCCACCCCAAGATGCCCATCGCCCGACGCTAGCCCGGCCCAGGGGTGGGGGATGGACGCCTCCCGCGGGCTGGTCTCGGGACCCGTCGCCCCGGGTCACCGGCGGGGAGTAGAACGGCGCCCGCCGGATCGGCTCAGGCCGCCCGCCGGTCGGTGCCGGGGCTGGTCCCGCCCCGGCGGCGGCCCGGGCGGCCCGGCGGGGCCGTGGCAGGGGGGCGGTGCCGGAGGCCGTCCCGCAGGGCGGCACGTGCCTTGGCCACGCCCTCGAACCCGAGCTCGCGGGTGCGGTCGTCGAGCCGCCAATCCTTGGGAGTGTCGATGAGGGTGAGCTGCTTGGTCATGTCACGAGTATCCGTACGGGGTATGACAGTTTCGGATCTACCCCGCGGGGCGTGCCGCTACACCGGGGCTTACCGGGGCGCTCCCGGGGCCACCAGCGGCCACGGCCGCTCCCGTTCCACCACCCGCGCCAGCGCCAGGAGCAGGGCGTCCTCGTGGTGGCGGCCGATGACCTGCATACCGACCGGCAGGCCCTCCATCGTCCCCGCGGGGATCGAGACGGCGGGGTTCCCCACGATGTTGGCCGGGATGGTCAGCGCCCCGTTGTTCTCCGGCCCCACCCGCTGTTTGCCGACCGTCAGGTTCAGCGTGGTGTCCGCCCCGAAGGCGACGTCGGGGTTGGTGGCGCAGATCACGAAGTCGACCCGGTCGAACACCTCGGCCATGCGCTCGTTGGCCTGGGTCCGCTGCTCCTCGCAGGTGGCGGCCAGGTCCAGGTCGAACACCTTGGACGCCAGGTCGAGGCCGAAAGCAATCTCCAGCGTCAGGTCGTCGCGGCAGGCCGGCCAGCGCTCTCCGAGGTCCCGCCGCAGCTGGGACATGTTGGACATCGCCCACTCGTAGCCGACGCCCGGCAGCTTCACGTCGACGTCGACCAGCCGCAGGCCGGCGTCCTTGGCCAGGGCCTCGCCCGCCTCCCGGACCCGCTCCTCGACGCCCGGGTGGACGATCGCCGAGCCCAGGTCCGGAGCGATGACGGCCGTCCGGCCCTGCAGCGAGGTCGCGGCCAGCCCCGCCTCCCAGCCGCCGACCTCGGGGAGGCTGTACGGATCCCGGCTGTCGTAGCCGGCGCACACGTCGTACCAACGGGCCGCGTCCCGGACCGAGCGGGCAAGGCAGCCCAGCACCACCGTCAGCGGGGCGATGGCGGTCCGCGGGCCCCGCGGGACGCGGCCGGCGGTGCCCTTCATCCCCACCAGCCCGCAGAACCCCGCCGGGATGCGGATCGACCCGCCGCCGTCCCCGCCGGTGGCGATCGGCAGCAGGCCGCCGGCCACCGCTGCGGCGGACCCGGCCGACGACCCGCCCGCGGTCCGGCCCTGCTGCCACGGGTTGTGGGTCACGCCGTGGAGCCGGCTGACGCTCACGTTGAGCCCGCCGAACTCGCTGGACGATGTCTGTCCGACCTTGACCGCCCCGGCCGCGTCCAGCCGCTCGACCTGCGTCGACGTGTAGCCGGCGACCCGGTCGGCCAGGACCAGGCTGGCCTCGGTGGCGGGCCAGCCCTCGACCAGCTCCAGCTCCTTGATCCCGATCGGCACCCCGCCGAACGGCAGCCCCACGTCGGCGGCGGCCGCCGCGGCCCGCGCCCCGTCCTCGTCGAGGAACGGCACGGCGGCCAGGGCGCTGGCGCCGATGGCGCGGAGCACCGCCTCCAGCTCGTCCTTCGGCGTGCGCTCGCCGGTGCGGAAGGCCTCGACCAGCCCGCACGCGTCACCCAGCCAGGGCTTGTCAGTCATGGCCCCGCAGTCTGTCGTATGCAGACCCGACGCGGGCCCCGCCTACGATCCCGGCGATGGACGCCCGCAGCTGGCTCGGTCTCGAGCCCACGCACAACCCCATGCGCTGGGTCCTGCCGATCACGCCCGGCATCTCGACCCCCGGGCCGTTCCTGTTCGGCGGCTGCGGCCTGGGCGCCGCCATTGCCGCCATGGAGGCGACTGCCGGGCGGCCGGTCGTCTGGGCCACCGCCCAGTACCTGTCCTACGCAAACCCGCCCTCGATCCTCGACATCGACGTCACGCTGGCCGCCCAGGGCCGCAGCGTGACCCAGGGCCGGGTGGTCGGCCACGTCGCGGACACCGAGATCCTGACCGTCAACGCCGCGCTCGGCACCCGGGACCTGCCCACCGAGGGGACCTGGGTCGAGCGGCCGGACGTGCCGCCGCCGGACGCGTGCGAGACCCGCCAACCCCGGATGCCGGGCATCGACTCGATCATGGACCGCATCGACGTCCGGCTGGCCTCCGCCCGCAGCTGGGAGGAGATGGCGGGCAACCCGATGCCCGGCGGCCGGTCGATGCTGTGGGCCCGCATGCCCGACCTGCTGGAGGTGTCCTCGGGCGCCAGCCTCGCCATCCTCGGCGACTACGTGCCCTTCGGGATCGGCCAGGCGCTCGGCCAGGTCGGTGGCGGCAACAGCCTCGACAACACGCTGCGCGTCTACCGCCTGGTGCCCACCGAGTGGGTGCTGCTCGACATCCGCATCCACGCGGTGGCCCACGGGTTCGGTCACGGTGCCGTGCACCTGTGGGCCGAGGACGGGACCCTCCTCGCCACCGCCAGCCAGTCGACGATCATCCGGATGATGGACGCCGAGATGGCCGCCCGCATGGCGGAGATGGTCCAGGGCGACGGACGCCCCGGCGACGGGGTCGGCCGGCGGGTGCCGCGGGGTGCGGCGGGGGTGCGGCGCCCCGCCGTGTGACAGCATCCCGGCATGCAGCGCTACGGCATGACCATTCCGTTCGACGGCGTGCCGCTCCACGCCCAGCGTGACTGGGTCGTCGAGCTGGCCGACCTGGGCTACACGGACGTCTGGTCGTCCGAGGCCAACGGGGCCGACGCCTTCACGCCCCTCACGCTGGCCTCGGTGTGGGCGCCGTCGCTGCGCCTCGGCACGGCCATCGTCCCCGCCTTCACCCGGGGCCCGGCGTGCCTGGCCCAGAGCGCCGGGTCGCTGGCCCAGGCGGCCCCGGGCCGGCTCGCGCTGGGCATCGGCACCTCGTCGAACGTGATCGTCGAGGGCTGGAACGGCATCCCGTTCGAGCAGCCCTACCAGCGGACCCGGGACATGGTGCGGTTCCTGCGGGCGGCGCTGGCCGGCGGCAAGGTGTCCGAGGAGTACGAGACCTTCTCGGTGCGCGGGTTCCGGCTCGGCGTCACGCCCTCCGAGCCGGTCCCGCTGCTGGTCGGGGCCCTGCGGGAGGGGATGCTGCGCCTGGCCGGCCGGGAGGGGGACGGGGCGATCATCAACTGGCTGTCGGCCGACGACGTGGCGACGGTGGCGCCCATCGTCCAGGAGGCCGGCGGCGGCGAGCCCAAGGAGGTCGTGGCCCGCATCTTCGTCGCCCCCACCGACGACGCGTCCACGGTCCGGGCCATGGGCCGTTACGCCATCGCCGCCTACCTCAACGTGCCGGTGTACGCCGCCTTCCACGACTGGCTGGGGCGCGGCGAGATGCTGGCCGACATGTGGCGGCTGTGGAAGGACGGCGACCGCCAGGCCGCGCTGGCGGCCATCCCGGACTCGCTGGTCGACGAGCTGATCGTGTGGGGCACCCCCGAGGCGTGCCGCGAGCACCTCCAGCGCTACGTCGACAACGGCGTCACCACCCCCGCCCTCGCACTCCTGCCGTTCGGCATCGACGCCCGACAGGCCATCCGGGACCTCGCCCCCCGCTGAGCCCGGGAGATCCCGGCGAGGGTGGGGACAACCCCACCCCGGACATGCCAGCGGCCTGCATCCACTTTGCAAGCGGCACGTCGTAGCGTGCTCGCATGGGGTGGAACACCCTGCTCACGGGCGTCACGGAGGCCGGCGGCGGCGTCGCCCCGGCCGGCACGCCGGCGCCTCGGGGGAATCCCCGATGCCCTCGGGGAGTTGTCGTCCGTAGCGTGGCGTGCATGCGGATGAGCCCGAGGGAACCCCGGCGGGGGGAGACGAGGGAATGATCACCCTCGACTTCCTCGCCGACCTCTCGGCGCTCGCGTACCTGCTGGTCCTGCTCCTGGCGGCCTTCGACGTGGTCGTGCCGATCCTCCCCAGCGAGAGCGCGGTGATCCTCGGCGGCGTGCTGGCCTGGCAGGGGCGGCTCCACCCGGTCCCGCTGCTGCTGGCGGCGGCTGTCGGCGCCGTCCTCGGCGACCACCTCTCCTACGCCATCGGACGGTGGACTCGACGCGGCCGCCCCCGGCGCGGTGCGCCCGCCGTGCCGGATGGCCGCGACGGCAAGGTGGCCCGCCTCCAGACGTGGGCGGCCTCCCAGCTCGACAAGCGCGGCCCGACGTTGCTGGTGGCGGCCCGCTTCATCCCCGGGGGCCGCACGGCGGCGACGTTCATCGCCGGCCGCACCGCCTACCCGCTGGCCCGCTTCACCCCGATCACGATCCTGGCCGGGCTGCTGTGGGCGGGCTTCGCCACCATGCTCGGCTACATCGGGGGCAGCGCCTTCCACGACCAGACGCTGCTGGCCACGGGCCTCGGCATCCTGATGGCGGTCGGGTTCGGGGCGCTCATCGAGCTGGCCATGTCGTGGCGGCGGCGGTCCGACTCCTCCGCCGACGAGGCCGGCGACGACCGGGGCGGCCTGGCCGCCTGAGCCCCTCGCTCGCTCACGCGGCACGGCGCAGCGCCGCCCGCAGCTCGGTGGGCCCGATCCGCAGGCCCCGGCACACCACGATCGGGCGGCCGGCCGCCTTGGTGGGCGCAGGGCTCTCGACGCGGCCGACCTGCTCGCAACGGGCGAAGTACCGCGCCAGCTCGGCGGGCGGGTAGCCGAGCGCGACCACCGTGCCGACCGGGCGGTCGTCGGGCCACCAGTTCGCGTAGCTGTTGTGGCCCGATAGCAGCGTGCCCGCGGGGACCCCGCGGCCAGGACCCAGGAGCTCGAGGGCGGCG
>DASRJM010000204.1:0-10747 GCA_035649475.1 Acidimicrobiales bacterium
CGGCCCGACGACCATGCCGCCGAGCACGCACAGCGACGGGTGGACGTGCCACGAGTCGTTGGGTCCCGTGAAGCCCTCGGGAGGGTCCTCGCCGACGACCGCGTAGCTGAACCCGACCAGCACCGACGTCGGCTCGTTGCCGTTGTAGAGCAGCATCTCGGGCTCGGCCGGGTCGAAGCCGTCGTCCATCACGTAGCGGATGTTGATGTAGTGGGCCCCGATCCCCGGCACGTAGGGCGTGACCTGGAAGTAGCCGGCCGCCGTGGCGTCGGCCGCGGTGCCGAAGCGGGGGATGAGCGTGCCCGCGGTCTGGAGCTCGCCCTGCAGCTTCAGCGTCTCGGCCGGGTCGGTGAGGTCCTGCCACACCGACACGCCGTGCGAATGCATCGTCGGCTCGTCGGTGTCGCCGGTCTGCTCGCCGTTCTCGGCCAGGAGCGCGTTGGCGACCGTCCAGCGGGCGAAGGCCGCGATGATCTCCTCGCGGTCGGCCTCCGGCAGGCCGGCCAGCAGCCGGGACCGGTTGCGGATCTGCTGGGCGACGTACTGGCGGTTGATCTCGCTGAGCCGGTCGATCTCGGACGGGGGCAGGTGGCCGGTGAGGGCGGCCAGCCGCTGCTCGGCGAAGTCGTCGCCGCCCGCCGCGGCCCCGTCGTCGTGGCCGTGGTCCATGCCGGGCATCTCGCCCATCGCGTCGCCGTGACCGTGCTCGTCGCCGTCGGCGTGGGCGTGGCCGCCGCCGAGCGACGGGACCACCGACGCGGTGACGAGGCCGATGAGCGCCACCGCCGGCACCGCGGCGAGGATCGGGCTGATCCGGCGGGGCGCTGCCGGGGACGCGGTGGCCGCCCGGCTCGCCCACCCGAACACGATCGCCAGGGCCGCCAGCGCCGCGACCACCTCGAGGGCGGAGGCCAGCGTGTCGGGGAACCCGACCGGCTCGGGCTCGTCGCCCGGCAGGCCGGCGGTGCGCGACAGCAGCCACAACCCGGCCACGCCCAGGTTGAACACGGCGCTGCCGAGCAACCACGCCCGCCGGGGCTGCCACCGGAAGGCCAGGGCGGCGGCCCCCAGCAGCTGCGCCCATCCGGCCACCAGGAAGAACACGCCGTGCGAGGTCTGCTCGGCCAGGTGGTCGGGCGCGAAGGCGAAGTGGATCACGGCGGCGCCGAGCATGGCCAGCGCCGCCAGCGTGCGGAGGAGGCCGGTCGCCCCCGTGTCGCCCGGCGGGGTGGCGTCGGGCGCGGATGTGGTCGTTGCGGCGTCGTCGGTCGGCGTGGACACGGCGCGTCCCTCCCTGGTGCGGCGAAGCGAGGCCCCCGGCTCGACACCCCCGGTCGAGGCGTCCCGAGAAAGGTTACTTGCAGTAAGCGAGTGTAGTCACCGTTCCCTCTCGACACGCACCCGCACGGCGACGTCGATCGGGTCGAAGCCCAGCAGACCGGCCCCGGGGGCGAAGCGCGGCGGCTCGACGACCGCACGGCCGGCCACCACGTCGCCGGCGCCGTCGCCGTCCTCGTCGACCACGTCGAGCTCGACCACCGTCGACGGCTGGCGGCCGATCGCCCCCAGGTTGTCCTCGGCGCCGGCCGCCAGGGCGCCAAGCTCGGCCTCGCCGGCCCCGCCGCCGCCGGCGGCCCGCGACGCGGCATCGTGGAGTGTGGCCCGCACGACGGACGTCGCGTAGAGCCCGAAGATGACCTGCACCGCCAGGAACAGGCAGGTGAGGAAGACGAGGAACCCGATGGCCGTCGAGAAGACGCCCGCGCCGCGATCGTCCCGGCGCGCTGCCCGGGTCATCCCCCGCCGATCCGGTCGACCTGCTCCTCGGTGCGGGTGGACACGTCGGTCCACAGCCCGTCGAAGGTCACCCACATCGCCGCCCCGATGAGGGCCATGATCAAGACGACGATGGCGGCCGAGATGACGCCCTCGCCCCGGTCGTCGCGGCGCGAGCACCGGCCGGGCGGCGGACTGGACGAAACGCTGGGATCGGGGGGCACGGAAGGCTCCTCTCAGGTGTTGGCGAAGAGGCGCAGCGCCTCGACGAACGGAACGGCCAGGAAGATCACGCCGGGGACCAGGGCGGCGACGGTGACGGGGATCCACACCTGCTGGCCCCGGCGCTCGATCGCCTCGACCAGCTCGCGGTGCACGTCCCGGCGGATGGCGCGGGCCTCCTCCCCCACCAGCCGCGCGAGATCGCCGGCCTGGCGGTTGAGGGCGAGCACGCTCACCAGCCGGTCGAGCGCGTCGACGTCGACGACGGCGGCCCACTCCCGCAGCGCCTGTACCTCGGTGAGGCCCTGGCGGACGCGGCCGGTCACGCGCACCAGGTCCCGCCCGCACGCGCCCTTGCCCCGGGCGGCCAGCCGGGACAGTGCGGCCCCGAGCGAGTAGCCGGCACCCAGCAGCATGCCGAGCTGCTCCGACACCACCGGCAGCTCCAGGAATATGCGCCGCTGCCAGGCCGCGGACTCGGCCGCCAGCCGCTGCTCGACGACGAGGAACGCGAGCGCGGCCCCGCCCACCACGAACAGCAGTGCCAGCAGCCCACCCACACCGAGCACCAGCGCGACGAGGGCCCCGCCGACCAGCCCCGCCACGGCCCAGGCCAGCTGGCGGACCCGGAACGCGGTCACGTCGAGCGGCGAGTGGACGCGCTCCAGCCGCACGGCCAGTGCCTCGGTCACGCCGAACGCCCGGGCCACCCGCTCACCGACCGCCCGCGCCAGCGGGCCGATGACCTGCCCGAACGACGCCGCCGACATGATGGCCCCCCGCCGCCGGGCCGACGCCCCGCCCGGCACGTAGGGCGCCAGCCGATCGACCAGCGGCCGCCGCCGGAACCAGCGCAGCTCGCTCGCCAGCAGCGTCGAGCCGGCGAACAGGCACAGGCCCACGAGGGCCAGCAGCCGCCCACTCATTCGTAGAACACCCGCTCTTCCTCGGGCAGCCGCAGCAGGCGACCCGCCCACAGCCAGCAGGTGACGATGCCGAGGATCCCGATCGCCACCATCGTCTGCCCCGACGGCGTGGCGTAGGCCGCCCGCCCGTCGCCGATGCTCATCCCGACGAGCGCCATGCCCGCCGGCACCAGCAGCACGAACCGCCTGGCGAACCGCACGCCCGCCTGTTTGGCACGAGCATCCTTGCGGCCCTGGACGTCGATGACCCGGTCGTCGATCAAGGCGTCCAGCCGCCGGTCGAGGTCGGCGCCGCCGATCTCGTGGGCGACCAGCAGCGTCTCGCAGGCGGCGTCGGCCGTCGGGTCGGCCAGCGCAGCCTTGAGGACCGAGACGGTCCGCTCGAAGTCGGTCGACAGCAGCCACTCCCGGTGGGCGGCCTCGAACGCGGGGCGCAGGCTGTCCGGCGCCCGGCGCCCCGCCTCGAACAGGGCCTGGGGGACGGACCGGCCCAGGCCCGAGGTCAGGATGCGGATCTCCTCGATGATGCGGGGCCACGACTCCTGGGCGGCCGCCCGCCGCCGGCGGCGCCGCACCCGATACGAGGCGAGCGGGGTGGCGGCCAGGCACGTGCCCAGCACCAGCGCCGGGAGCGGCCCGCCGAACGCGGCCCAGCCCACGGCCACGCCGCCGGCCGCCAGCGCGGCGCTCACCATGGCGAGCTCGCGGGCCCCGACCTCGGCCAGCCCGGCCTGCACCATCCAATCGGCCGCCCGCCGCCGGGACCGTAGGCGTGGCCCCTCGGTCCTCGGCCCGAGCCGCAGGCCCGACCAGCCGAGGGCCAGGGCGGTGTAGAGGTAGAAGGCGCCCGCCGCCGCGGCCAGCCCCAGCACGAGCCCGGTCATCGCAGCACCAGCCGGTCGTCGAGCAGGCGCCGGATGTCGTGGCCCGCGTCGGCCAGTCGCCGGACCGCCCGGGAGGGAACGTCGCCCGTCCACGCCAAAGGCGCCCCGGCGCCGGCCCGCCGGAACACCTCGGTGACGGTGAAGTGGGTGGCCCCGGGCCCGCCCGCCAGGTCCTCCACCAGCGCCACCTCCATCACCCGCGGCCCGGCCGGCGTGCGAGCGCAGTGCACGACCACGTCGATGCTCTCGCTGACCAGGCTGTTCAGCGCCGCCAGCGGCAGCCCTCCCCCGGCCGCGTCGGTCAGCTGGCACACGAACCGCAGGCGGGTCAGCGCCTGGCGGGCCGACCCGGCGTGGATGGTCGTGTAGCCGGTCACGCCCGACGACAGCGTGAGCAGCAGGGGCAGCGCCTCGCGGTCCCGCACCTCGCCCACGATGGCCACGTCCGGCGCCATGCGCAGGAACCCGGCCACGAGCCGCCGCAGGTCGATGGCCGGCCGGTCGGCCCGGGCGGGCCGGGTCTGCATCTGGGCGACGTTGGGGACGGGGACGTCCGACTCGAAGACCTCCTCCGCCACCACCACCCGCAGCGCCGGGTCCAGCTCGGCGGTGGTGCAGGACAGCAGCGTCGTCTTGCCCGAGCCCGGCGGGCCGGCGAACACGATCGACAGCTGGGCGCACACGCAGGCCCGCAGGAACTGGGCGACCTGGGCCGTGAGCATGTCCCGCTCGACGAGCTCGCTCAGGCTCTTGAACGGGATGCCGGTGAACTTGCGGATGTTGACGAGCACGTGACCGCCCCGGGCGACGTCGCCGTGCACGATGTGGACCCGGGCGCCGCCGTCGAGCTGGGCGTCCTGGAGGCCCTCCGCCGGGTCGAGCTTGCGGTGGGCGGTCGAGGCGTCGTCGAGGAGCTTGGTCAGCGTGCGCAGGACGTGGTCGTCGTCGTGGAAGACCTCGTCGTGGTAGCCGGACGGCCCGCGATGCCTCCGAACGAAGATCGTGTCCGGGGAGTTCAGCATGATCTCCCAGACGTCGTCGTCGGCCAGCAGCGGTGTGAGCGGCCCGTGGCGGGCCAGGTTGCGAAAGGCCCGCTCGGCCACGAGCGCCGGGTCGGGCAACGGGAAGGCCCGCCGGCCCCGCCGGTGGTCGTCGTTCCAGCGGGCGACCTCCTCGGCGATGAGCGCCCGCAGCCTGGCCTCGCCGCCCGCCGCCGACATCTCCAGCGCGATGTCCTTGGCCCGCTCCTGCACCGCCCGCTCGATCTCGACCAGCGGTGAGAAAGGCGCGGCCGGGCTCATGTCGCGACCTCGTCGTCGGCCCAGCTACCGAGGGACCCGGGGAGGACCGGCACCGGCTCGGGCACGGAGGCGGGCGGCGGCTCCGTGCCTCGGTGGCGGGCCGGATCGAGCAGCGCCCGCACCGCACCGGTCAGCGGCTTGACCAGCGGGGCCGGCGGCGGGGCGTTGTCCCGGACCAGCTCGGCGACCCGGCGCCGCTCCGGCAGGTACACCGGGCCGGCGGCGAGGACCACCCCGGGGTTCGTCGCCGCCAGCAGGCGCGTGAAGGCCGAGGCGGCCTCGGCCCGCTGGCGGGGGTTGCGGGGCGCCCGGTTCACGACCGGCAGGAGGCGGCCGGGGGCGACGCCGAGCTCCAGGACGTCGCGGGTGACCCGGAGGTGGGCGTGGACGCCGGCCACCCCGGCCTGGCCCACGACCAGGACGAGGTCCGCCAGGGTGAGCGTGTGGCGGGCCAGTGCGTTGCGGTCCTCGACGTCGAGCGAGCCGCACTGCTCCTCGCCCTCCATGTCGGCGTCGACGTCGGCGACCACGACGCGGTAGGCGCCCCGCAGCCCGTCGAGCGCGGCGTCGAGCGCCCGGGGCCGGACCGCGGTCCAGTCGCGGTGCCGGCGCAGGCCGAGGAGGACGTCGTAGCCGCGGTCGGGCACGGCGAAGCACAGCTCGTGGACCTGCTCGGGCGGGAGGCTGCCTGCCCGGTGGGCCTCGACCAGCTCGAGCAGGCCGGGCACGACGTCCCCGGCGTCGTGCAGCAGCGCTTGGTGGCCGTCCAGCGCGAGGTCGGCCAGCACCACCAGGCCGCGGTCCCGGGGGTCGGCAGCCAGGCCGGTGGACAGCGCCATCGCCAGGGTCGACCGTCCCACGCCGCCGGCTCCCGTGACCGCCACGAGCCGGCCCCGCCACGATCCCGCCGCCGGCTCGCCTGCGGGCTGGGTCGGCCCGGCGAGCTCGTCACCCCGGGAGAGCGGGCGGGCCACGGCCCGCAGCGCATCGAGCAGCTGGTCGCGCTCGAAGGCGGCGGGGAGCACGGCCTGGACGCCGAGGTCGGGCCACGGCCGGGTCGAGCGGCCGTCGTCGACCGCCACCACCACGCACCCGTACTGCCACGCGAGCTCGACGAGGTCGCGGTCCAGCGCCGACAGCCCGGCGTCGACCAGCAGCGCCGAGAACGGGCGTCCCGAGCGCAAGCGGGCCCGGGCCTCCTCGGCGGACACGACCTTCACGAAGTCGACCGGCAGGGCCGCCGACGTCGCCCACCGGGCGACGTCGGCGAACCACGGGGCCCGGACCCGAGCCAGGCCGAGCACGACGTAGCGGTCGGCGGCGGCCATCAGCGGCCCTCCGCGGGGGCGGGTGGGGCCTGCGCCTCGGTCGTCGGCGGCTCGGCCCCGTGCGCGGTCGAGCCGCGCCGGCTCACGTGGGTGGTGCGGACGAGCGTGACGGCGCCCGCGGCTGCCGCGTCGACGACCGACGCCCGGTCGCGGGCCTCGGCCACCGCCAGCGTGACCGTGAGCTCCTCGCCGTCGGCGAAGGCGCCGCCCGGGGCCGTCACGTCCACGATCCGCAGGCCCGGGGCCACGACCGCGGTGCCGTCCTCGCCGCTGGCGTAGACGTCGACCAGGTCCCCCGGCCGGAGGCGGCCGTCGACCGCCCGCTCCCGCGGCAGCGCCAGCGACACCTCGGCGGCGGGGTCCCCCGAGCCCTGGTCGCTGAGCGACCCGGCCTGGATCAGCTCGCCGGCGCCGATCGGTGCGACCGTCACCCGACCCTCCAGCCCGGCTCCGTCCCGGAACGCGGCCGCCGCCACCTCGCCCGGCAGGTCCATCCGCACGAACCGCACCGCCTCCTCCGTGAGCGGGTCGCCGGGGCGGAGGTCCTGGCCCGCGACCGCATAGGACCGGTGCGGCTCGGCGGCCGCCTGCGACCAGGCTGCGAACGTCCCGACGCCCGCCAGCGCCACCAGCACGCCGCCCAACACCGCCCGGCCGCCGGGCACGCCGGCGGGGCGCGCCACCTGGCGTCGGCCCGGGGCCGCGGGCCCGGCTTCCGTTGCCGTGCCGCCGTTGACCGACCGTGTCATGACCATGGTCTCTCGCATCTCCCAGCGTTTCGTGCGCGTCGAGCTACCGGCCGCCGGCCGGTCTCTCTGAGTGCTGAAGGCGCACCACGCGCCCCTGCGCGGCCACGCTTGCGCCGGTTCGCAAGCGTGGTGACGCCCACACAATACGTGCTCCACAGCCATTCGCCAGGATTTGACCGAAAGATGCCAAAACACCATGCGAAGGAGTAAGGTGTCCGCCGTGAACACCAACGAGACCGAATGGCTCTCGACCCAAGAGGCTGCACGACGGCTCGGGATCACTCCCCGAACGCTCTACAGGTTCATCGACCACGGAGAACTGCCGGCGTACCGCTTCGGACGGGTCATCCGACTCCGCGGCCACGAGGTCGACGACTTCATCAGAAGGTCGCGCATCCAGCCGGGCGAGCTAGAGCACCTGTACCCCGAGCCCGCGGTCAAGGGCGAGGAAGACGTCTGACAGTCGACGGCGGCGACGGCCGGGCACGACAGCTGTCCGGCCCGTCACGCCGTTGTCCACAGTGCACAGGTTGGCGACAGGAAGTTCACAGGGTTGCCCCTCTCGTAGCCCACAGGCCGGGCGTCGTACGGTGCTCTCCATGCCGACGTTCGAGGTGATCCTGCGAGACCGGACCGTCGAGACCGTCGACGGCGCCGACGCCTACCAGCAAGAGGGCCCCATGACCACGTTCTTCCGGCGGGGCGACGGGCGCGACGTGATCGACTCGTGGAGCACGCGGGTGGCGAGCTTCCGCACCGCCGACCTCCTCGTGATCCGGCGGAGCGAGGCCGCGGCGGCGGGCACGGCCCCGGCCGGGGGACGCGTGCACGCCCTGGCGGGCTGATTCATCCCCTACCGGTTGTCGGCGCTGAAGTGCATGTAGTCGACGGGTCGCGTCCAGCTGCCGCCCCACGCCCAGCCGATCGCCCCGAACCCCTCGACGACCACGTCGCCCGGCTGGATCATCCCCTGGCGGACGTGGGTGCGGTCGAGGTAGGACGTCGCCAGCTCCGGCAGCACCCGCTCCCCGCTGTGGTAGGGGTTCTGGAACGGGTTGACGTCGACCGCCCGGCCGTACGCGTGTGACGACCACGTCGTCGAGCCCCGCGTCGGCCGGCAGGCGAAGGCCGACGTGTTGTTGCCGTCGCCGGTGGGCGGGGCGTCGATGTCGGCGGCGGACGTGACCCGCATCTCCTCGACGGGGTAGCCGGCGTCGAACAGCTGGCGGAACACCTCGACGAGCCCGTCGGCCGCGTCCCGGTGGACCAGCAGCTCGCCGGTGTGCGCCGCGCCGTCGAAGCCCCGGAACGACACCGTCACGTACCGCAGGTCGTCGAGTGTCACGGGGCACGCCGGCTGCCAGGACGACCGCGCCGCCACGTCCGGCGGGACCGGCGCGACCGACGCGTGGAACCCGCCGTCGGCCGGTGGCGGCAGTACGTCGACGGTGGCCAGCTGGCGAGGATCGAGCTCCGGCGGCGTCGGCTGGGGCGCCACGGTCCCGTCCGGCCCGGCGGCCAGGATCCGGGTGCCGAGCCAGTCGGGCCGGGCGTGCGGATCGGGCGCGGTGGTGGGCGGCGCCGGGGGCGCCGTGGTGTCCGTCGCGGGCGCGGTCGACGACGTCGCGGAGGAGCCGGGCGCGTCGGCGGACGGTCCGCCACCGGCGCAGGCCACGGTCGACAGGGCCAGAGCGACGACCGCGGCAGCGAGCCACCGGTCACGCATCGCACCGACCGTACCGGCGCACCCCGCCGGATGACCACCTCGCGTGAGGTGCCGGATGCCACACCGGCTGGATCAACCCAGCACGACCTCGGCGATCGCATCCAGCGGGACGTACCACGCCGCGGGCGGCTCACCGCCGCCCCGCACGACCGCCACGTCCCGTCCAACCGAGCGCAGCTCGCCCGCCAGCGCCTCGCCATCGGCGGTCACGACCAGGACCCGCTCCCCCGCCTCGGCCAGCCCCGCGGCGACGTCCGCCAGCCGCAGCGTCCCGCCGGAGGGCCGGTCCCCGACCACGGTCGCCACGCCCGGCCGGGTCCGCAGCGACGCCACCGCCCCCAGGGCCACCAGCGCCGCCCCCGCCGGGTCGTCGACGGCCACGAAGTCGGCCCCCACCGCCAGCACCGGGCCGGTGTGGCGCCGCCCCGACCGGGTGTGGACCGCCACCACCCCGCCCCCCTCCACCAGGTCGCAGAGCACCCCGGCCACCGTGCTCTCCTCCTCGGCCTGGCGGCGCAGCCACCGCTCCCGGGACCGCCCCCGGGCCGCCTCGTCGACCCTGGCCTCCGCCGCCCACCTCTCCAACCGGGCTGTCAGCCCCTCGCCGGACGACAGCCCGACGCGCTCGAACCCCGAGAACCGGTCCACGCCACCCCTACCCGAGCGACGGCCGGCGGCCGATCGCGTCCTGGACCTCGGCCGCGGTGACCGTGAACGGCTCGAACCGCACCAGCCACCACGTCGCGCCGGCGTCCACCCATGGCCGGGGGTCGGCGTCGATCGTCCCCTGGACCGCCACGTCGAACGCCCCCGCGCCCGCCGGCCGGTGTGCCGCCACCAGCTTCAGCATGTCGGTCAGGTCGCCGGGGGCCGGCAGCCCGATCGGGAACACGCCGTCGTAGCGCGCCGCCCGCCGGAGCGGGTACCGGAACCCGTGGCGGGCCCCCAGCCACACCGGGATCCGGGGCTGCTGCACCGGCGGAGGCCGGAACACGACCCCGTCGGCCACGTACGCCGCGCCGTGATGGGTGACCTCCTCCGCCGACCAGAGCCGCACCAGCAGCTCCAGGCCCTCGTCCAGCAGCCGGCCCCGCGCGACCGGGTCGGTCTCCTCACCGAGCGCGCTCAGCTCCCGCCCCGGGTCCCCGCCCAGCCCGGCCCCGAAGATCAGGCGACCGCGGGACAACCGGTCGAGGCTCGCCGTCTCCCTGGCCAGCTTGTGCGGCCGGCGCCGGGGAACGGGCGTCACCATCGGCCCGATCCGCAACCGTGTGGTGGCCGCGGCCACCGCCGCCAGCGTCACCCACGGGTCGGCGATGTCCGACACGGGCGCCCGGTACAACATGTGATCCCAGACGAACAGCCCGTCCCAGCCGGCGGCCTCGGCCTCCGCTCCGAGCTCGGCCACGAGGCCGGGGTCGGCGAGCTCGCCGAACACCGGGAGGAAGATTGCGGTGCGGGGGCGGTCGGTCACGCACGGCAGCGTAGGGGCCTAGGCTGGGTCCCTCGTGGCGACCACCCAGGTCAAGATCTCCGTCCCCGGCAACCACCTCATGGCCGACCTCCTCGGACAGCGTGACGAGCTTCTGCGCGTCGTCGAGTCCGCCTTCTCGGGCGTCGAGATCCACGTGCGGGGCAACGAGATCGCCATCACGGGCGACGAGGCCGACAAGGTCGGCCACCTCTTCGAGGAGCTGGTGCTGCTGCTCGAGCGGGGCCAGCGCCTGGAGCCGGCCAGCGTGGTGCGCACCATCGACATGGTGCGGGCCGACGAGCGCCCGTCCGAGGTCCTGACCGCCGAGGTGCTGCGCTCGGCCCGGGGTCGCACCGTCCGC
>DASRJM010000205.1:0-4394 GCA_035649475.1 Acidimicrobiales bacterium
GTCTCGCCCCACGGTGAGCGGGGAAGGATCACCGCCATGGACGCCATCCCCGGGGGACCCCCGCCGCCCGTGGCCGAGGCGCTGGGCCGGCTGGAGGGCTGCGAGGCGCTCGACGCTCCCGCCCGCACGCTGGCGCAGGCCGCCGACGCCGCGGTCCCGGCCGGGCCGGTCCGCGACGCGCTGAACGGGTCGTGGCTCGGCCACGCGCTGCACCCGGCGCTGACCGACATCCCGATCGGCTGCTGGACGAGTGCGTCGATCCTGGACTTCCTGGGCGGACGGTCGTCCCGCAAGGCGGCCACGCTGCTGCTCGCGATCGGCAACGCCGCCGCCCTCCCGACCGCCGCCACCGGGCTGGCCGACTGGCTGGAGGCCGACGCCACCACCCGCCGCGTCGGGGTGGTGCACGCCGGCGCCAACGCCGCCGGCCTGGCCCTGTACATGGCGTCGCTGCGGGCCCGGCTGCGGGGCCGGCACCTGCGGGGGGCGGCCTGGGCGCTGGCCGGGATGGGCGTCGCGACCCTCGCCGGCTACCTCGGCGGGCACATGGCATTCGGCATGGACACCGTCACGCCGCGCGCCGCGATCACCCAACCTCGTTGACAGTGCGTGGCCGCAGGACTTGGATTCCGGCATGACCCACGCGGATACCGACGCCGGCCCCGCCGAGGGTGATGCCGGTGCGGGGCCGCTGGTCGTCGACCTGGCCGACCCCGCGGCGACCGACGTTGCCCTGACGGGGGGCAAGGCCGCCGCCCTGGCCCGGGCCGAGGCGGCCGGGCTGCGGACGATGGGCGGGCTGGTCCTGACGACGGTGTTCTGCGACGCCGTCGACGCCGGCGCGGCGGTCGCCGGCCACCCGGCGGTGCGGGAGGCGTTCGACCGGGCCCGGGGCGGCGAGCGGGGTCTGGTGGCCCGCAGCTCGTCGGTGGTGGAGGACACGGCCGAGTCGTCGATGGCCGGCCAGTTCGCGTCGGTCATCGGGATCGAAGGCCTCGACGCGTTCACCGCCGCGGTCCAGCAGGTGCTCGACTCCCGGGAGGCGGCCGGCGCCGGCGGCGATCCGATCGCCGTCCTGGTCCAGCCCTTGCTCGATCCCGACGTCGGCGGCGTGATGTTCGGGGTCGACCCCGTGTCCGGCCGGTCCGACCGCCGGGTGGTGTCGGCGGTGCGGGGAGCACCGGAGCCGCTGGTGTCCGGCGAGGTCGAGGGGTCCCGCTACCTGCTCGACCCGGCGGGAAACGCGCTGGACTTCGCGGCCAACGACGGGCCGCGGCTGTCGAGGCCCCGGCTGCGGGCGCTGGCCAGGCTGTCGACGTCGGTGGCCCGCAACTTCGCTGGGCCCCAGGATGTCGAGTGGGCGATCGGGCGGGACGAGACGCTGTGGCTGCTGCAGTCCCGGCCGGTCACCACCGAGGTCCGGGGCGTGCCCCGGGGGCCGATCTACGGCCCCGGCCCGGTCGCCGAGACGTTCCCCGAGCCGCTGACCGAGCTGGAGCGGGACCTGTGGGTCCCGCCGCTGCGGGAGGCGGTCGAGGAAGCCGTGCGGCTCGCCGGGGCGGCCAGCCGCAAGGAGATCGACGCCAGCGAGGTCGTGGTCTCCATCGACGGGCACGTGGCGATCGACCTGCGGCTGGCCGGCGAGATCAAGCCACCAGGGACGATCCGCCACAAGCTCAACCCGATCCCGGCCATCGGGCGGCTGCGGGGCGCCTGGCGGGTCGGCCGGCTGCGCGCGGCGCTGCCCCGGCTGTCCGAGGCCCTGCTCGACCGGGTCGACGCCGACCTCGAGGCGGTCCCGGCGCTGCCCGACCTCACCAGCCGGCAGCTCATCGCCCTGCTGCACCGGGGGCGGACGATCCTGCGGGCGCTGCACGCCCATGAGATCCTGATGGGGATGTTGACCGACACGGGCGGCAACCGGATGACCGGGGCGTCGGTGGCGCTGCGGGTGCTGGTCGAGGCCCGCGAGGACGGGTTGTCCGACGAGGACATCCTCAACCGCAGCCCGATCGTGCTGGCGCTGACCGCCCCGAAGGTGGCGCCCCGGCCGGAGATGCCGCCCGAGGCGACCGCCATCAACCTTGGGCCGGACGGCGACAGCGGCAACGACAACGGCATCCTGCGTGAGGCGCTGCGGTTGCGGGTCCGGTGGATGCAGGAGCTGTCCGGCCGGGCCGCCTGGGCGCTGGGGGAGCGGTTGGCCGCGAGCGGCGACCTCACCGAGCCCGGCCTGATCCGGCACATGAACCTGGAGCACATCGAGGCCGTGGCCACGAACCGCGCGGTGGTCGTGCCGAAGCTGGTGTCGTCCCACGAGCACAACTTCGGCGCCCCGCTGCCGGCGTGGTTCCAGGTGTCGGACATCGGGCGCCCGATCCGGGCCCAGTGCGCGGCCGAGGTCGGCGGTGGCACCGGCGCCGGCGGCGGCCTGGCCCGGGGCCCGGTCACGTACGACACCGAGGACCCGCCGGTTGGGTCCGTGCTGGTCACGACGACCCTCACGCCGGGTCTCGGGCCGCTGCTGTCGCGGCTGGCGGGGATCGTCGCCGAGACGGGGTCGGTGCTGTCGCACCTGGCGATCCTGGCCCGGGAGAGCAGCGTGGCGACGGTCGTCGGCTACGCCCAGGCCATGGACGACCTGCCCGAGGGTGCGACGGTCGAGGTCGACGGCGACAGCGGCCGGGTGACGATCGTGTCGGGGGCGGCTACCGCGGAGGAGCCCGCATGAAGACCATCGCCTGGCTCGCGGGCATCGGCACCGCGGTCGCGTCCGGTGCCTACATGGTGGTGTCGCTGAACCGGTGGGAGTGGAACCGCGCCCTGTTCTTCGGCCTGGTGTTCCTCATCGCCGAGATCGGCCTGGCGACGGGCCTCGTCCTACGGCGGCTGGCCCGGCTGGAGCACGACCAGCGGGCGATGCTCGACCCGGCCATCATGGAGATCCTCAAGTCGACCCGGCCGCCGGGCCGCGACCGCTTCTCGTGGCTCAAGGAGTCGACGTCCCAGACGAACGTGTTCATCACGTTCCTGGTGGGGGGCGGCATCCTGCTGTCCGGGATCGCCTGGGTCGTGGACCGGGTGGCGTCGTCGACGACGACCCCGGTGGGGGAGGAGCGGCTGGCGAGGGAGCTCGGCAACATCAGCTATCCCCGCGGCGGCCTCCTGGTGGACGACGTGACGGTCCTGGCCCAGGACGTCCCCGGTGCGGACGACGCCCAGATCCGCAAGCTGCTCCGCCGCGCCGGGCACGGCAGCTGATGCCCGACGTACGCGGCCGGCGCCGCCGCGTCCACCCGCTGGCATTGCTGATGGGCGCGGTGGGCCTCGCCGTGGGCATCCTGGCCGTGGGCGCACTGCGGGAGGCCACGCTCTCGACCCACCAACCGGTGGACCCGGACTCCCAGACCGAGCTCGTGCTGACGGCCGAGGTCCGGGGCGCCGAGTCGAGCCAGTCGTTGATGGAGCTGGTGGACGCCCAGGTCAAGGTGTGCCGGCTGGAGGTGAACTCGGACGTCGTCGGCGAGATCGCCCCGCAGGGCGAGCACGAGTTCCGCGCCGTCCTCCGCCCGTCGATGGACGAGACCAACCGCCGCCAGTTCCGCGGCTGCGTCGAGGACTGGATGATCGATCACGTCCGGCTGAACGTGATCTCGATGGAGGACATGGACTGAGCTACTCGCCGCTGGGGGGCGGAAGCTCCATCATCCCGTAGGCCCGTGTCGCCCTGAAACGCACGACCACCCGCCGCTCCTCCACCATCGCCTGACGGTAGGCGTCCCAGTCGGCGTGCTCGCCCATCAGCCCCCGGTAGTGCTCGACCAGCTCGTCGACGGTCGCATCGTCGGGCGCCGCCGCCACGGGCGAAAGCTCGACCGTGCCCTCGAGCACGACGTAGGCGAAGAAGTCGTCCCGCGTGACGTGCAGCGCAGCCCAGGGCTCGCGCCGGAGGTTCCGGTACTTCGCCCGGTCGGCCGTGATCGAGATGCGGGGAACACCGTCGGGGAGGACGTGGTGCGACACGTTGGACAGCTGCGGCCGCCCGTTCCTCCGGATCGTCACGAGCACGGACTCCCGGGTCGTCCGGGTGAACGCCATGGCATCGGCAAGCTCCATGCCCGGCGCAACCATGTGGGGTGCAGGTCTCTTCCTGCCGGCCGGAGGCCGCCCGGTAGGGTCAAGCAGGCGCCCTCGTAGCTCAGGTGGATAGAGCGACCGCCTCCTAAGCGGTAGGCCGCAGGTTCGAGTCCTGCCGGGGGCACCCTGCGGAGGCCGGCGGAATCCGCCATGACCTGGGGTTTCGTTCCTGCTCTCCGAGGACGTCCCGGTGCTGTTCGACGGGGAGCGGGGTGACCGGCTCGGCCATCGGCTGGACCTCCTCCTGCGCGATCAGG
>DASRJM010000206.1:0-4032 GCA_035649475.1 Acidimicrobiales bacterium
CCAACATCCACCGCATCGCCGACCTGGTGCGGGGAGCGGTGATCCAGCCCGGCGGGACGTTCTCGGTCAACGGCCACGTCGGGCCCCGCACCACCGACAAGGGGTTCGTGGAGGCCGGCGCCATCCGCGACGGCGTGCACGTGGAGGAGGTCGGCGGGGGCGTCTCGCAGTTCGCCACCACCACGTTCAACGCGGCCTACTTCGCCGGGCTCGACATCGTGACCTATCAGGCCCACACCGAGTCGTTCTCCCGGTACCCCCCTGGCCGCGAGGCCACGATGGGCTATCCCAACCCGGACCTGAGGATCCGCAACAACACGCCGTACTGCGTCCTGATCTGGACGTCGTACACGGCGAACAGCGTGACCGTGACCATGTACTCGACGCCCCATGCGAGCGGCGAGCAGACGGGCATCTCCGAGTCGATGAACGGCAACTGCCGGGTCGTGACCACGACCCGGACCCGGACCTTCCCCGACGGCCACACCGAGAACGACTCCTTCCGCGCCCAGTACCGGCCGGGCGAGGGCCAGTTCTGTTGACGGCGGCCGACGCCGTCGTCGTCGGCGCGGGGCCCGCCGGCGCGGCGGCGGCGATCACCCTGGCCCGCGGCGGCCGGCGGGTCACCATGGTCGACAAGGCGACGTTCCCGCGGGACAAGATCTGCGGCGACGGCCTCACCACCGGCGCCCTCCGGCTGCTGGAGGACCTGGGCCTGCGGCCGGACGCCGTGCCCTCGTGGCAGCGGGTCGACGACATCCTCGTGCGGGGGCCGGCCGGCCACGAGGTCACGTTCCCCCTGCCCCGAGGCCGAGGGACCTACGCGGCGGTCGCCCGCCGGACCGACCTGGACGCGGCGCTGGTCGACGTGGCCCGGGACGCGGGCGTGACCGTGCTGGAGGGACGGGCATGCACCGGCGCCCGGGAGGACGGCGACGGCGTGGTCGTGGAGGTCGAGGGCCGCGGACCGATCGAGGCCGGCTTCGCGGTGGCGGCCGACGGCATGTGGTCGCCGGTGCGCAAGCACCTGGGCCTGGCCACGCCCGGCTACCGGGGAGAGTGGCACGCGTTCCGCCAGTACTTCCGGGGCGTCGGGCCCCGGGCCGCCCGCGACCTGGTGGTGTGGTTCGAGCCGGACCTGCTGCCCGGCTACGCCTGGTCGTTCCCGCTGCCGGACGGCCGGGCCAACGTGGGCTTCGGCATCCAGCGGGGCGGCAAGGTCGCCCGGATCCAGGACATGGCCGGCATCTGGCGCGAGCTGGTCGACCGGCCCCACATCCGGGCCGTCCTGGGCGACGGCGCCGAGGCCGAGTCGCCGCACCGGGCATGGCCCATCCCGGCCCGCATCGACGAGGCCGTGCTCACCGGGCGGCGCACCCTGTTCGTGGGGGACGCGGCCACGGCGAGCGACCCGCTGACCGGCGAGGGCATCGGACAGGCGCTGCTCACCGGAGTCCTGGCCGCCGAGGCCATCGCCGGCGAGGGCCCGGACCCGGCCGGCGTCACCGCCGCCTACCGGTCGGCGGCCACGGCCGCGCTGGTGGCCGACCACCGCATGTCGCTGCTGCTCATCCGGGCCGTCCGCCACCGCAAGGGCGTGCGGGCGGGCATGCGTCTCGCCGGGGCGACGCGCTGGACCCGCCGCAACTTCGCCCGGTGGCTGTTCGAGGACTACCCGCGGGCCGCCGTGGTGACGCCCCGCCGCTGGCGCCGGGGGATGTTCTCCGGACCCGGCGCCTGGGCCGCCGGCTGAGCCGCCGCGTCGCTTCGACTTCGCCCACTCGACGCTGTTCGTTCACGTTCCCGCCACCGGCCGGACATGGTCGCCTCCTAGGGTGCCTGGAGCGGATTGCGGCGGACGCGACCTCCCCTCGGACGTGTCATGACCCATCCGCCGGTGGCCGACTGCGGCGGTCCGGCCATCACCACCACGCATCCGGCGCCCCCGCCCCCCGGGGTGCGCCGGTTGCGCGTCGGGGCGACGGCGCCGTAACGGCTGCACTTGACCGGCCGGTCAAGTCCACGTCAGCATCGGGTCATGCTGCGCACCCGCCTGACCGAGGCCCTCCAGATCGAGCACCCGGTGATGCTCGCCGGCATGGGCGGCGTCTCCTACAGCCGCCTGGCCGCTGCGGTCAGCGCCGCGGGCGGCTTCGGCTGCCTGGGTGCCTCCACCATGGGCGACGACCAGATGCGGGACGAGATCGCCGCGGTGCGGGCCGCCACGGACCGGCCGTTCGGCGTCGACCTGCTCACCGCGATGCCCCGGGGGCTCGAAGACAAGGTGGACGACATCATCCGGGGCGGCGCCACGGCCTTCGTGGCCGGGCTCGGGGTACCCCGCGACGTGGTCGACCAGTGCCACGACGCGGGCCTGGTGGTCGTGAACATGTGCGGCAAGGTCCGCCACGCGATCGACGCGGTCGAGGCCGGCTGCGACATCGTGGTGGCCCAGGGCACGGAGGCGGGCGGCCACACCGGCCGGGTCGCCACGATGGCCCTCGTGCCGCAGGTCGTGGACGCGGTCGGCGACCGGGTCCCGGTCGTGGCGGCCGGCGGCATCGTCGACGGCCGGGGCCTGGCCGCCACCCTGGCCCTCGGGGCCGACGGCGTGTGGGTCGGCACCCGCTTCATCGCCACGCCCGAGGCCCGCGGCGTGACCGGCTACAAGGACGTGCTGCTGCGCAGCCACGAGGACGACACCACCGTCACCCGGGCCTACACGGGCAAGACCTGCCGGGTCATCGCCAACAGCTACACCCGGGGATACGAGGAGGGCGAGCTCCAGGTCGAACGCTTCCCCGCCCAGGTCCTGCGGTCCATGCAGGACGGTGCCAACCACCTCGGGGGCGACGAGACGACCGAGGGCGTGGACCTCGACCGCGAGTTCTTCCCCGCCGGCCAGGGCGTGGGCGCGATCGACAGCCTGGTGCCGGCGGGCGAGCTGGTGGCGCGCTTCGTGGACGAGGCCGAGGCGGTCCTGGCGAAGCTCCGGCCGTGATCAGGCGGCGCTGAGGCGCTCGCGGGCCCGCTGCGACCGCTCGAGCAGCAGGGCCGGCACGACGACGCCGTTCACCGTCTTGTCGGCGCCGCCCGCGGCCGCGGCCTCGCCGCCCTCCTCGGACGCCACGGACGCCGCCTCGGCCGCCTCGGCGGCCTGCTCGCGGCGGGTCAGCGCGGCCTCGTACTCCTTGGGCCGGGCCAGCGCGGTGCCGTCGAGCGAGCCGACGTCGATGCCGTTGTCGAACAGCACCCGGTAGCGGGTCCAGGCGAAGCCGTCGACAAGGTAGACGCGGCCCTTCGTGCCCTGGGGGACGCCGGGCAGCGGGTCCAGGGTCTTGACGGTCTCGCCCCGGCGGAACTCGCCGGGAGGCCTGCGCTTCGCCATGGGGCAGATGGTGCCAGATCACACGGTGGGCGACGAATCGGCCTGTGTCCGTTCCACTCGGTTCCCTACGGTGTGCCGGGTGACCGCGAGGCTGCGCGTGCCCAGGTACCTGCAGGACGCGACGGATCTCGGCGGGCCGGCACGGGCGGAGTGGCTGGCCGCGCTACCGGACCGCGTCGAGGCGTTGACCGCACGCTGGGGCCTGGAGCTCGGCGAGCCGTTCGAACCGGGCGGCAACTGCTCCTGGGTCGCGCCCGGGACGGACCGTGACGAACGGGACGTCGTGCTCAAGGTGGCGTGGCGGCATACCGAGGCGCGTCACGAGGCGGAGGGCCTGGCCATGCTCGCCGGCCAGGGTGCGGTGGAGGTGTACGCGTTCGAGCACGTGGCGCCGGCCCCGGGACGGGGTGGATCCGACGGCGGCGCGGGCGACACCACCGCGATGCTCCTCGAGCGGTGCCGTCCGGGTACCGAGCTGCGTGGACGCCCCGAGCCCGAGCAGCACCTCGTCGTCACCGACTTGCTCCGGTCGGTCTGGGCTGTCGACCTGCCGCCGGACCACCCGTTCCGTCCGCTGTCGGTGATGGCCGACGACTGGGTCGCGAGCGCCGAGGCACGGCTCGCCGCCGAGCCGGGACGACTCG
>DASRJM010000207.1:0-15131 GCA_035649475.1 Acidimicrobiales bacterium
CCGAAACGCGTGCAGGCCAGGTGCATGGCGAGCGGCAGCGAGACGAGCGGCGAGGTCCCGGGGTTGCAGTCGGTGGCCACCGCCATCGGGACCCCTGCCCGGCGCAGGGCGTCGACCGGGGGCACCGCGTCGTCGCGCAGCACGTAGGCCGCCCCGGGGAGCAGCACCGCGACCGTTCCGGCCGCGGCCATGGCTGCCACGCCGTCGGGTGACGTGTGCTCGAGGTGGTCGGCGGACAGGGCGCGATGGCGCGCGGCGAGCGCGGCGCCGCCCCCGTCGCTCAGCTGGTCGGCGTGCAGCTTCACCGGCAGACCCAGGCCGGTGGCGGCGGTGAGGATCCGGTCGAGCTGGGCCGCGCTGAAGGCGATCCGCTCGCAGAATCCGTCGACGGCGTCGGCCAGCCCCTCGGCCGCCACCGCGGGCAGCACTTCGTCGCACACGAACGCGACGTACGCGTCGGCGTCGCCGCCGAACTCGGGCGGGACGGTGTGGGCGCCGAGGAACGTGGTCACGACGTCGACGGGGACGCGCTCGGGGACGCGGCGGGCGAGGCGCAGCATCCGCAGCTCCGTGTCGAGGTCGAGCCCGTAGCCGGACTTGACCTCGACGGTCGTGACCCCGCCGGCGGCCAGCGCGGCGGCCCGGGTGGCGGCCCCGTCGAGGAGCTCGCCGTCCGAGGCGGCGCGCGTGGCCCGCACCGTGGCCCCGATCCCTCCGCCGCCGGCGGCGATGGCCTCGTAGCCGGCGCCGGCCAGGCGCTGCTCCCACTCGCCCGAGCGGTCGCCCCCGAACAGGAGGTGGGTGTGGCAGTCGACGAGCCCCGGCGTCACAACCCGCCCGCCGGCCGACCAGGTGACCGCGGCGGACGCGCTGCTCGGCAGCGCCGAGACCGGGCCGGTCCAGACGATGCGCTCGCCCTCCACGGCGACGGCCCCGCCGCCGGCGGTGTCGGTGACGAGGAGGTCCCACATCAGCGCACCGCCGCGATGGCCGCCCGCAGCTCGGTCGCCACGTCCATGCCCACGTGCGCGCCACCCCGCACCAGGTGGCGGCCCGCCACCACCACGTCGGTGACGTCGGCGGCCGTCGCCGCCGCCACCAGCATCGGCACGGGGTCGTCGGGGTCGGCCCCGGCCAGACGCACGCCGTCGAGGCCGACGGCGCACAGGTCCGCCGGCTCCCCGGCCCGCAACGTCGCCCCGGCCGTGGCGGCGGACAGCAGTGCGCCCGGCGCGTGCAGGCCCCGGCGGCCCGTGGCGAGCCGCTCGTCCATCTCGACCGCCCTGGCCTCCTCGAACAGGTCGGCGACCGCGTGCGAGTCGCTGCCGACGCGGAGCGGGCAGCCGGCGGCGGCAAGGGCGGCGGCGGGGCCGACGCCGTCGGCCAGGTCCCGCTCGGTGGTGGGGCACAGGCAGGCGGCTGTGCCGCTGATCCCCAGCAGGGCGATGTCCCCGGCGGTCACGTGGGTGCAGTGCACTGCGGTGGTGGCGGGCCTGAGCACGCCGTGGTCGTGGGCGAGCTGGGCCGGCGTCCGCCCGGTGGCGGCCAGGCAGGCCTCGTTCTCGGCCGGCTGCTCCGACAGGTGCAGGTGCAGCGGCACACCTCGCCCGCCGGACCAGGCGGCGACATCGCCGAGCGACGCCGGGTCCACCGCCCGGACGCTGTGGATCGCCGCCCCCACGGTCACGTCGGGATGGGCGGCGGCCACCTTCTCGGCCCGGGCCCGCCAGCGCTCGACGTCGCCGTCGCTGAACCGCCGCTGCACGGGATCGAGCGCCTCGCCGCCGAAGCCGGCCCGCAGGTAGCAGGTGTCGAGCAGCACCAGCCGGATGCCGGCCCGCCGGGCGGCCTCGCACACGGCGTCGTCCATGCCCGCCGGCTGGTGGAGGTAGTGGAACTCGTGCACCGTGGTGACGCCGGCCAGCACCAACTCACCGAACGCGGCGGCGGCCAGCGCCACGAGCGTGTCGGGGTCGAGCCGGTCGACCAGGGCGTACATCCCCGACCGCCAGGCCCAGAAGTCGCCGCCGGCGGCGTTGCCCCGCAGGGCCCGGTGGAAGGCGTGGGAGTGGGCGTCGACGAGGCCGGGCAGCACGAGCCCGGCCAGCGCGGTGGCGCCCGGCGGCGGCTGGACGACGCCGGGCCGAACGGACGCCAGCCGCCCGTCGTCGCCGCTCTCCAGCACGACATCCGCGGCCACTCCCTCGGGCAGGAGGGCGCGGGCGGCCCAGAACGTGGTCACGGCTGCATGGGCAGCTGCATCCCGGACGCCCGCGCCACCCGCAGCGCCTCCGGGTAGCCCGCGTCGGCGTGCCGGGCCACGCCGCTGCCCGGGTCGTTCGTGAGCACGCGCTCGAGCTTCTGCGCGGCCAGATCGCTGCCGTCGGCGACGACCACCATCCCGGCGTGGATCGACCGGCCGATCCCCACGCCGCCGCCGTGGTGCAACGACACCCAGCTCGCGCCGCTGGCCGTGCTGAGCAGGGCGTTGAGCAGCGGCCAGTCGGCGATGGCGTCGGAGCCGTCGCGCATCGCCTCGGTCTCCCGGTAGGGGGACGCCACGGATCCGGAGTCGAGGTGGTCGCGCCCGATGACGATCGGCGCCTGGACCTTTCCGGCCGCCACCAGCTCGTTGAAGCGCAGGCCCATGCGGTCGCGCTCACCGTAGCCGAGCCAGCAGATGCGGGCGGGCAGTCCCTGGAACGCGACGCGGTCGGAGGCCAGGCGGATCCAGCGGGCCAGCGGTTCGTTGTCGGGGAACTCGTCCAGCACGGCCTTGTCGGTGGCGCCGATGTCGGCCGGGTCGCCCGACAGCGCCGCCCACCGGAACGGCCCCTTGCCCTCGCAGAACAGCGGCCGGATGTAGGCGGGCAGGAAGCCGGGGTAGGCGAAGGCCCGCTCGAACCCCCCGAGCTCCGCCTCCCGCCGCAGGCTGTTGCCGTAGTCGAACACCTCGACGCCCCGGTCGGCGAAGGCGACCATCGCCGCGCAGTGCCGGGCCATCGAGGCCCGGGCCCGAGCCGTGTACTCGTCGGGGTCGCGCCTCCGCAGCTCGTCGGCCTCGGCCGGCGTCAGGCCGGCCGGCACGTAGCTGAGCGGGTCGTGGGCGGGTGTCTGGTCGGTGACCACGTCGACGGCGACGTCCCGCGCCACCAGTTCGGGCAGCACCTCGGCCGCGTTGCCCAGCAACCCGATCGACAGCGCGTGCCGGTCCTCCCGGGCGGCCTCGGCGCGCGCCAGCGCATCGTCGAGGTCGTCGGTGGCTGCGTCGAGGTACCGCGTCTCCAGGCGGCGCCGCATCCGGTCGGGGTCGACCTCGACGACGATGGCCACGCCGCCGTTCATGGTCACCGCCAGCGGCTGGGCACCCCCCATGCCTCCCAGCCCGGCCGTGACCGTGATCGTGCCGGCCAGGCTGCCCCCGAACCGGCGCTCGGCGATGGCGGAGAAGCACTCGTAGGTCCCCTGGAGGATGCCCTGGGTGCCGATGTAGATCCACGATCCGGCGGTCATCTGGCCGTACATGGTCAGGCCCAGCGCCTCGAGGCGGCGGAACTCGTCCCACGTCGCCCAGTCGGGCACCAGGTTGGCGTTGGCGATCAGCACCCGCGGCGCCCACTCGTGGGTGCGGAAGACGGCCACCGGCTTGCCCGACTGAACGAGCAGGGTCTCGTCGTCCTCCAGCCGGCGCAGGCCGGCGACGATGGCGTCGAACGCCTCCCAGCTGCGGGCCGCCCTCCCGGTGCCGCCGTAGACGACGAGGTCCTGGGGGCGCTCGGCGACCTCGGGGTCGAGGTTGTTCATGAGCATCCGCAGGGCGCCCTCCTGGGCCCAGCCCTTGCAGGTGCGCTCGGGTCCTCGCGGCGCCCGCACGATGCGCGGGCCCTCAGGCAAGGGCTCCCACCTCCCGCTCGGCCGCCCGCACGACGGTCCCGTCGCCCACCAGCCCGGCCGCGGCCGCCAGCTCCGGCGCCAGCAGGCGATCGGGGCCCGGCGGCCCGACCCCGCCGGCCCGCAGGGCGTCGCGCACCGCACCGGTCGCCGGTGCCGGGGTGAGCGGGGACCGCAGGTCGATGCCGCGGGCCGCGGTCACCAGCTCGACGGCCAGCACGCGCGCCAGGTGGGTGAGGGCCGTGCGCAGCTTGCGGGCGGCCGACCAGCCCATCGACACGTGGTCCTCCTGCATCGCGGACGTCGGGATGGTGTCGGCGCTGGCCGGGACGGCCAGCCGGCGGCACTCGGAGACGAGGGCGGCGGCCGTGTACTGGGCGATCATCAGGCCGCTGTCGACG
Organism: Acidimicrobiales bacterium; assembly: GCA_035649475.1. Classification (GTDB taxonomy): domain Bacteria; phylum Actinomycetota; class Acidimicrobiia; order Acidimicrobiales; family VFJN01; genus ZC4RG19. The sequence goes on from DASRJM010000207.1 coordinate 4,293, forward strand.
CCGGGCTCGTGGGCCAGGAACGGCGGCAGGCCGTGGCTGCGGGCGGCGTCGAGGAACCGGTCGGTGCGCCGCTCGCTCATGGCGGCGACGTCGGCGACGACGATGGCCAGCAGGTCGCCGGCGTGCGCCAGTGGTGCCCCGTGGAAGTTGCCCACCGACTCGACCCGCCCGTCGGCGAGCACGACCGGATTGTCGATGGCGGACGCCAGCTCGTTGTCGACGCACGCTTCGGCGAAGGTGAGGGCGTCGCGGGCGGCGCCGTGGACCTGGGGGGCGCAGCGCAGCGAGTAGGCGTCCTGGACCCGGGGGTCGCCGGTGCGGTGCGAGGCGACGATGGCCGAGCCGGCCAGGAGGGTGGCGATGTTGGCCGCCGACGCCTGCTGCCCGGGGTGGCGGCGCAGGGCGACGAGGTCGGCCGCGAAGGCCCGGTCGGTGCCGAGGAGGCCTTCCACGCTCATGGCCGCGGCGACGTCGGCCGCCCGCAGCAGCGCGGCCAGGTCGGCGCAGGCGAGCACGAGCATGCCCAGCATGCCGTCGGTGCCGTTGACGAGGGCCAGCCCCTCCTTGGCCTCCAGCGTCAGGTCGAGCGCGGTGGCGACGTGGGCCAGCGGCGCCAGGTCGCCGCTGCAGCCCAGCGAGCCGAACTCGGGGACCTCGGGCAGGCGGCCGTCGTCGAGCAGGCCCAGGAGGGCGGCCGCCAGCTCGGGCCGGGCCCCGGTGATGCCGGTGGCCAGTGTGCGGGCGCGCAGCAGCACCATCGCCCGCACCACCTCGGCCTCGACCGGGTGGCCCATGCCGGCGGCGTGCGACGCGATGAGCGAGCGCTGGAGGCGGGCCCGGTGCTCGGGCGGGATCTGCCGGGTGGCCAGGCCCCCGAAGCCGGTGGAGATGCCGTACACCGGTTCGGCGGACGCGGCCAGGGCCTCGACGTGGGCCCGGGTGGCCGCCATGGCCGCCACGGCCTCCTCGGACAGGCGGGCCCCGGTGCCGTTGCGGGCGACGGCCACGACGTCGTCCCGGGTCAGCCCCTCGGGTCGCAGCACGACGGACACGACCGCGACCGTAGCCACCGGCGACGCCCACGGCGCCGGCTCCGACGGCGCCCGTCCCCTCCGGCCGGCACACCACGGGCGACGGGACCCGCCCCACTATCGTCGCCGGATGGGCCCTGCGCGGAGCGACCCCCCGACAGCCGCGCTGGCCCGCAGCTCGACCCGGCGTGCCGCGCTGGTCGGCGTGCTCGCGCTGATCACGGTCGCCAGCCTGGCGCTCAGTGCCCGGAACCCGACCTGGGTGCTGGCCGACCAGGGCCACGACGACGCGCTCTTCGCCGGGCTGGCCGGCCACCTGGTCGATGGCCAGTGGCTCGGTCCCTACCAGAGCCTGACACTGGCCAAGGGGCCGACCTACCCGATGTTCATCGCCGCGGCCTACGAGCTGCATCTCCCGTTGACGCTGGCCGAGCAGAGCCTCCACCTCGTGGCGGCGGCGGTCGTGGCCCTGGCGGCATGGCGCCTGACCCGTTCGAGCTGGTTGGCCGCCGGCGCCTACGCGGTCATCGCCCTCGACCCCACCCACCTCGGGACGTGGGGCAACCGGGTCAGCCGGGAGGCGGTCTACGGCGCGCTCAGCCTGATCCTGGTGTACGGCACGATCCTGTTCCTGGGCCTCCTCCCGGGGCTGCTGGCGCGCGGGCTGCGCTGGACGGTGCCGGTGATGGCCGTCGCCGGGGCCGCTCTCGGCGTGACCGGCGCCGCGTACTACATGTGCCGAGACGAGCGGGCCTGGGTGGCGCCGGCCGTCGCGCTGGCGGCGGGCGCGGGCGCGGCGACCTGGCGGCTGCGCGACCGCGACTGGTTGCGCCCGGCGCTCGCCGCCGCCGCGGCCCTGGTCGTGGCAGCGGGATCGTTCGCTGCCTCGGTGCACTGGGTCACCGCCCGCAACCGGACCCACTACGGCGCCGCGGTGATCAGCGACCTGGTCGACGGCGAGATCGCCCGGGCCTACACCGAGTGGCAGCGCGTCGACGTCGGTGAGCACCGCCGCTTCGTACCGGTCAGCCGCCGACAGCGCTCGGCCGTCTACGCGGTCAGCCCTGCGGCCGCCGAGATGGCGCCGTGGCTGGACGGCCCCCCTGGCGAACGGTGGCTCAGCTTCGGATGCGACTACGGCGTGTGCGACGACATGCCCGGCACGCACTTCGTGTGGGCGATGCGGGCTGCGGCCGCCGACCGCGGCCACATGGACTCGGCGGGCGAAGCCCAGCGCTACTTCGGCGAGATCGCCGACGACATCGCATCCGCCTGCCGCAGCGAGCTGCCGTGCGACGCGCCCGGCATCGGACCGATGCCGCCGCTCTCGCGAGTGAGCGCCCGCGACGTCGCCGCCTCCGCCTGGCGGGCCTCGGGCTACTTCCTCGCCCTCGAGTTCGCCTCACCCGCCCGGCCGTGGCCGAGCAGCGGCAGCCAGGAGCAATGGACCACGATGGTCAGATCGCTCCGAGGCATCGACGACGACCAGGCGGCCTACCTGGCGAGGGAGCGGGGCGCCGAGGACGACCAGTGGCCGATCACGGCGTTGGCCTGGCTGTATCGATGGTGCGGCCGAGTCGGAGGCGCCCTGGCGACGGCTGGCTTGGCGGCGGGAGCTCTCACCCGGGCCGGCCGCCGTCACGGGGCGGTGGCCCTCGCCGTGGCCGCCACGCTGGCGGCCGTGCTGGCTCGCATCGCGTTCGTCGCTCTCATCGACGCCAGCGCCTACCCGGCCGCCGAGAGCGGCGTCTACCTCTTGCCGGCGGCCGGGTTCTACGGCGTGTTCGTGATCCTCGGCACCTGGCTGGCGGTGACCGTGGTGCGGGAGCGGAGGCTGGCCGTCCCCGACGAGGACGAGAACCTCGGCGTGTCGGGGGGCGACGAGCTGGTCGAGCCGATCGCGTCCGGGCCCCGGTCGACCGCGCCTGACCCCTCGACGGTGACGGCACCGTCACACGGCGTCAGCGTCGGAGCCGGGCGACCACCAGGCCGGTCGCGGCGGCCTGAGCCGCGGCAGCGGTGATCAGCGCAGCCTCGGTCGGTAGGGCGACGAGCGCGCCGGTGATCAGGGCCGTGCGGGTCCAGATCGTGCACAGGACGAAGTAGTCGAACGTGCGCGGCGCCGGCGTCGCGACGGGAGGTTCGGGTGCCGGCGGGTTGCCGAGCAGCGACGACAGGTCGTCGGGTGGGTAGTCCCGCAGCAGGTCGCGTCGCCGCCGGTAGACGGCGACGCCGGCTCGCTCGCACGCGGCCACGGCACGACGGCTCCGGGTGACGACCGCCGCGATCGTCGCCCGTTGGGCCCGGAAGCCCCGTTCTCCCATGATGATGAGGCCCGACGCTTCCACGACCCCGAACACTCGGGCGCTGGTCATGTAGGTGTCGGTCGGGTCGTACCAGCCGTAGATGCCGCAGACGCACTGCGTCTCCGGCGCATGGTGACCGCCCTCCGATGTCGACGGCACGGGACCGACGGTCCCCGGGCCGGGCGGTTCGCAGTGAGCCGTCAGCGTCCGCTCCCAGCACACGTTGCGGCGGGTGACGGACGTCAACGGCAGCGAGCCGTCCGGCAGCTGCGCGGCCGCCCTGCGGCTCAGCAGCCGCCAGGTGCGGTACCCGCGCAGCGAGCCCGGCACGAGGGCCCGGCCCGCGTCGCCGCCGCCGCAGGCGTCGGAGATCAGGGTCATGACGGCGTTGGCGCGGGCTCCCGGGGCTGCGGCTCGGGAGCCGGTGCCGGCTCCACCGGGGTGGGCTCGGCGGGGACAGGCTGCTCGTGGACCGGCTCGAAGATGATCTCGCGTCGGACCGGGCCGATCTCACCCGCCCGTTCCCGCTGGTCCATGACGAAGGTCGTCGTCATCGCGGCACCTCCACAGACGCGTCGCCATCCACAGTTCTCCTCATCGGCCCCGATCGCAAGGGGCACTCCCCGGCGGCCGCGGGCGCCAGCGCCGCGGATGTATTCCGGGCCCGACCGCCTCCTCTGTATCGGTGAAGCCCCGTTGTGCGGAAGGAGCACACGATGACCCAGACATCCCTGGCCCCGTGGCCGGTGATCGCCAAGCCGATGCAGGGCCCGCCGATCCAGGCGTTGCAGCACCTGCTGCGCCACCGCGGTTCCACCATCACGGCCGACGGAATCTTCGGCCCCAAGACCGAAGCCGCCGTCAAGGCGTTCCAGCAGAGCCGCGGCCTCGTCGTGGACGGCAAGGCCGGTCCCCAGACGTGGCCGAAGCTCATCGTGACGGTACGTCGCGGCGACAGCAGCGAGGCCGTCCGTGGCGCGCAGTGCCTGTGCGTCGACGTCACCGTCGACGGCGTCTTCGGCCCCAAGACCGAGGCCGGCGTCAAGGCGATGCAGGGCTTCCTCCACGTCGCCGTCGACGGCATCGTCGGCCCGATCACCTGGCAGGCGCTGGTCGCCAACGGCGACTGACCCCGACGGCGCCACAGGATCCTCGCCTCCATGCCGTCGTCGCCGGGCACCGGGACCAGGTCACGGTGCCCGGCCAGGAGGTGCGGCACCGCGGTCAGGGGCATGGCCAGGAAGTCGGCAGCGGGGTCGTCGGCCCTCGCACAGCCCCGCACCGGCAAGGCTGTGGCTGGTGAGGATCCACGTCGACACGGACTTCGCGGGTGATACGGACGACGCCTGCGCCGTCGCGTTCGTGCTCGGTGCGGGCGGCGTCGAGTTGACCGGCATCACCACCGTCGCGGATCCCGACGGCCGGCGGGCCGGGTACCTCGACCACTTCCTGCGGCTCGCTGGGCGGGTCGTCGAGACCGCGGCCGGGGCCGGTCGGTCGCTCACGACGGGCGGCGAGATGGGTGGGCTGCCGGATCACGCCACCTATTGGGGTAGCGCCGACGTGCCGCCGCGGCCCGGGCCCGTCGGGGCCGCCGTCGAGCTGCTGGCGGCCAGCGTCGAGGCCGGGGCCACGATCGTCGCCATCGGCCCGTACACCAACCTGGGCCTCCTGGAGGCGGCCCGGCCCGGGCTCCTCGCCACTGCCAGCGTCGTGCTGATGGGTGGGTGGACCACCCCGCCCCGGCCCGGGCTGCCGCAGTGGGGCCCCGACAAGGACTGGAACGTCCAGTGCGACACGGCCGCCGCGGCGACGGTGTTCCGCGAGGCGGGCGAGGTCACGCTGGTGATGCTGCCGGCGACCCTCGACGCCCACCTCCGCCGGCGGGACCTCGACCGGCTCGCGGTCGGCGGGCCGGTCGGTCGGCTCCTGGCCCGCCAGGCGGCGGCGCATGGCGACGAGCACGACATGGGCGCGCTCGGGCGAGCCCATCCCGGGCTGCCCGACGACCTCCTCAACTTCCAGTACGACGCCGCGGCCTGCGCGGTCGCCGCCGAGATGGGCGTCGCCACCCTGGAGGAGCTCGTCCTCGCCCCGACGATCGACGGCGGCGTCCTGCGGTTCGAGGAACGGCCGGACGGCCGGCCCGCCAGGGTGACGACCGCCATCGACGGCGACGCGCTCGGCGAGGCCTGGCTGGCATCCGTCGAGCGACTCGGCTGACATCCCTTCGGCGGCGAGTCCTCGGCGTTACCGTCGTGGCGTGGCCCCCGACGACGGCGAGGACGGCTCGGACGAGACCCTGACCGTGATGGAGCCGCGCTGGCCCGTCGCGTTGGCCGTTTTCACCTTCCTCGTCATCACGGTCGTGCTGCGCGTGACCGTGCCGCGGCGCGAGTCGATCAACGCGCACTGGGTCGTCCCGAGCATCGAAGCCGTGTTGCTCGTCGTCCTCCTCGTCGCCCATCCCCGGGGCCGGAGCGGCCGCGCGGCGGTGTTGCTCCGCCGGCTCTCGATCGCCCTCATCCTGGCCCTCGTCCTCGCCGCTCTCGTCTCGACCACCGTGCTCATCACCTCCCTGGTCAAGGGCACCGAGGTCACGAGCTCCGCGGACTCGCTGCTGGCGTCGGGCGCACTGGTCTGGATCGGCAACGCACTCGCCTTCGGTCTGCTCTACTGGCAGCTCGACAGCGGCGGCCCGCTGGCCCGGCACCGCTCGGAGCACGCGCACCCGGACTTCGCCTTCTCTCAGCAGATGAGCCCCGAGCTCGCACCGCCCGGCTGGCGCCCCCGCTACGTCGACTACTTCATCCTCGGCGTCACCACCAGCACCGCGTTCAGCCCGACCGACGTCATGCCGATGGTCGCGTGGGCCAAGCTCACGATGGCCCTGCAGTCGCTGATCTCCCTGAGCGTGATCGGCCTCGTGATCGCCCGCGCCGTGAACGTGTTCAGCTGAGCCCGAGATGGACGAGCGGGACGACGCCAGGACCCCCCGGGTCGAGCTGCTGGCCACGATCGTGCTCGCCGTCGCCGCCGTCGCCACGGCGTGGAGCACGTACCAGGGCTCGCGGTGGCGGGGCGAGCAGGCCGTCGACACGAGCCGGGCGACCGCCGCGCACATCGAGTCGTCCGAGGCGCAGACCCGGGCGGGCCAGCTCACCCAGGTCGACATCGCCACGTTCACGCAGTGGGTCGACGCGACGGCGGCCGGCGACACCGCGCTCGCCGCGTTCTACGAGTCCCGGTTCCGCGACGAGTTCCGGCCGGCCTTCGACGCCTGGACGGCAACCGAGCCGCTGACGAGCCCCGATGCGCCGCTGACGCCGTTCGTCATGCCGGAGTACCAGCTCGCCGAGGCGCAGCGCTCGACGACGCTCAACCGCGAGGCGGGCGAGCGGTCGGCGGCCGCGGGTGCGGCCAACGAGCACGCGGATGACTACATGCTGGCCGTCGTGCTCTTCGCCTCCGCCCTGTTCTTCGCGGCGATCTCGGGCAAGGTGCACTCGCGGCGCCAGGGTGAGTTCCTGCTCGGGGTGGGGGCGGTGATCCTGCTCGGCGCCGCGACGTGGGTCCTGACGCTCCGGATGTCGTTCGGCCGGTAGGGCCCGGCCACCCACGCGGACAGCGTTGCCAGCGTCCGACAGTCGTGACAGAGTGCTGCCACGAATTTACCAGCCGGCCGGGTGCGATCGGGGGAGCATGCAGTCACCTGACGAGCTGATGGACGCGGCGCGGGTGCAGACCGGCCTGGACGACTTCGGGGAGGGCTCCTTCCGGGAGGGCCTCGACCGGCTCGTGCGATCGCTCCGCGACGAGGCGACGCTCAACGACATGGGGCAGGTCGTGCTGCCCTACCTCATCACCAACCAGCTGGCCCAGCGACTGCAGGTGGAGGACTGGTACCGGCGCCATCCCGAGATCGACGACGTGCCCGTCGAGGCGCCGCTGATCGGGCTGGGCCTGCCCCGCACCGGATCCACCGCCCTGTCGTTCCTGCTGGCCGAGGACCCGAACGCCCGGTCGCTGCGCCGATGGGAGGCGGCCGACCCGTGCCCGCCGCCGTCGACGGTCGAGGGCCCCGACCCGCGGATCGACCAGGCCGTCGCCGCGGCCGCGGCCCAGGACGAGATGGCGCCCCGGCTGGCCGCCCTGGTCCCGTCGACGCCGACGGGCCCGGAGGAGTGCCAGGACCTCATGGCCCTGTCGTTCCGGTCGCACTACTACCAGGCGTTCGCGCACATCCCGTCGTACTCGGCCTGGCTGCGTGACGCGGACCTGACAACCACCTACGCCTACGAGAGGCGGGTACTGAAGCTCCTCCAGTGGGGCGAGTCGACGCGGCCGTGGCGGCTCAAGTGCCCGTCGCACCTGCTCTGGCTGGACGCACTGGACCGGGTGTTCCCGGACGCCCGCTACGTCATGACCCACCGGGACCCGACCGACGTGATGGTGTCCGTGGCCGACCTCTACTGCGAGGTCGCCGGCCAGTTCAGCGCCGGCGTCGACCGCCACTACATGGGGGCACTCAACGTCGACCACTGGACCGTGGCCATGCAGCGCTTGCTGGAGTTCCGGGCCGGCGGCGCCGGCGACCGGTTCTACGACATGGCGTTCGCGGACGTGCAGCGCGACCCGATCGGCGAGGTCCGCGAGCTGTACGACTGGCTGGGCGAGCCGGTCACCGACGAGTTCGAGGCGGGCATGCGCCGCTGGTGGGCGGCGCACGCGGCCACCCGCCAGGAGAACGTGCACCCGCACCCATCCGAGTTCGGGCTGGACCTCGACGAAGTGCGCACCTGCTTCGTCGACTACGCGGCCCGCATGGCGGCCTGGACCTAGAGGGAGAGCGCGTGATGAGCGTCGACCTGACGGGAGGCCTCGACCCCGAGCGGGAGTTCGTCTTCGCGGCCCAGCCCGAGGATCCCGAGATGCGCGAGTCGGTCAACGTGTGGGTGTGGGACGGCGGGGACGCCGTCGGCATGCCCCGCATCGGCATCGAGGCTGTCGCCGACGAGTGGGAGACCCACGACATCCAGGTCAACATCGCCCTCGCGGGTGGCCGGGTCGTGACGATGTTCCAGCCCGGCAAGGTGCACGACCCGACCGGCGCCGACGGGCGGGCCCGGGTGCTCGGCGCCGGCCCGCTCGCCTTCGAGCTGGTCGAGCCGTTCCGGCACTGGCGGGCCCACTTGGACGGGACGGGCACGCAGACCACCGTGGACGACCAGCTCGCCGGGTGGTTCCCCGGTGGCGAGGGCGCGCCGGTCGACGTCGAGCTGGAGCTCGACATCCGCTCGGTCGTCCCGCCCTGGGAGCCCGGCACGCTGCGGGAGGAGGCCGGCCGGGTCCTCGCCACCCAGGAAGAGGGGGCGCTGATGGGCGGGCCCCGGTTCGAGCAGCTGTTCCGGGCGACCGGCCACCTGCGGGTCGGCGACGAGCGCCACGGGCTGGTCGGCGGCGGGCTGCGGATCCGCCGGCAGGGCGTGCGCCGGCTGGCCGCGTTCCGGGGCCACGCCTGGCAGTCGGCGGTGTTCCCGGACGGGCGGGCGTTCGGCTACATCGTGTACCCGCCCCGGCAGGACCGGAAGCCGACGTTCAACGAGGGCTACCTGTTCGACGGCGACGGCGCGCTGGTGCCCGCGCGGGTCGTGGAGGCGCCGTGGCTCCGCGACCTCCGGGCGTCGGGCCAGGACGTGTCGGTCGTGCTGGAGACCGAGCGCGGCACGACATGGATCCGGGGCGAGACGGTCCTGTCGACGTTCATGGTCGTCGGGCCGCTGGAGGGCTTCCGGCTGCAGCAGGCGATCGTTCGCTACGACTGGGGCGGCCAGGTCGCCCACGGGATGCTCGAGCGCTCGACCCCGGCCGCGGGCGGATGAGCCGGCCGTACGACAGCCCCGTCCGGCGGCAGCGGGCCGCCGAGACCCGGGCCCGGATCGTCGCCGCCGGATCGGATCTGGTCCACGAGTTCTCGTCGTGGAACTGGCGCGAGCTGACCTTCCGCGCCGTCGCCGAGCGGGCCGGGGTGGGGGAGAGGACGGTGTACCGCCACTTCCCGACGGAGCGGCACCTCCACGACGCGGTCATGCGCCGGCTCCACGAGGAGGCCGGCGTCGACTACGACGGGGTGGACCTGGCCTCGCTGAACCAGCTGACGGCCCGGATCCTCGACTCGATGCGCTCGTTCGCCGTCGGCCGGACCGTCGTCGAGCCGGGCGAGCCGACGTTCCGGGCGGTCGACGAGCAGCGCCGGGCGGCGCTGCTGCGGGCGGTGGGCGAGGCGGCCCCCCACTGGACCGACCCCCAGCGGGAGACGGCCGCCGCGGTGCTCGACGTCCTGTGGCACCCGCCGTCCTACGAGCGCCTGGTGTCCGCCTGGGGCTTCGACGGCGACCGCGCGACCTCCGCCCTGTCGTGGATGATCGACCTCGTCAAGGACGCCGTCGACCGGAACCGGCCGCCGGACCGTTGACGGCCGCCGCTGGGACGTTCGGCCCTGTCGCGCGTGCGCGGGGCCCGGCGATGCTGATGCCATGACGATCACCTCGACCTCCGGAGCGCTCCCGGTGACCGCCGTCAGCGGCGGACCCGTCGCCGGTGTGGCCGGCGACGCCACCCTGCTGGACGTGGCGGACGCCCTCGCCGCCGCTGGGATCGGTGCGCTCGTCGTCGGGAGCGCCGATCGACCGGCGGGCATCGTCACCGAGCGCGACCTGGTCACCGCGCTCGCGGACCGGCGCGACCCCGCCGCCACCACGGCCGCGGACGTGGCGCACACGACGCTCGTGTGGTGCGACGCCACCGCCACGATCGCCGAGGTGGCCGAGGTGATGATGGAGCGCTACGTCCGCCACGTCCTGATCGAGGACGAGGGCCGGCCCGTCGGCATCGTGTCGGCGCGCGACCTGCTCGGCGCCTACGCCGCGGGCGACGCCGGCGCCGACTCGTACGACGGCTGATCGTCGCCGTCTCGGACCGGTGTCAGCCGGGCCCGTCGATCGACACGTCGACCGTCCCCGCGGTCAGGGTGCCCGCCCGCACGGCGTCGAGCACCCGGATCGCCAGCGCCTGCTCGACCCCCGGGCCGGCGGCGGTCGGCACGCGATGTGCACGCGGAGGTCGCCACCCCGCCGCTCCAGCCGGCACCCGACGGCGTCGGGCCGGGCGCCGACGCCGGTCAGGATCGGCGCCGTGCGGCACAGGATGTCGTGCCGCCAGTGTGCGCGTCGGGGGCGCCGCCCGGCAGCGCCGTGGGTCAGGTGGGGACGGGATCAACGTCACTCGGGGACGACGACGACGGGGCAGCAGGCCTCCTGGATCAGTCGGGGGCTGACCGCGGCGGGGTCGTCCTCGGGGCGGCCGCTCAGGCCGTGCCGGCCGACGACGACGAGGTCGGCGGTCCGGCAGGCATCGAGCAGCGCCGCCACCGTCTCGGACTCGACGACACGGGCCGCGATGGGCGCGACGAGCCCGCGCTCGTCCAGGTCGGCCAGGACCTC
>DASRJM010000208.1:0-86268 GCA_035649475.1 Acidimicrobiales bacterium
GGCGTCGACCTCGGCGGTCGCCAGGTGCACCGTGCAGCCCGTCACCTTGACCCCGTGGGCCAGCGCGTCACGCACGGCGTGCCAGCCGGGAAACGACGGCAGCAGCGCGGGGTGGGTGTTGAGGACCCGCCCGCCGAAGGCCGCGGGCAGGCCCGGCACGACCGTGCCGAACCCGGCCATCACGACCACGTCGACGCCGTAGGACCGCAGGAGCTTGACCAGCTGCTCGCCGTACGCGTCCCGGTCGAAGCCCGGGCCCCAGTCGGTCCGCTCGACCAGCTCGGCCGGAACGCCCCGCTCAGCAGCGATGCCGAGGGCCCGGCAGGGGCGGTCCGCCACCACCACCGCGAGGGGCAACGCCTCCTCGATGATGGCGTGCAGTAGGGTGCCGCTGCCAGACGCGAGCACGGCGACCTGGGCTGGGGGCATCGGTGCGATGGTAGCGGTCGGGGTCACCGCCACCGGTTGCCCGGACAGGACAGCGTGCCGGCTGGTTGGACAAACCTGACCCGACAAACACGAGGCGCAATCGTCATGGATCTCAACAAACTCTCCACCGCCGACAAGGTCATCGGCGTGTCGGCGATCGTCTTCCTGATCGCCTTCTTCCTGCCGTGGTGGGGCATCGACACCGACTTCGGCTCGGCCAGCAACAGCGGCGCCGACTACTTCCTGACCGGCTGGCTCCCGCTGCTGCTCGTCATCGGCATCGTGGTGGTGATCGCCATCCAGCGGTTCTCCACCACGCGACTGCCCGACCTGCCGCTGCCGTGGAACCAGGTCATCATGATCGCCGGCATCGTCGTCGGCGTCCTGGTGGTCCTGCGGCTGATCGTCCCCGCGGACGAGGGTTCGGCCGGCTTCACCATCGACCTGGACCGGATGTACGGCCTGTTCGTCGCCACCCTGGCCGCCATCGGCGTGGCCGTGGGCAGCGTGCTCAAGAGCCGCGAGCCGGCCGAGGTCTACGGGGGCGGCACCAGCTACCCCGGCTCGCCGCCGCCCCCGCCGCCGCCCGGCGGCCAGACCTTCTGACCACCCCGCCCGCCGCCCCGACGGCGGCCTGAACGACGCACGAGGCCCCGCTCCGGCGGGGCCTCGCCGCGCCCGGCGACCCGACCCCACCGGCGGCCGACCCACCCCTACTGTGGCGAGATGGCAAGCAACGGAGGCGCCCCGCAGGGGCGCTTGGCGGCGTGGACCCGGCGGCGACCCGAGCCTCGGCTGTGGATCACCGTCGCCGGCACAGGCTGCGTTCTGGCCGTGCTCGGCGTCATCTTCATCTCCGGCGACGCCCAGGCGCCCAGCGACGGCGACGACGGCTCGAACCTGCCCGGCGTCCTGCTGTGCCTGGCGGTGGTGGCGGCCGGCTTCGTGCTCATGCACTTCTTCCGAGAGCTGCCGGCGTCGACCGCGGGCGTGACCGCGGTCGTGCTCGGCCTGCCGGCGCTGATGTTCTTCCTCACGTTCGACGAGGACAGCGTCCCGCCCGTGTCGCTCGAGGCGATCCTCGGCGGCTCGGCCCTGGTGTGGCTGATCGCCTACCTGGTCGGGCCTGGCGCGGGCCGGCCGATCCTGCTGGGCGTGGCCCTGCTGTTCGGCTGGCTCTTCACCGTCCAGGCGGTGGAGGACCCGTTCCAGAACGGCATCGAGCCCCCCGCCATCGTCGAGGAGGAGCCGTTCGGCGTCGACACCGGCGACGAGGCGTCCAGCGACCCCTTCGAGGACGAGTTCGACGACGAGTCCGGCAGCGACTCCGAGGGCGACGCGTTCGATGTCGGGCGGGGCGGCGATGCCTCGGCCACGACGATCGGCATCATCTCGGCGCTGTTCGGCGGCGGCTATCTCCTCGGGGCCCGGCTGCTCGACCGGCGCGGGCAGCGCGGCGCGGCCGTCCCGTTCGCGTTCGTCGGCCACGTCGCGCTGCCGGTCGGCATCGCGTTCCTCGGCGACGACCTGGAGGCGCTCGGCGCGGGCATCGCCTTCGTCGTCGTCGGCGCGCTGGTGATCTGGTCCGGTGCCCTGGGCGGCCGCCGGGCGACGACGGTCATCGGCGCCGCCGAAATCTTCGTCGGCATCATCCTGATCCTGGGCGACGTGATGGAAGAGGCGTCGGCGACCAGCGTGGGCACGGCCATGTTCGTGATCGGCGCCCTGATCGTCCTGGTGGCCCAGCTGCTGCACTCCCAGACCCGCGAGACGCCCCAGCTCACGCCGGGGCCGTCGCAGTTCGACGGCTCGGCCGGACCCCGCAAGGAGGTCCGGCCGTCGTTCGCCCCGATGGGCGGACCCCCTCCGGGCCGGCCCTGGCAGCCGGGTGCCCAGCCGTCGGGGCCGTACCCCCCGCCGGGACAGCCCGGCGCACCGCCGGGACAGCCGCCCGCGGCCGTGGGCCCGCAGCCACCGCCCCCGCCACCCCCGCCCGGCGGCGGCGCGTTCTGATCGGTCGCCCCGGGCCTAGAGCCCGCGGACGACCTCGACCATCAGCTGGCCGGCCTCGGTGGGGTTCAGCCCCACCCGGGCGCCGGCGTCGCGCAGGGCGTCCATCTTGGCCTGGGCCGTGCCCTTGCCCCCGGACACGATGGCCCCGGCGTGGCCCATCTTCTTGCCGGGCGGGGCGGTCACGCCCGCGATGTACGACACGACCGGCTTGGACATCTTGGAGGCGATGAACTCGGCGGCCTCCTCCTCGGCCGAGCCGCCGATCTCGCCGATCATCATCACGGCGGCGGTCTGGGGGTCGGCCTCGAACCGCTCCAGGCAGTCGATGAACGACGTGCCCGGCACGGGGTCGCCGCCGATGCCGACGCAGGTCGACACGCCGATGTCGTTGAGCTTGAGCTCGTAGAGCGCCTGGTAGGTGAGGGTGCCGGAGCGGCTGACGATTCCGACCGCCTTCTGGCCGTCGACCGGCGACTTGGCGATGTGGCCGGCGGTGATGCCGATGTTGGCCTTGCCGGGGCTGATGATGCCGGGGCAGTTGGGGCCGAGCAGCGTCACCTCGGGGAAGTCCCGCCGCAGCTTGTTGAAGAACCAGGCCTCGTCCTGGGCGGGGACGCCCTCGGTGATGCAGACGATGAACGAGACGCCGCCCTCGGCCGCCTCCATCACCGCGTCCCTGACCCCGGGAGCCGGGATGAAGATGCAGCTGGCGCTGGCGTCGGTCTCGGCCACCGCGTCGGCCACCGTGGCGAACACGGGGATGCCGTCCACGTCCGTGCCGGCCTTGCGGGGGTTGGTGCCGGCCACCACCTGGGTGCCGTAGTCGCGGTTGAGCAGCCCGTAGAAGCGGCCCTGGCTGCCGGTGAGGCCCTGGTAGACGACCTTGGTGGTCTCGTCGACGAAGATGCTCATGGCGGGCTCCCTACCGGGCGGCGAGCGCGACGGCGGTCTGGGCCGCGTCGATCATCGTGGGCTGCATCTGCAGCGTGTCGGACAGGTGGGGCTGGAGGATCTCGCGCCCGAGGTCGGCGTTGGTGCCGTCGAGGCGGATCACGATGGGCACGTCGATCTGCACCCGCCCGAGGGCGGTGACGATGCCGTTGGCCACCTCCTCGCCCTTGGTGATGCCGCCGAAGATGTTGATGAAGATCGACCGGACGTCGGGGTCGTTGTTGATGACCTCGAGCGCCCCCGACATGATCTCGGCGGAGGCGCCGCCGCCGATGTCGAGGAAGTTGGCGGGCTCCCCGCCCACCTGGTTGACGATGTCGACGGTCGACATGGCCAGCCCGGCGCCGTTGGCGATCACGCCGACGTAGCCGTCGAGCCCGACGTACTGGAGCCCCTTGTCGTGGGCCGCTTGCTCGCGCTCGTCGCGGACCTGGGTGGCCTCGTACTCCTCGTAGTCCGGGTGGCGGAACAGCGCGTTGTTGTCGAGCGTGACCTTGGCGTCGAGGGCGTGGACCTCGCCGGTCGGCTTCAGGATCAGCGGGTTGATCTCGACCAGGTCCGCGTCGCCCTCGACGTAGGCCCGGTACAGCTTGAGCAGGATGTCGACCGTGCCCTCGGTCGCCTGCGGGTTCAGGTTCGCGGCCGCCACCCAGGCCCGGGCCTGCTCCTCGGTCAGCCCGTCGACCGGGTCGACCCAGATCTTGGCGATGGCGTCGGGGTTCTCGGCCGCCACGGCCTCGATCTCGACGCCGCCCTCGGCAGACAGCAGGCCGAGGTGCTTCTTGGCCGAGCGGTCGAGGGTGAAGCTGGCGTAGTACTCCTCGGCGATGTCGGAGGCCAGCTCGATCCACAGGGTCTCGACCGTGTGGCCGTTGATGTCCATGCCGAGGATGTTGGCGGCGTGCGTGCGCACGGCTTCGGCGTCGGCGGCGAGCTTGATCCCGCCGGCCTTGCCGCGGCCGCCCACCTGCACCTGGGCCTTGACCACGACCGGGTAGCCGATGCGCTCGGCCGCGGCCACGGCGTCGTCCACGGTGGTCACGGCCTCGCCCGGGCTGACGGGGATGTCGTAGCGGGCGAAGAACTGCTTGCCCTGGAATTCGAACAGGTCCAACGCTGCGGCTCCTGTGCTGGTCCGGCCGGCCGTTTTGCGGTGCGACGGCACCGGGTGGCGATACTACGGGCGTGGCCCCGACCACTCCCAAGTCCGCCCTGACCACCCGCCGATGAGTCCCGTCGCGCAGAGCCGGGGCCACGCCGGGCGCGCCCTGGCGGTGTCGGCGGTGGCGGTGGGAGTGCTGATCGCGGTGGCGGCCGGCATCGCCATGCTGGCCTCGCGCGGCGAGGTGGACGTCAAGCTGGGCGACGAGGTGTTCTCCGGCCAGGACGTCGACCGGCTGGCGGCCGAGATCGAGGACCGCGGGCCCATCCTCTACGCCGACACCGCCGGCGGCAGCCGGGACATCGTGGTCACCCACCTGGGCGACGACCCCCAGTCCGGCTGGTACGCCTTCGCGGCCCGGCCCCCGGGCGTGTCCCGCGAGTGCACCGTGCAGTCCCGCGACCGGGACGGACCGTTGCGCCTGCTGGGCCCGGACCGCGAAGTCACGGGCGAGTGCGACGGCCGGGAGTTCCCGCCGGACGGCGAGGGGCTGCCGCAGTACCCGGCCACCGTGCGGGACGGGAAGCTCGACATCGACCTCAACGCCGCCGACCGGGCCACCTCGACCACCGCCTGAACCTTCCGCCCCCGGGCGTCGTCTCACCGGGGTGAGGGAGGAGGAGGGGCCATGTCGGTGGTGGCAGCGGTGGTGCTGGCCGCGACAGTCGGGAGCTGGTCGGGTGGAGGTGACCTGCTGTACCCGGGGCGGGACCGCTACGAGCCCGGGCAGGAGGTGACGGTGATCGGCTACACGTCGAACGGCGACACGACCTGGCGGACGGCGGGGCCCATGTACGCCTGGCTGTCGCCCGTCGCCCCCGGCGCACACCTGCGCCTCGGGCCGGCCCAGGTCCTCGACCGGCCCGAGCTGGATCCCGGGCGCCCGGTGCGGGTGGGTGCCACCTTCCGGCTTCCCGCGGATCTGCCGCCCGGGGCCTACTGGGTCGAGGTGTGCAACGCCGACTGCACTGCGCACGTCGGGTGGTTGATGGGCGGCAACGTCTACGTGGGCGTCCCTCCGAGCCATCCCGTCGTGCGGGAGTGGCCGCTCGCCGAGCCCGCCATCCGGTGGCTGGAGGACGGGGCACTGCTCCTGGGCCCGGGGGCTCGGCTGCTCACCGCCGCCGACGTCCGGGCCGGGCGGACCGATGCCGGTATCCCGCTGCTGCCCACGCCGCCCGCGAGCGAGCGGCCCACCCGGGTCACGGCTCCGCCGGCACACGACCCGGCGCCGGCCCCGGCGCGGTCGACCGCCACCCCCGATCGGCGGGGCGGCGAGCCCGTGGTCCCGTGGCTGGTCGCCGGGGTTGCGGTGCTGGCGGTGTGGTGCTGGGCCTGGCGGCTGGGGCCGCGGATCACGGTCCGGTGACCCGGTGGACAGCCGGGGGGCGAGCCGCCACGATGAGCGCCGTCGGTGACCCAGGAGCGGGAGCCGCGCGTGGAGGAACTGGACCCTGCCCTGATCCGGGCCGCGGCCGCCGGCGACCTGGCGGCGTTCGAGCGGGTCGTGCGGGCGTACCAGCAGCACGTGTGGCGGTTCCTGCGCCGGCTGCTGGGCGACCCGGCGGCGGCCGAGGACGTCGCCCAGGAGACGTTCCTGCGGGTGTACCGGGGGCTCCCCCGCTTCGCCCACCAGGCCAAGTTCTCGACCTGGGTCTTCCAGATCGCCCGCAACGCCGGGCTCGACGAGCTGCGCCGGCGGCGGCGCCGGGACCGGCTGGCGGCGGCTGTGCGGGCCCCGGCGGCGGTGGGACCGGTGGGCGAGGCCCGGGCCGAGATCGAGGCGGCGCTGGCGGACCTGCCGCTCGACCTGCGGGAGGCGCTGGTGCTGGTGGAGGTGTTCGGCCTGCCCTACGCCGATGTGTCGGAGGTCGTCGGGGCGCCGCTGGGAACCGTCAAGAGCCGGGTGTTCCGGGCCCGGGAGCGCCTGCAGGCGTGGGCGGGCGCCGAGGACGGGGAGGCCGTCGGTGACGTGTGACGACGCCCGGCTGGCCGTGTCCCTGCGGGCCGACGGCGAGCTCGACCCGGCCGGGGTGGACGCGCTCGACGACCACCTGGGGGGCTGCCCCGACTGCCGGCGGTTCGAGGCGGGCGTCGGACGCGTCCGCGCCGCGCTGCGGTTCGAGCCGATCGGCGAGGCCCCCGACGTGGCGTCAACCGTGATTTGGCGGCACATACGACGAGATATCGACGTGAGCGCCGCCAAATCGTCGTGGGGGGTCGCCGCCGCCGTCGCCCTGGTCGCCGGCCTGGTGGCGGGGGCCACCTTCGTGGGGGTCGGGCGGGAGCCGCAGGCGCCAGCGGCCGCCGACATCCCGGCCCTGGTGGTGGCAGCCCAGCCGGGCGTCGAGACCGTGGACGCCCGGTTCACGCTGCGCGAGTCGACCCGCCCGGGCCCCCGGGACGGGCGACTCGTCTACGCGGCCCCCGAGGCGCTGGCGCTCACGGTCGGGGACGACCGCCTCGTGGCCGACGGGGACCGCTCGTGGCAGGACGCCGCCCGCCCCTGCTCGCCCGCCCCCGGACGCGTGCGGTGCCCGGCCGAGGAGCGGCGCTGGGTGCGGTCGGTCACCGGCCGCGAGCCGTTCTCGGGGACCGCGGCCGTCCCGCTGGACCTGGTCGTGCCGGTCGACAGCTTCTCCCTGGCCGCCGCGACGGGCGGGGCGGCGTCGCGCACGATCGCCGGCCGCCCGGCGGTCGGCACCGAGGTGACCGCAGCTCAGATGGCCCCGTTCCTCGAGGGGCTGGCCGAGGCCGCCGGCCTGCGGCCGGTGCACCCGGCCGACCCGGCCGAGGTGTGGCTCGACGCCGACCACCTCGTCCCGCTGGCGGTGACCGTGCGGGCCGGCGGCGACGCCGGCCGGGCTGCGTGGGCGGCCGCCGCGGGGGTCAGCGACACCCCCGGCGCGGTGATCGTCGAGTTCGCCGTGACGTCGGCCCAGGTCAACGAGCCGGTCGACCCCGCGGTGTTCGCGCCGCCCGGCGGGCCGGCGGACGCGGCCACCGACGCCGGGTTCCGACCCGGTTCCGCCGCCCCCGCGCCGACGCCCTCCCCCGGCGCGCTGCCCGCCGGGTTCCGCCCCCACCGGGCCGGCGCGGTCGCCACCCCGGGCGGCCCGGAGGTCGGCGTGCGGTCCTGGACCGACGGCCGGGCCTGGCTCACGGTGCGGGCCACGGCCGGTTGGTCGGGCGGACGGCTGTTCGGCGACCTGGGGCCCGACGTCGTGCCGGTCGACCTGGGCAACGCGGGCATGGGCTACGCGCGCGCCGACGGGCGGGCGGTTGCGCTGCACGGCGACGGGCTGGACGTGGTCGTCGCCGGGAGCCTGGCCCCGACCGAACTGCGGGCGGTGGCCGCCGGCCTCGGCGTCGTGGGCCGGGGGGTCCCCGCCACCTGGGCGGAGGCCGCCACCGCCACGATCACCGAGGCGGCCCGCGCCCTGCCGGGCCTGCTGGTCCCCGGGGAGGACCTGGCCGGGTTCGGCGCCGCCGCGGTCCGCATCGACGGCGACACGGTCTCCCAGGTCTACGCCGGTCCCGGCGAGCGGGGGTTCGCACTGGTCCAGCGGTCCGTGGGCCACGTCCCGCCCCCGGCCGACGGTGACGAGGTCGGCGTCGCGGTCCGGGGCGCGCCCGGCCGCTACAGCTACCAGCGCGGCCAGCTCGACTGGGTCGAGGGTGGCGCCGCCCGCAGCCTCCGCAGCCCCACGCTGGGCCTGCCCGAGCTCCTCGCGGTGGCCGAGGGCCTGGAGCCGGCGTGAGGCGGCCCCCGGCGCCGGTCGTCGTGGCGGTGGCGGTGCTGGCCGCGGTGGCGGGCACGGCGGCCGGGGCGGCGCTGATGGCCCGGGTCCAGGACAGCGGCGCCCGTACGGCGCCGGAGCCGACGACCACGCTCCCCGCTCCGGTCGCTACCAGCGCCCCGCGGGCGCCCGGGTCGGCCGTGCTGCTGGCGTGGACGCCGGCCTCGCTCGATCCCGGCCTGGCCGCGGCGGCCGCCGCCGACCCGGCGGTGCAGGCCACGTCCGTCGTGGCCGCCGGCGTGGTCGACCTCGTGGCCACCCGGGACGCGGGCGGAGCACCGGTCGACGCCCTCGACGGCGGGTGGGCGTACCCGCTCGACAGCATCGCCGTCGACCCGGCGTCCCACGCCGAGTTCGCCGGCCTGGCCGACCGAGCGGCCGTCGCCGGGCTCGCGCCCGGGCGGGCGCTGCTCGGCCGCACCTCCGCCGGCCTCCGCCGGCTCGGGCCCGGCGGCGTCCTCCGGGTCGCCGGCGGGCTCGAGCTCACCGTCGCCGCCGTGGTCGACGACACCGCCATCGGCGGGGCCGAGCTGGCGGTCGACCGAGCCTCCGGCGAGGCGCTCGGCCTGACGACGCCCCGCTTCGTGCTGGCGGCCTACACCGGCGACCGGGCGGCGATCGAGACCCGTTGGCGCGCGGCGCTGAGCGGCGGCGACAACGTCCGGTTCCGGGGCCCGGGGGAGACGCCGTTCCTCCGCCACGGCGACGCGGTCCTGCCGCAGGCCCAGATCAAGGCCCGGTTCGGCGAGTTCGCCTACCGGCCCGGAGCCGGCGACCAGGTCGAGCAGGACCCCGCCTGGCAGCAGGCCAACCTCGTCCAGGTCGAGCTGCCGATCATCGGGCGGGCCCGCTGCCACCGGGACGTCGTGGGCGCGCTGGCCGGTGCCCTCGGCGAGGTCGAGCGCTCGGGCCTCGCCCCCCTCGTCGACCCGGCCGGGTTCGCCGGCTGCTGGAACGCCCGCCGCACCCGGGGCGGCATCGCCCTGTCCCGCCACGCGTGGGGGGTCGCCGTCGACCTGAACGCGGGCGCCAACCCGACCGGGTTCGCCTCGGTCCAGGACCCCCGACTGCTCGAGGTGTTCGCCCGCTGGGGGTTCACCGAGGGGAGTGGCTGGCTCGTGCCGGACGCCGGCCACTTCGAGTACGTCGCCCCACCGACCACTTCTGCCGCTCCGTAACGTCCTAGCTGCATGACCACCTCCACCTCACCCCTCGCCCGCGGCCACGTCGCCCCCCGCCTGCCGGCCCAGGACCTGGACCGGGCCCAGGCCTGGTACCGGGACAAGCTCGGCATGGAGCCCGCCGAGGAGCGGGAGGGCGGACTGCGCTACGTGTGCGGCGACACCTGGTTCGGCGTGTTCACCTCGACGGGCGCGCCGTCCGGCACCCACACCCAGATGGCCTGGACCGTCGACGACATCGACGAGACCGTCGCTTTCATGCGGGCCCGCGGCGTCGTGTTCGAGGAGTACGACATCCCCGGGCTACCGATGGTCGACGGCATCGTCGACATCCCCGGCAACTACCCGTCGCTCGGCTCCGGCGAGCGCGCCGCCTGGTTCCGCGACAGCGAGGGCAACCTGATCGGCCTCGGCCAGACGGTGCCGTAGCCCCGCAGGTGGTCCGCTAGGCCAGGAACCAGTCCCACAGTGCGGCGGCGAGGTCGGCGTCCGGCACGCCGTGCCAGTCGCCGGCCAGGCTGCGGTGGGTGCCTCGGGGCAGGTTGGCGGCCACGCTCGCCGCCCAGCCGGTGAGGTCGTCGGAGCTGCCCTGGCTGTCGAGCACCAGCGTCGGCACGTCGACCGACCGGGCGGTGGCGGCGGAGGTCGCGTCGCCGAGCCGGCAGTCGTAGACCAGCGTGTGGGCGATGGCGGCCATGGCGGCGACCGTCTCGTCGCCCATGCCGGCCACGATCTCCTCGGGCACGCCGATGGCCTCGTGGAAGCGCATGACGGCCTCGACCCGCCGGCCGGCGCCCACGAGCTCGTCCAGCTCGGCCGTGAGCGGGTCGGCGCCGGCGCCCTCCTCGGCGAGGGGCGGCTCGAGCAACGCGAGGCGGGAGATGGGGGCGTCCCCCGCCCCGGCGCGCAGCGCCACGAGGGCGCCCGAGGAGAAGCCGAACACCAACGCCTCGCCGCCACCCGGCCCGGCGATCACCGCCGCCAGGTCCTCGACCTCCCGGTCGGGGGCGTACGGCAGGGTGTCGCCGCTCTCACCCCGGCCCCGGCGGTCGTAGGTCACCGTCGTGAAGGCCCGGGCGAGCTCGGGGATCAGCGAGGTCAGGGACCCGAAGCCCCGGTACGCGCCCGCGGGGTCCACCACCACGAGCGGCGGTCCGGACCCGGTCTCCGAGCAGGCGATCTTCGTACCGTCGGCCGACACGACAGTCGTCATGCCCCTACGACCGGACGGCGCGCCGAAACTCATCGCGCCCGCGTCGGATACCCCCGATGGTCGCTGGGGGGGCGATCAGTAGTCGTACGGGTCGTCGGTCGGCTGGTCGCCGGAGCCGGAGTCGCTCCCGCCGGCCGTCGCCTCGCCTCTGTTCAGCTCGCCGTCGGGGGCGACGGCGAACCACACACCACCAAACCCCTGGCCGTTCACGTCGCCGGCGGCCTGGTCGCCGGAGAACGTGTAGAGCGGCCAGTCGCCCGCCACCAGCTGGAAGGAGCCGTCGGAGCGCTCGGTCACCGTGAACACGGCGGCGTCCAACCCGGCCGGGAGCTCGCCGTTCTCGACCGCGACCGGGGGCCACTCCTCGGAACACCCCTCGTTGCAGCTGGACGTGCCGCCCGAGTCGACGGTGAACGCGTACACGGTCATCCCGTCCGCGGTGGTCAGCACCTCGCCGAGGTCGCTCTCCGACGCCTGCACCACCGCATCGGATGCGGGGGCGCTGGCGCTGCCCGAGCCCTGCTCGGACTGGCTGCCCTGGTCCGCGGTCGAGGTGGAGTCGTCGTCGTCACCGCACGCCCCGAGCGCCAGGATCAGCGCACCGGCCACCGTCGCTGTCAGGATCCTCGACCGCACTACGGGTCCCCCATCTGTCGTTCAGGTCTGCCCGGTTGCAGTACGCCCGCCACCCTGCGAGCGGTTCGCGATCCGCACGGGGCACAATGGCGGCGTGTGGCCGGACGACGCCGACCTCGTGGCCCGCTTTGCCGCAGGTGACGAGCTGGCGGTCAAGACGCTCTACGAGCGCTTCGCCGGGCCCGTGCTGACCGTGGCCATGAGCGCGCTCGGCCGGCGGGACCTGGCCGACGAGGTGGTGCAGACCACCATGCTGAAGGCGTGGCGGGCGGCGGGCACGTTCGACCCGTCCCGGGAGCTGGCCCCGTGGATCTATGCCATCGCCCGGCGGGTGGCGATCGACGTCCATCGGCGCGAGGCCCGGGCCCCGGTCCCGTCCGAGGTGGCCGACGACGTGGGCGTCGAGCCACTGTCGTTCTCCCGGACCTGGGAGGCATGGGAGGTGCGGTCCGCCATCGACCAGCTGCCCGCCGACGAGCGGCAGGTGGTCTGGCTGTCCCACATGGCGGGGCTGACCCACCGGGAGATCGCGGCGCGTCTGCGGGTGCCCATCGGGACCGTGAAGTCCCGGTCGGCCCGGGCCCACCGCCGGCTGGCGGCCCTGCTCGGGCACGTCGTGGGGGTGACGAAGTGATGATCCCGCGAACCGGGCGCGGCCAGGGGGCGTATTGGGCGACGAGGACAGCTGTCGACGTGCAGGTAGCAGAAGCGTGAACGAGGACGAGTTCGCCCGGCGACTGGAGGCCGGCGATTCCGAACCGGGACCCGGCGACGACCTGCGCGCCCTGCTGGCCGACCCCCACGTGTGGGCCGGGCCGGACCCGGGCGGCGCAGAGGCGCTCCTGGCGGCGATCCATGCGGACCAGCGCACACGCGCCTCGGCCGCGGACCCGGACGCACCGGATGTGGTCACCTCGGCCCCCGGCGGCGCAGCCGCACACTTCCGATCGACGCCGCCGTCACGTCACTCTGCCACCGGGACCCGCCCTCGGCGGTGGGTGGTCGTGGCCGCGGCGGCGGCCCTCGTCGTCGTGGCCGGGGCCGTGGGGCTGATGGTCGGGAGGGGCGACGATGGCGGCGGCGGCCTCGAGGGGGTGGAGTTCGCCATCGCCGGCACGCCGCTCGCCCCGGAGGCCTCGGCCGTCGCCACCGTCGACTCCAAGGCGGCGGGCGTGGCCATCGTCCTCCAGGTCGAGGGCCTGGAGGCCGCGGCGCCGGGCACCTACTACGAGGCCTGGGTGGCGGGTGACGGCGGCGCCGTGCCGGCCGGCACGTTCCACATGCGGGGGGGCGACGGCTGGATCTACCTGTGGTCGGGCGTCGACCCGGCCGAGTACCCGACCCTCAACGTCACGCTCGAGCGCGAGGGCGGCGCCGGCGGCTCGGGCGAGGTCGTGCTGACGGGGCCGATCGCCTGACCCGACCGGCTCAGTACACCCAGACCGGAGTGCCCATCGCGGCCGCACCGCTGGCCCACAGCATGTCCATGGCCGAGTTCGTGACCCGGGCGCACCCGTGGGACGCGGGCTGGGCCGGGATGCTGCCCGAGCCGTGGATGGCGATGCCGCCGTTGAAGTACTTGGGCCGGTACAGCGTGCCCAGCGGGGCCTCGCGCAGGCCGTCGATCTCCCGTCGCACCTCGAACTGCCCCGGCGGCGTGGCGGCCCGGGCGGTGCCACCGGTCGAGGTCGTGTAGGCCTCGCCGTTGCCGGTCGAGGTGTTGATCGCCCAGCGGACCTGCCCGCCGTCGACGACGAACAGCACCTGGCGCTCCAGATCGATCTCGAGGCCGCCACCGCCCCGCGGGGTCGGCCGCCCGGCGACGGCCAGGCGCTCCCGGGTGACCGGGCCGGCCACGCCGTCGCGGCCCAGGCCCTCGACCTTCTGGAACGCCATCACCGCCTGGCGGGTGAGCTGGCCGTAGCTGCCGTCGGGCTCGCCCAGCCAGTAGCCGAGGTCGACGAGGCGCTGCTGGAGCGCGGCCACGGCGTCGCCGCTCTCGCCCAGCTCGAGGGTGCCGTCGGCCTCGGGGGCGGGCGGCAGCGTGGTGGTGGTCTCCGGGGGCGGGGGGACCGTGGTCTCGGGCGGGGCGGTGGTCGTCGTCGTGGGTGCGGTCGTCGTGATGCTCGGCGCCGTGGTGGTCGGGGCCTCGGTCGTCCTGGTCGGCCGGTCCGCGGTACTGGTCTCGTCGCCGTCGCCGCCGACCGCGACCGCCACGCCCGCGCCGACGGCCGCCACCACGACCAGGACGACTGCCACCAGAAGGGCGGTGCGCTGCCGGCCGCTCAGGCGGGGCGGGGCGGCGTGGGCCGGCGGGTGATCCTGGGAATCCGGATCGGGGCTGGGATCGGGGTCGGTGTCGGACACTGCTGCTCCTCCGCCGGGCAGGTCAGTTGACGCTGTGTGGACCTATGACTGCGTGCGCTGGCCCGACGTTCCCTGCCGGCCCAAACTGACACATTCGGGTCACAATCCGACGCAGAGGGTACCCGGTCGGCCGCGAAAGGTGTCAGAGCTTGGTCAGGGGCGCCCACGACAGGAGCAGGCGCTTCTCCCCCACGTCCCGGAACCGGACGAGGGCCTCGGTCTTGTCGCCGCCGCCGCTCATGTCGAGGATGACGCCCTCGCCGAACACGTTGTGGCGTACGTCGTCGCCGATCCTGAGGCCCAGCGACTCGGCCCCGCTGCGGGCCGGTCGGCGCGACTCCATCGCCCGGTCGACGATGCGGTCCCGGCCGGCGGCCACACGCAGCGCCCGGTCGCCGGCGCCGCCCACCGTGCCGCTGCGGCCGCGGGCGCCGTCCCCCGGCTGCCAGCCGCCACGCCCGTAGGTGCGGCCGCCGCGGCTGGCCCGGCGGTTGCCCTCCACGTCGTGGACGAGGCCGGCCGGGATCTCGTCCAGGAAGCGGCTGGGCGGGTTGTACTGCGTTCCGCCGAACAGGGTCCGGCTCCACGCGTGGGTGAGGTAGAGGCGCCGGCGGGCCCGGGTGATGCCCACGTAGGCGAGGCGCCGCTCCTCCTCCAGCTGGTCGGGCTCGGTGAGGGAGCGCAGGTGGGGGAAGACGCCGTCCTCCAGACCGATGAGGAACACGACCGGGAACTCCAGGCCCTTGGCCGAGTGCAGGGTCATGAGCACGACGGAGGTGGTGTCGTCGTCGAGGTCGTCGGTGTCGGCGATCAGGCTGATCTGCTCGAGGAACTCCTCGGCGGACTCGGCGTCGTTGGCCGCGCCCACGAGCTCGGCCAGGTTCTCCAGGCGGCCCTCGGCCTCGATGGTGCGCTCGGACTCCAGCTGGTCGAGGTAGCCGGACCGCTCGAGCAGCTGCTGGAGCAGCGGGCCCGGGCTGCCCATGGCCAGGTCGGCGACGTCGTCGAGCAGTTCGAGGAACACCTCGATGCCCGTGGCGGCCCTGCCCCCGACCCCGGCCGCATCGGCCCGGCGCAGCGCCTCCAGGAACGAGATGTTGTGGGCGGTGGCGTAGGCGTCGAGCTTGCCGATGGACGTGGTGCCCACGCCCCGCTTCGGCTCGTTGAGCACCCGCTTGATGGACACCTCGTCGACCGGGTTGACGACCGCCCGCAGGTAGGCGATGGCGTCCTTGACCTCCCTGCGGTCGTAGAACCGGGTGCCACCCACCACCTTGTAGGGGATGTCGGCCCGCATGAGCTGCTCTTCCAGCACGCGGCTCTGGGCGTTGGTGCGGTAGAAGACGGCGACGTCACCCCAGCGCAGCGGTTCGCCGGTCGGCCCCTGGACCTCGGTGCTGTCGTGGAGGCGGGCGATCTCCCGGGTGATCCACTGCGCCTCGTCGACCTCGTCGTCGGCGTGGTACCGCACGATCGGGTCGCCGGCACCATGGTCGGTCCACAGCTCCTTGGGCTTGCGGCTGACGTTGTTGGCGATGACGGCGTTGGCGGCGTCGAGGATGGTCTGAGTGGAGCGGTAGTTCTGCTCCAGCAGCACGACCGTCGTGTCGGGGAACGCGTCCTCGAACTCGACGATGTTGCGCATGTCGGCGCCGCGGAAGGCGTAGATCGACTGATCCTGGTCACCGACGACGCACACGTTGCGGTGGTCGGCCGCGAGGAGGAGGACGAGGTCGTTCTGGACCCGGTTCGTGTCCTGGTACTCGTCGACGAGGATGTGCTTGAACCGCTGCTGGTAGTGCCGCAGCACGTCGGGGTGCTCGCGCAGCAGGCGGAGGGCGTTGACCAGCAGGTCGTCGAAGTCCATCGAGCCCGCCCGCAACAGCCGGTCCTGGTACTCGCGGAACACCTCGCCGATCTTGCGCTCGAACAGGTTGCCGGCCCGCTGGGCGTAGGACTCGACGTCGATGCCGTCGTTCTTCGCCGCGCTGATCGTGGCGTGGATCGACCGGGGCGGGAACCGCTTGGTGTCGAGGCCCAGGTCCCGGACGACGTAGCCGGTCAGCCGCACCGCGTCCGCCTGGTCGTAGATCGTGAACGCCCGGGGGAAGCCCAGCTTGTCGGCGTCGCGCCGCAGCATGCGCACGCACGCCGAGTGGAACGTCGACACCCACATCTTGTCGGCCACCGGCCCGACCAGCGCCGCCACCCGGGACTTCATCTCGTCGGCGGCCTTGTTGGTGAACGTGATGGCCAGGATCTCGAACGGGCTGACGCCCTGGTCGCGGATGAGGTGGGCGATGCGGTGGGTCAGCACCCGGGTCTTGCCCGACCCGGCGCCGGCCACGACCAGCAGCGGCCCGTCCTCGTGCGTGACCGCGTCGGACTGCACCGGGTTCAGCCCGGTCAGCGTCTCGAGGGTGCCGGTGGGTTCGGGAGGTGCCATCGCCCGCCCCATCGTAGGGCCGCCCCGTGACACCCGACGGTGACCGCAGGCGGCATGCTGGGGCCATGCCGCCGGTCGAGAAGGTCCCCTACGACGAGTTCTCGATGTTCCACGAGAACGCCGCCGAGTTCGGGCTCCCCTACGAGGGCCCCCCTACGGTCCGCCGCGAGTCCGTGGAGGTCGACCCGGGCCGCAGCCTCAGCGCGCTGGTGTGGGGCGACGGCCCGCCCGACCTGGTCCTGCTCCACGGCGGCGCCCAGAACGCCCACACCTGGGACACGGTGGCGCTGGCCCTGGGCCGGCCGCTGGTCGCCATCGACCTGCCCGGGCACGGGCACTCCGACGGCGGGCGCGACGGCCGGCTCGACCCCGCGAGCGGCGCCCGGGACGTGGCCGTCGCCGTCCGGGCGCTGGCGCCGGACGCGCGGGCCGTCGCCGGCATGTCGCTGGGCGGGGCCACGGCCCTGGGCCTCGCCGCCCTGGCGCCCGAGCTGGTGCGGTCGCTGGTGCTGGTGGACATCACGCCCGGGGTCGACCGCGAGAAGGCGGGTTCGATCATCGCCTTCGTCAGCGGGCCCGAGAGCTTCGACAGCTTCGACGACCTGCTGGCCCGCACGATCGCCTTCAACCCCACCCGGTCCGAGTCCTCGCTCCGCCGGGGCATCCTCCACAACGCCGTCCAGCGGGACGACGGCACCTGGGTGTGGCGCTACGCCCGCCATCGCGGGGGCCTGGCGGACGCGGCGGGCGAGAGCGGCGAGATCTCGGCGCCGGCCGAGCCCGACTTCGGGTCCCTGTGGGACGTGATCTCCGACCTGACCGTGCCGCTCATGCTGGTCCGCGGCATGCTCCCCCAGTCGGTCGTCGACGACGCCGACGAGGCCGAGCTCCTCCGCCGCCGCCCGGATGCCCGGGTCGAGCACGTCGAGGGCGCCGGCCACAGCGTCCAGGGCGACAAGCCGGTCGAGCTGGCGGGCCTGATCGACGACTTCGTCCCCCGCCGGTGACCCCGGCGTCGTCCGGGTGGCGGTCCCCCGGCCCGGCTTGCAAGGATCGGCGCCCGTGAAGGTGGACCAGCTGAGCGGCACCGACGGGTTCGTCGTCTACGACCTGAGGGACGCCGCCACCGCGGTGGGGATCGTCCGCCTGGCGCCCAAGGTCCTGCGGGACGGCGCCGAGCTCCTGGCCCGGTCGGTCACCTACGCGTTCGCGTCGTTCGGCGTCGCCGGTCACGGGGGCGCGTCCGGGGCCGTCAACGCCAAGCCCGAGGCCCGCGAGGACGCCGTGGCCGCGTTCGTGGACGAGGTGCGGGACCGGGCCGAGGCCGGATCGCTCACGCTGGCCCCGGGCACCGGGCTGACCGAGGCCGACCTGGCGCCGCTGGGCTGGACGGCGCCCGACCCCGCCGTCGTCGCGGCCGGCGCGCTGGCCGCGGCCCGGGTGGCCGGACCCACCGACTGGCGGACCGCGGCGGTCGCCGGGGCGGGCCCGGTGGCCGAGGCGGCGACGGCCCAGCTGGCCGAGGCCGGCGCCACGGTGGTCGACGGGCGGATGGACGCCGAGTGCGACGTGCTGTTCGTCGCCGGCAAGGCCGGGGTCCTCGACCACGACACCGCCGCCGCGGTCCAGGCCCGCACGGTCGTCCCCCTCACGCCGGCGCCGGTAACCGCCCGGGCCTTCGCAGTGCTGCGCAAGGCCGACCGGGTCGTCATCCCCGACTTCCTGTCGACTGCGGCGCCGCTGCTCGCCACCTACGACGCCGACGGCGGCGACCCGGTGCGCCGGATCCACGCCGCCGTCACCGACCTGGCCGACGAGGGCACGGGTCTGTGGCTGGCCGCGGCCCTGCGGGCCGAGGAGAACCTGGCCGGCTGGACGGACGAGAAGCCGTTCGGCCGCCCCCTCGCCTGACGGTCCGCCGGCCGGTGGTCAGCGCTGCATCGGCCCCCGGGACCCGCGGGCCGGGCGCTCGCCCGCCAGGGCGTCCTCCAGCCGGGAGGCGGCCTGCTCGCGCCGGGCGATGCGCCGGCGGCGCCGGCGGTGGACGGCCCACGCCGTCACCATCAGCAAGGCCCCGGTGACCAGCGCACCGGCGAGCGCGATCCACAGCGGCATCGTGAAGTCGAACCACAACCAGTCGAACTGGGTCTCCTGGCCGTTCTGCAGCAGGAAGATGAAGGTGGCGGTGGCCAGCAACAGGCCGAGGGCGGCACCCAGGTTGAAAGCGCGTTCGGGCCGGGTCCGCACGTCGCGCAGGTCGGTGGCGAGCGACTCGGGCGGCCGGGTCGGGTCGGGGGGCTCGGCGGGGTCCATCTCGCTGCGTGGCTCGCGGCCGGGGTCGGGCGTCGTCGTCATCGCTGCTCCTGCCTTCGGGGTACCCCCCGACGGCGGGCGCGAGTCACGCCACCAGCAGCCGGGTGCGGAACAGGTCCAGCACCTGATCGAGGGCGTCCCGGGTGGGGTGGCCGGGCTCGTCGACCAGGTCGTCGGTGAGGACCGAGTGGGCGCCCTTGCGGATGCGGTGCGGGTTGCCGGGCGACGAGTCGATCTCGACGCCCACGAAGCCGTCGCCCAACTCCTCCCGCAGGCGGGCGAACCGCTCGGGGGGCGCCATGCGGTCGCACGTGAACCGCAGGCCGAGGACCCCGACGCCGGCGGCGGCCCGCTCCCTGACCCGCTCCAGGTCCGCGGGATCGAGGTTCAGGTCCCGCTTCTGGCCGCCCGTGAGGCCGAACGGGAGCGAGGGCTGGCTGAGGACCGGGGCGACGACGGCGTCGTCGACCATCATCGCCAGCGCGAACCCGCCGGTCAGGCACATGCCGACCGCACCGACGCCCGGCCCCCCGCAGCGCTCGTGCTCGTGGCGGGCCAGGGCCCGCAGCCACACCGTGATCGGCGAGGTCCGGCCGGTGGCCCAGGTCGTGAACTCGCGGGACACGCAGGCGGACGCGACCGTTTGGAGGCCGTTCACGACCGACGCCGGCGCCCCCGGCTCGCCGAACAGGTGCGGCACGACCGCCGTGCAGCCGATGGCGGCCACCCGGTCGGCGAAGGCGACGACCTGGGGCGTGATGCCGGGGATCTCGGCGATGACGACGACCGCCGGTCCCTCGCCGCGGCGGAACACCCGCCGCTCCTTGCCGTCGTGGGTGAACGTCTCCTCGGCGTAGTCGGCCAGCGGCATGCCCGGACGCTAGTGGGACCCCACCAGTGGGGCGGCCGCAGGGGGCCGACCGTATACTCGCCCGCCGTGTCTCGAGTCGCGACGGGGGTCCCGTCGGAAGCCGCGGCGGGAGCGACGGGGGATCCCGGCGAGGTGCCGGACGGCCCGGCTCGCTCGTGGTCCGAACGACGGGTGCTGGTCGGCGCCGCCCTGGGCGCGCTCGTCGCGCTGCCGCTGATCGTCGCCGTGGCCGCCGTGCGCCGGCCGTCGTGGTACCCGGTGCTCGACCTGTCGATGACCGAGCTCCGCGTGCGCGACGTCGGCACGTCGGACACGCCCCTCATCGGGCTGCCGGGGAGGATCGGGCCGAGGCTCGAGGAGCAGGGCAGCCATCCCGGCCCGCTGAGCTTCTACCTGCTCGCACCCGTCTACCGCGCCCTGGGGTCCTCGCCGTGGGCGCTGCAGCTGGCCGCCGCCGCGCTGAACCTCGTCGCACTCGCCGCGGCGGTGGCCATCGCCGTCCGCCGCGGCGGGGCGCGGCTGGGGGTGGCCGTCGCCGCCGTCCTCGCGCTGCTGGTCGCCGGCTACGGGACGGCGACGCTGACCGTGCCGTGGAACCCGTACCTGCCGCTGCTGTGGTGGGTCGTCCTGCTGCTGGCGGTCTGGTCGGTCCTGTGCGACGACGTGGCGATGCTGCCCGTCGCCGTCTTCGCGGCGACGCTGTGCGCCCAGACGCACGTCTCCTACCTGGGCCTGGTGGCGGTGCTCGGCGCCGTCACCGTGGTGGCGCTCGTCCTCGCCTGGCGGCGGGCCACCCCCGGGTCGCCGCCGCGCCGCGCTGTCGTGCGCTGGTCGGCGTTCGCGCTGGCGGTGGCGGCCGTGCTGTGGCTGCCGCCGCTCGTCGACCAGGCCGTCAACGACCCCGGCAACCTGCGGGCGATCTACGACCACCTGGCGACCCCGTCGGAGCCGCCGATCGGCCCGGTCCGCGCCGTCGAGGTCGTGCTGCTCCACCTCGACGTCCCCGCCTTCCTGTTCGGGGACCCCGGCTGGGTCGGCGCGCTGCCCGATCCGTCGGCCGACCCCGCGGGGTCCGTGATCCCCGGGGTGGTGCTCCTGACCGTGTGGGCCGTCGCCGGGCTGGCGTCCCTGCGGCTGGGCAACCGGGCGCTCACCCGGCTGCACCTGGTCGTGGCCGTTGGCCTCGTCGCCTCGGTGGTGTCGACGAGCCGGATCTTCGGCAAGGAGTGGTACTACCTCACGCTCTGGGTGTGGGGCGTCGCCGCGCTGCTCCTGCTCGCGGTCGGCTGGACCGTGGTGGCGTTCGCGCTCGACCGGGCCGGGCCCGGCCACCGCACGGTCGTGACCCGGGCCCTGGCGGCCGCGGCGGTGGTCGTGGTGGCGGGGACCTCGGCCGTGCTCACCGTCCGCGCTCTCGACACCGATCCGCCCGACGCCAACCAGTCGGCGACGCTGGCGGCGGTGATGCCGGACACCGTGGCCGCCCTCGAGCGCGGCGAGGGCGACGCCTCCGGCCGCGACGGCCGGTACATGGTGTTCTTCAGCGACATGATGTACTTCGGGTCCCAGGCCTACGGCGTCCTCGACGAGCTGGAGCGGGAGGGGTTCGACGCCGGGATGCCCGAGCTGCTGCGCGTGCCGGTGACCGAGCAGCGGGTGGTGAACGCCGCCGACGCCACCGCGGCGGTGGTGATCGCCAACGGCGGGAACATCGAGCGGATGCGCAGCGCCCCCGGGGCCGTCGAGGTGGCCTACGTCGATCCCCGCGACGCTGGCGGGCGCGCCGAGTACGCCCGCGTGCGGGCCGCGCTCGTGCGGGACCTGCGGGACGACGACCTCGACGACCTGGTGCCGCTGGTCGACGACAACCTGTTCGCGGTGGCCATGGACCCCCGCGCCTCCGACGAGGTCCTCAGCCGCACGAGCCGGCTGCTGGAGCTGGGAGCGCCGACGGCGGTGTTCGTGGCGCCGGCGTCGGTGGCCGTGTGACCGCCTACTCCCACTCGATGGTGCCAGGCGGCTTGGACGTGATGTCGTAGGCCACCCGGTTGATGCCGGGCACCTCGTTGATGATGCGGCTCGACATCGTCTCCAGCACGTCGTAGGGCAGCCGCGCCCAGTCGGCGGTCATGGCGTCCTCGCTGGTCACCGCCCGGATGATGACCGGGTGGGCGTAGGTGCGCTCGTCGCCCATGACCCCCACGGACCGGATGTCGGGCAGCACCGCGAACGACTGCCAGATCTCCCGCTCCAGCCCCGCCTTGCGCAGCTCCTCCCGGACGATGGCGTCCGCGTGCTGCAGCATCGCCACCTTCTCCGGCGTGACCTCGCCGATGATCCGCACGGCCAGCCCGGGGCCCGGGAACGGCTGGCGCCACACGATCTCGGCCGGCAGCCCCAGCTCCTCGCCGACCCGCCGGACCTCGTCCTTGAACAGCGCCCGCAGAGGCTCGACCAGCTCGAACGTCATGTCCTCGGGCAGCCCGCCGACGTTGTGGTGCGACTTGATCGTCGACGCCCCGGTGCCGCCGCCCGATTCGATCACGTCGGGGTACAGCGTGCCCTGGACCAGGAACCGGGCGTCCTCGAGCCCACCGGCCGTCTCCTCGAAGATGCGGATGAACAGCTCGCCCACGATCTTGCGCTTGTCCTCGGGGTCGGTGACCCCGGCCAGCCGCTCGAAGTAGCGCTCGGCGGCCCGCACGTGGATCAGCTCGATGCGCTGGTGGCGCTGGAACGTCTCGACCACCTGCTCGCCCTCGCCCTGGCGCAGCAGGCCGGTGTCGACGAACACGCAGGTCAGCTGGGGGCCGATCGCCTTGTGGACCAGCGCCGCCGCCACCGCCGAGTCGACCCCGCCGGACAGGGCGCAGATGACCCGGGCGCCGCCGACCTGGGCCCGGATGGCCGCCACCTGCTGCTCGATGATCGACGTCATGGTCCAGGTCGGCCGGGCCCCGGCCAGGTCGTGCAGGAACCGCTCCAGCAGCTGCTGCCCGCACGGCGTGTGCGACACCTCGGGGTGGTACTGGACGCCCCAGATCCGCCGGCCCGGCGACTCCAGCGCCGCCACCGGGGCGCCGGCCGAGGTGGCGGTGGCCGTGAACCCCTCCGGCACCCGGGAGATGCCGTCGAAGTGGCTCATCCACACGGTCTGCTCGTCCGGCTGGCCGGCCAGCAGCCCGTCGCCGTCGACGGCGCCGGTCACGGTGAGCGCCGAGCGGCCGTACTCGCCCGTGCCGCCCCGGGCCACCTCGCCGCCCAGCTGCCGGGCGATGAGCTGGGCGCCGTAGCACAGCCCGAGGATCGGGATGCCGAGCTCGTAGATCTCGGCGTCGAGCAGCGGGGCGCCGTCGACGTGGACGGACTTGGGCCCGCCGGACAGGATCAACGCCGCCGGCCCCCGCTCGCGCACCTCGGCGGCCGCGATGGTGTGCGGAACGATCTCGGAGTAGACGTGCGCCTCCCGCACCCGCCGGGCGATCAGCTGGGCGTACTGGGCGCCGAAGTCGACGACGAGGCAGGTGTCGAAGTCGGCCGCCAGGGGCGCCGCGCCACCGGTGGGTGCGACCTCGCCGGCGTGGGACGCCCCACCCACGTCAGCCGCCCCCGAGGACGACGAGCTCGGCCTTCTGGAGGTCCTTGAGCGTCTCGAACCCGCAGAGCGCCATCGACCGGCGCAGCGCCCCCATGAGGTTGACCCCGCCGGAGGCGTCGTGGGCCGGGCCGTGGAGGATCTCGGCCAGCGTGCCCTGGGACTCGACCCGGACGCGCTCGCCCCGGGGCAGCGTGGCGTGGACTGCCGGCATGCTCCAGTGCCAGCCCCGCCCGGGCGCCTCGGTGGCCGCGGCAAGCGGCGTGCCGATCATCACCGCGTCGGCCCCGCACGCCACCGCCCGGGCGATGTCGCCCCCGGTGGTGACCCCGCCGTCGGCGATCACGTGGCAGTAGACGCCGGTCTCGTCGAGGTGGCGCATCCGCGCGGCCCGGGCGTCGGCCAGGGCCGTGGCCAGCGGCACGCCGAGGCCGAGGACCTCGCGGGTGACCGCCGCGGCCCCGCTGCCCGCGCCGACAAGCACGCCGGCGGCGCCGGTGCGCATGAGGTGCAGGGCGGCCTGGTAGGACGTGCACCCGCCCACCAGGACCGGCAGCTCGTAGTGGCGGATGAAGTCCTTGAGGTTGAGCGGCTCGACCGTGCGGGCCACGTGCTCGGCCGACACGATGGCAGCCTGGATGACCAGCAGGTCGGGCTCGGCTCGCAGCACCGGCTCGGCCAGCTCGAGCGTGCGGTGGGGGGCGACGGCCACGGCGCACAGCACGCCGGCGTCCTTGATCTGGGCGATGCGCTGGCCGATCAGGTCGGGCCTGATCGGCTCCGCGTAGATCTCCTGGAGGCGGCGGGTGGCCTTGGCCGCCGGCAGCTCCGCGATCTCCTCGAACATCTTCTCGGGGAACTCGTAGCGGGTCCACAGCCCCTCGAGGTGGAGCACCCCGACCGCCCCCAACCGGCCCAGCTCGACGGCGGTGGTCGGGGAGGTCACGCTGTCGGTCGGCGCCGCGAGGACGGGCACCTCGAGCCGGTAGGCGTCGATGTTGCACGAGATGTCGACGTCCTCGGGATCGCGGGTGCGGCGGCTGGGCACGATGGCCACGTCGTCGAGCCGGTAGGCCCGCCGCGCCGTCTTCCCGATGCCGATCTCGACCTCAGCCATGAAGCCGCCAGTCTACTGACCGCCGTCCGCGGGCCGAGGAAGGGTCGCCACTAGACTCCCTCCATGGCAGCCGAAAACGACGACGGCGGCTACCCGCCGAAGTTCGCCAAGCAGGGACTGACCTTCGACGACGTCCTGCTGGTACCGGCCGAGTCGGCCGTCCTGCCCAGCGAGGTGTCCACGGACACCCGCGTGACCCCCCTGATCCAGGTCGCCATCCCCGTCGTGTCCGCCGCCATGGACACGGTGACCGAGGCGCGCCTGGCCATCGCCATCGCCCGGGCCGGCGGCCTGGGCGTCGTCCACCGCAACCTGTCGATCGACGACCAGGTCGACGAGGTCGACAAGGTCAAGCGCAGCCAGTCCGGCATGATCGTCGATCCTGTGACCCTGCCGCCGGAGGCCCTGGTGGCCGACGCCCTGGCCGTCATGGAGCGCTACCACATCTCCGGCGTGCCCATCACCGACCTCGAGGGCCGGCTCGTGGGCCTGCTCACCAACCGTGACCTCCGTTTCATCGACCACGTCGACCAGCCGGTCGCCAACGTGATGCGCAAGCCACCGCTGGTCACGGCCCCGCTCGGCACCACGCTGGAGCAGGCCAAGGACATCCTGTGGCAGCACCGCATCGAGAAGCTGCCGATCGTCGACGACGCCGGCATGCTCCGCGGGCTCATCACGGTCAAGGACATCAAGAAGCAGATCGACCACCCCCACGCCACCCAGGACGACAAGGGCCGGCTGCGGGTCGGCGCCGCCGTTGGGGTCGGTCCCGACGCGCTGGAGCGGGCCGAGCGGCTGGTGGCGGCCGGGGTCGACGTGCTGGTCGTCGACACCGCCCACGGCCACAGCCTGGCGGTGCTCGACGTGGTCAAGCAGGTCAAGGGCGCGTTCGAGGTCGAGGTGATGGCCGGCAACGTCGCCACCGGCGAGGCCGTCGACGCGCTGGCCGGCGCCGGCGCCGACGCGGTCAAGCTGGGCGTCGGGCCCGGCTCGATCTGCACGACCCGGGTGGTGGCGGGAGTCGGGGTCCCCCAGCTCACGGCCATCTTCGACGGGGCCGAGGCCGCCGCCCGCCGGGGCGTGACGCTGGTGGCCGACGGCGGCATCCAGTACTCGGGCGACGTCGCCAAGGCCTTGGCGGCCGGGGCCGACGCCGTCATGCTGGGCAGCCTGCTGGCCGGCGTGGACGAGTCGCCGGGCGAGGTCGTGCTCCACCAGGGCGAGCGCTACAAGGAGTACCGGGGCATGGGGTCGATGGGGGCGATGAAGGCCCGGTCGTACTCCAAGGACCGCTACTTCCAGGGCGAGATCATCGACACCGACAAGCTGGTCCCCGAGGGCATCGAGGGCAGGGTGGCCTACAAGGGCCCGGTATCGAACGTGATCCACCAGCTCATCGGCGGGCTGCGGGCGGCCATGGGCTACGTCGGGGCGGCCACGGTCGCGGACCTCCAGGCCCACTCGCGGTTCGTGCGGATCACCAACGCGGGCCTGCGCGAGTCGCACCCGCACGACATCACGATCACCAAGGAAGCGCCCAACTACGGCAGCTGGTGACGCGATTTGGCGGCGCATACACCGAGATACCGGCATACGCGCCGCCAAATCGGAGAAAACGGAGTGACGCCCTCCCACGCGGGAAGCAGAGGCCCGTCCTCGACATCCATCGGGAGGGACCGGCATGAGCGACAAGTTCGACGAGGCCAAGGGCCGCACCAAGGAAGCCGTCGGCGGGCTGACCGACGACGACCGCCTCCGCCGGGAGGGCAAGGCCGACAAGGCCAGCGCCTCGGCCAAGGGGTTCATCGACAAGGTCACCGGCAAGGTCAAGGACCTCATCGGCCGCAACCGCCGGTAGCAGTCAGGGGTGGGTGACGGCGACCAGCAGCTGGCGCAGCAGGGACGCCGTCGCCCCCCACACCGTGTCGCCCACCAGCTCGAAGAACGTGATCGGCTGGACCCGCCCGCCCGGAAAGGTCCAGCGCTCCTCGCGGAACAGCTCGGGGTCGAGCAGCTCGGCAAGTGGCACGTGCAGCACCGCCTCCACCTCGTGGGGACTGGGGCGGGTTTCCGGGCGGCCGGGCAGGACGCCGACGAACGGCGAGATCCACGACCCGCTCCCCACCGTGGACAGGTGGTCGAGCTCACCGATGATCTCGACGCCGGCGGGCTCGAGGCCGATCTCCTCGTAGGCCTCGCGGCGGGCGCCGTCCACGGGCGACTCGCCCGGCTCGACGCGGCCGCCGGGGAAGCTGACCTCGCCCTGGTGGGTGCGCAGGCCCCAGGTGCGGCGGGTGAGCACGACGTGGGCGAGGCCGGCCTCGTCGTACAGGGGAACCAGCACGGCCGACGGCCGGCCCCCGGGGCGGGGCGGGCCGTCCATCAGCTCGACCTCGGCCGGGCGGGCCGGTCCCTTGCGGTCGAGCGCGGCCCGGACGTCGGCCACCGTGGGGCGGCGCAGGTCCGCCGGCAGGTCGGCCCACGGCGCGGGAACGCCGGCGACGGCGTTGAGCGGTCGGGGGATCCGCTGGTCGCCGCCCCGGCCCGGCGGGACCGGGCGGGTCGGGCCGGGCAGCTCGTCCCCTGGCCGCGGCCAGCCCGGCAGCCCCCGCTCCATCGCCTCGCGGGACGACACGGCGGCCGCCGGCCACTCGGTGCCGGCCGCGTCGCCGTCAGCCATCGGCCGCCCCGGCCTGGGCCTTGGTCTGGGCGACGAGCGCCTCGAGCACGTCGCGCAGCCCGCCGGTCTTGAGGTTGCTCATGACCCTGCCGGGTGGCGTCTCGCCCCGCTCCCACTCCATCCAGTGGTTGAGGAGCTTCTGGGGGTCGGGCGGGGGCGTCTCCATCACCCCGGCAGGCTACCGGGATCGTTCCGCCACAATGGCCGGGTGCCTGCCCGCTCCCTCGTCCTGGCCTCGGCCTCGCCGGCGCGGCTCGGCCTGCTGCGCTCGGCCGGGTTCGATCCTCTGGTGATCGTCAGCGGGGACGCCGAGGACGGCGTCGGCGGGCTGGGGGCCGCCGAGGTGGCCGGGACCCTCGCCGCCCGCAAGGCCGTGGCGGTCGCCCGGCGCATCGCGCCGCTGGTGGCCGAGCGGCCGGCCCTGATCGGGGGGACCAAGGTCGACGGCACCAGCCTGGTCGTCGGGTGCGATTCGGTGCTGGACTTCGCGGGCGAGGTGCGGGGCAAGCCGCGGGGCCGGGACGAGGCGGCGGCCTGGTGGCGCGGGTACCGGCGGCGGTCCGGGGCACTGGTGACCGGGCACGCCGTCGTCGAGGTCGGGACCGGTCGGCGGGCGGGGAGGGTGGCGCAGACCACCGTGCGATTCGGCGACCCCACCGACGCGGAGATCGATGCCCTCGTGGCCTCGGGCGAGCCGCTGGCGGTGGCCGGGGGTTTCACGATCGACGGGCGGTGCGGGCCGTTCGTGGCCGGCATCGATGGCGACCACGGGGCCGTGCTGGGCCTGTCGCTGCCGACGTTCCGGGCGCTGCTGGGCGACCTGGGCGTGCCCGTGACCGACCTGTGGACCGACCCGTGACCGCCAGGGCCGCGGCGCCGCTGCGGATCGGCCCGCTGACCGTGCCGGCCCCGGTCGTGCTGGCGCCGATGGCCGGCATCACCAACGCGCCGTTCCGGCGGCTGTGCCGGGGCTTCGGCGACGGCGGGCTGTTCGTGAGCGAGATG
The DNA here is from genome assembly GCA_035649475.1 of Acidimicrobiales bacterium. GTDB lineage: Bacteria > Actinomycetota > Acidimicrobiia > Acidimicrobiales > VFJN01 > ZC4RG19. Next base: position 27,783 of record DASRJM010000208.1, read on the forward strand.
ATCACCGCCCGGGGCGTGGCCGAGCGCAACGAGAAGACCCTGCGCCTCGCCAGGTTCGCCCCGGACGAGCCGGTGCGGTCGATCCAGCTGTACGGGACCGAGCCCGGGGCCGTGGGTGCGGCCGTGCGCTTCCTGGTGGCCGAGGAAGCCGCCGATCACGTCGACCTCAACTTCGGCTGCCCGGTGGCCAAGGTGACCCGCAAGGGCGGCGGTGCTGCCCTGCCCGTGCGGCGGGCCCTGTTCCGCTCGATCGTCGCCGCCGCGGTGGCGGCGGCCGGCCCGGTACCCGTGACCGTCAAGCTGCGCATCGGCGTGGACGACGACCTGACGACGTTCCTCGACGCCGGCTGCATCGCCGAAGCCGAGGGCGCCGCCGCGGTTGCGCTGCACGCCCGCACCGCGGCCCAGCACTATTCGGGGCAGGCCGACTGGTCGGCCATCGCCCGCCTGCGGGACGCGGTGCGGACCGTCCCGGTGCTGGGCAACGGCGACATCTGGCAGGGCGCCGACGCAGTACGGATGATGGCCGAGACCGGCTGCGACGGCGTCGTCGTGGGCCGGGGCTGCCTGGGCCGGCCGTGGCTGTTCCGGGACCTGGCGTTGGCGATGGCCGGGAAGCCGGTCCCGCCCCCGCCCCGCCTGGGCGAGGTCACGGCGGTGCTGCGCCGCCACGCCCGGCTTCTGGCCGACTGGGTGACCGAGCCGGTGGCGGTCCGGGACGTGCGCAAGCACGTGGGCTGGTACCTGCACGGGTACCCCGTGGGCGGCGAGGTCCGCCGGCGGCTCACCGCCACCCGGTCGATCCCGGCGCTGGAGGCCGAGCTCGACCGCCTCGACCCCGACCTCGCGATCCTGCCCGGCTCGGACGCCGGGCCCCGGGGCAGGACCTCCGGCCCCGTGCGGGTCAGCCTGCCGGACGGCTGGCTCGACGCCCCCGACGACCCCACCCCGCTGGTGGCCGACGACCTCGAGGCGGTCAGCGGGGGCTAGGTATGGCGGCGCTCACTCGGCCTCTCCCAGGAACTCGCGGGCCACCTTCTTCGGGACGCACATTCGCCAGGCGTCGGTGACCAGCTCCCGCATCTCGACCTGGTCGAGCGCCTCCATGCGGGCGACGACCCACTGGTAGCGCATGTCGGCCTTGCCCGGGAGCTGGAACTTGTCGGGCTCGCTGTCGACGAGCGCCTGGCGCTCGTCCCGGGGGAAGCCGAAGCCCATCAGCGTCTCGTCGGCCGAGAAGGCCACGAACACGATGCGCCCCACGCGGAACTTGACCCGCCCCCGAACCAGGGCCTCGTAGGCGCGGGGCAGCCCGAGCGCCACCTCGCGGACGTCGTCGACGGTCACCATGGTGAATCTGACGTACGCCCCCGCCGTGACACCCGGCCGTCAGGCCCTCGCGACCGCCCGGGCGCGTGGGTCGGGTCGCGAAAAGCAGAGATGGCGGCGCTCACCGCGGACATCCGCAGTGAGCGCCGCCACATCGCGTGAGTGCCGTTACATCATTCCCATGCCGCCCATGCCGCCCATGGGGTCGCCGCCGCCGGCAGGGGCGGGGGCGGGCGGCTCGGGCTTGTCGGCAACGAGGGCCTCGGTGGTGAGCACCAGGCCGGCGATCGACGCCGCGTTCTGCAGCGCCGCCCGCGTGACCTTGGCCGGGTCGATGACGCCGGCCTTCACCAGGTCCTCGAGATCGCCGCTAAGGGCGTTGAGCCCGACCGGGCCGTCCTCCGCCCCGACCTGGCGCACAGCCACGGCCCCTTCGAGGCCCGCGTTGTCGGCGATGAGCCGGGTCGGCGCCTCGAGCGCCGAGTAGACGGTGCGGGCGCCGGTGGCCTCGTCGCCGGACAGCGACTCGACGACCTGGCCCACCGCGGGACGGCTGCGGATGAGGGCGGTGCCGCCACCGGCGACGATGCCCTCCTCGATGGCCGCCCGGGTCGCCGAGAGGGCGTCCTCGATGCGGTGCTTCTTCTCCTTCAGCTCGACCTCGGTGGCCGCGCCGACCTTGACCACGGCCACGCCGCCGGAGAGCTTGGCCAGCCGCTCCTGCAGCTTCTCGCGGTCCCAGTCGGAGTCGGTGTCGTCGATCTCGCGCTTGATCTGCGCGATGCGGCCCTTGATCTCGTCCTCGGTTCCGGCACCGTCGACGATCGTGGTTGTGTCTTTGGTGACGATGACCTTCTTGGCCCGGCCGAGCAGGTCGAGGGTGATGCCGTCGAGCTTGAGGCCGACCTCCTCGGCCACGACCTGGCCGCCGGTGAGGACGGCCATGTCCTGCAGCATCGCCTTGCGGCGGTCGCCGAAGCCGGGGGCCTTGACGGCCACGCTGTTGAACGTGCCGCGGATCTTGTTCACCACGAGGGTCGCCAGGGCCTCGCCCTCGACGTCCTCGGCGATGATCAGCAGCGGCCGGCCGCCCTGCATGACCTTCTCGAGCACCGGGAGCAGCTCCTGGACGGAGCTGATCTTGCCCTGGTTCAGCAGGATGTAGGCGTCCTCGAGGATCGCCTCCTGCCGGTCCTGGTCGGTGACGAAGTACGGGGCCAGGTAGCCCTTGTCGAACTGCATGCCCTCGGTGAAGTCGAGCTCCATGCCGAAGGTGTTCGACTCCTCGACCGTGACCACGCCGTCCTTGCCCACCTTGTCGATGGCGTCGGCGAGCACCTCGCCGATGGCGGGGTCGGCGGCCGAGATGGCGGCGACCTGCGCGATCTCGGACCGGTCGTCGATCTCCTTGGCCTGGCTCTGGATGGCCTCGACCGCGGCGGCGACGGCCTTCTCGATGCCCCGCTTCAGCCCGGTGGGGCTGGCGCCGGCGGCCACGTTGCGCAGGCCCTCGCGCACGAGCGCCTGGGCCAGCACCGTGGCGGTGGTGGTGCCGTCACCGGCGATGTCGTTGGTCTTGGTGGCGACCTCCTTCACGAGCTGGGCGCCCATGTTCTCGAAGGGGTCGTCGAGCTCGATCTCGCGGGCGATCGACACACCGTCGTTGGTGATGGTCGGCGCGCCCCACTTCTTGTCGAGCACCACGTTGCGGCCCTTGGGCCCGAGCGTCACCTTGACCGCGTCGGCGAGCTTGTTGACGCCCGTCTCGAGCGCGCGGCGCGCGTCTTCGTCGAACTTGAGGATCTTCGGCATCAGCGCCTCACTTGGTGACGATGGCGAGCACGTCACGCGCCGACAGGACGAGGACGTCGTCGCCGTCGATGGTGACCTCGGTGCCGCCGTACTTGCTGTACAGGACGGTGTCGCCCACGCTCACGCCGACCGGGATGATGTCACCCGTCTGCTCCGAGCGCTTGCCCGGGCCCACGGCGATGACCTCGCCCTGCTGCGGCTTTTCCTTGGCGGTGTCGGGGATGACCAGGCCGCTGGCGGTGGTCTCCTCGCTCTCCCCGGGCTTCACGACGATGCGATCGTCGAGGGGCTGCAAAGCCATGTGTGTCGCCTCCGTTGGCGCTGGTGGCTAACCCCCGGTGGGTTAGCAGTCTCCCAATACGACTGCTAACCCTAGGCAGGCGCGGTTAGCAGTCGCAACCCCCGAGTGCCAGATCCTTCACGCCGGCCGCGGTTCGGGATCGCCGGCCGCGACGACCCAGGTCGCGCCGGTCGCGATGTCGGCCTGCGGTGTGTCCACGGTGGAGACGTAGCGGAAGTCGGCCCGCAGCTCCTCTGCGGTCACGTCGACCACCACGTAGCCCCGCCGGCGGGCCTCGACGTAGCGGACCGCGGGCGACGCCGCGGCCGCGGCCTCGACCAGCGCCACGAGGTCCGGCGGGAAGCCGGACGAGATCGACGTGCCCACCAGCTCGGGGACGGCGGGCGGGCTGGCGGGGTCGTCCGGGTCCTCGCTGACCAGGCCGACCCCGCTGGCGTGGATGTCGCCGGTCAGGATCACGGGGTTGTCGACCTCGCGGAGCTGGTCGACCAGCCGGCGGCGGGCGGCCCGGTAGCCGTCCCACTGGTCGAGGTTGCCGCCCGCCGCGTCGCCGAGCGGCACCACGATCGGCGACACGATCGTCTGCTGCGCCACGACGTTCCAGGTCGCGTCGGACTCGCCCAGCCTGCGGCCGAGCCACGCCTCCTGGTCGACGCCGAGCATCGTGCGGTCGTCGTCATCGGCCTCGGCGCACACGATGCCCACGTCCTGGTCGGCGTCGCAGGCCTGGTCGCTGCGGTACTGGCGGCCGTCGAGCACGTAGAACCGGGCCAGGTCGCCCCACCCCACCGTGCGGTACAGCGTGAGCTCGGCGCCGTTCGGCGGGTCGACCCGCAGCGGCATGTGCTCGTAGTACGCCTGGTAGGCGTCGGCCCGGCGCTGGCGGAACTGCTCGGCCGACACGCTGGCCTCGTCGGGCCGGTCGGGGACGTCGCCGGCGTAGTTGTTGCGGACCTCGTGGTCGTCCCACGTGCACACCCATGGCACCCGGGCGTGCGCGGCCTGCAGCGCCGGGTCGGAGCGGTACTCGGCCAGGCGGCGCCGGTAGCCGGACAGGTCGGTCGGGGCCGGCGACACGTAGCTGCGCACGGCACCCGGGTCGGGCCCGTCCTCGTAGATGTAGTCGCCCAGGTGGACGATCAGGTCGAGGTCCTCGGCCGTCATGTGGTCGTAGGCGGGCCAGAACCCCGCCTGGAAGTTCTGGCAGGAGGCGAAGGCGAACCGCAGGCGGTCGACGTCGTCGCCCGCCGGTGCGGTGCGGGTCCGGCCGACCGGGCTGGCGGTCTCGCCCACGCTGAACCGGTACCAGTACCAGGTCCCGGGCTCGAGGCCGGAGGCGTCGACGTGGACCGCGTGGGCCAGCGCCGGCTCGGCCACCGCGTCCCCGGACGCCACGACGTCGTCGAACGCGTCGTCGGCCGCCACCTCCCAGCGGACCGGGAGCGGCTGGTCGGGCAGCCCGCCACCGTCGGCCTGGGGGTCGCTGACCAGGCGGGTCCACAGGATCACGGAGTCGGTCAGCGGGTCGCCGGACGCCACGCCCAGGGCGAACAGCCCGGCCGGCAGCGAGGGCGGCAGGGCCGGCACCTCTGGCGCGGTGTCGGGGGCGCCGGACACGCCGCTCCCACCGCCGCCCTCCCCGTCACCGCCGCGGCTGCAGGCGCCGGCGACGGCGGTGGCCGCGACGCCGGCCAGGAACGCCCGCCGGCGGATCACGGCGCCCGCGGGGATGGGGAGACGGGTCCGACCCAACGCCGGGACCCTACCTCCTGGTGTCGGGCGATCAGCCCGCGAGCGGCAGGCGGAGGTTGGGCGTGGCGCCGGTGTCGAGCGGGGACGGGCCGTCGGACCGGAGCCGCCACCAGCCGGCCGCGGCGATCATCGCCGCGTTGTCGGTGCACATGGCCAGGCTGGGGACGAACGGGCGGAAGCCGTCCTCCTTGCAGGCCTCGACAAAGCTGGCCCGCAGCTGGGAGTTCGCCGCCACGCCCCCGCCCAGGCACAGGCCCTCGGCGCCGACCTCCTTCGCCGCGCGGCGGGCCTTGGTCACCAGCACGTCGACCACGGCCTCCTGGAAGCTGGCGGCCACGTCGGCGGTCGACACGTCGGGGTGCTTGCGGACGTGGTTGACGACCGCGGTCTTGAGCCCGCTGAAGCTGAAGTCGTGGCGGTGCTCGTCGTCGCGGTCGATCATCCCCCGCGGGAAGGCGATGGCCTCCGGGTCGCCCGTCTTGGCCAGCTTGTCGACGAGCGGACCGCCCGGGTAGCCGAGCCCGAGGAACCGGGCCACCTTGTCGAACGCCTCGCCGGCGGCGTCGTCGATGGTCGAGCCCAGGAGGCGGTAGCGCCCGTGGTCCTCCATGTGGACGAGCAACGTGTGGCCGCCGGACACGAGCAGGACGACCAGCGGCATCTCCAGGTCGGGCTCCTCCAGGAACGAGGCGTAGAGGTGGCCCTCCAGGTGGTTCACGCCCACGAACGGGACGTCCCACACCAGGGCGAGCGCCTTGGCGGCGCTGACGCCGACGAGCAGGCTGCCGACCAGGCCGGGCCCCGTGGTGGCCGCGACCGCGTCGATCTCGTCGTCGGCGACGCCGGCCTCCACCAGCGCCTCGGCCACGACGGGCGTGAGCATCTCGACGTGCGCCCGGCTGGCGATCTCGGGCACCACGCCCCCGTAGCGGGCGTGGCGGTCGATCTGGCTCGCCACGACCGACGACCGCACCAGCGCGGCCCGCTCGACCACGGCCGCGGCGGTCTCGTCGCACGACGTCTCGATGCCCAGGATCCGGTCCCTCATGATCGCACCAGCCTACGTGGCGTTCAGAGCCAGCCGCCGTCGATGACCGTGCGGCCCGGGACCGTGCGCTCGAGGGAGGCGAGGCGGGCGGCGTAGGGCGGGGCGTCGATGTCGTTGGCCCACATGACCAGGGCGTCCTCGCCGGTCTCGGGGTAGTAGCCCTTGCGAACCCCCGCCGGAACGAAGCCGAAGCGCTGGTACAGGGCCTGGGCGCCGGTGTTGGACATGCGCACCTCCAGCGTGAGGTTGACGCACCCCCGCTCCTCGGCGCCGCGGGCCAGGGCCAGCAGCATCCGCGTGGCGATCCCGTGGCGCTGCCACGCCGGGTCCACGGCCACCGTGGTGATGTGGCCGTCGTCGACCGCCCGGAACAGGCCGGCGTAGCCGACGACCTCTCCCCGCACCCGGGCCACGAGGTACAGCCGCGTCGCCCGCTGGCCGATCTCCGACAGGAACAGGCCGAACGTCCACGGCCGCGGGTACACCTGCTGCTCGATGCGCAGCACCCCCCGCAGGTGCCGGCGCCGCATGGCGGTGAGCCGGACCTCCAGGTCCTCCGGATCGGGCGTCGGGCTCGGCAGCGGGCGGGCCATCAGGCGCCCCCGGCCCCCTCGGCGGGCTCGGGCGCGGTGCCGCCCTCGGGCGGCCGGGACACCCGGCCGTCCCGGGTCTCCCAGTTGATCTCGGCGTCGGGCCGCCGCAGGTAGAGCGGCTCCACGTCCCACGGCTGCACGAAGTCCTCCCGCAGCGCCCGGGCGTGGGCCAGCTGCACCAACGAGGCCGCCGACGGGTGGGCCATGCCCTGGTCGGTCAGCTCGACTCGCGCCACGTCCTCGAACGCCTCGTGGTAGCGCAGCCCCCCGTCGCCGACCAGCAGCACGTCCTCGCCGGTCGCCTCCAGGTCGCCGGCCAGGTCGTCGGGGGTCGACACCCGCCGCTCACCCAGCCGCTGGATCCCGCCGGGGACCTGGCGGTAGGCGGCCGTGAACAGCTCGCCCCGCCGGGCGTCGATGGCGGCCACGATCAACCGGGGCGTCCACCGCACCGGGAAGGCCAGCAGATCGAGGCTGGCCACGCCCACCATCGGCACCCTCAGGGCGTGGGCCATGGCCTTGGCCGCCGCCACCCCGACCCGCAGGCCGGTGAAGAGGCCGGGGCCGACGTCGACGGCCACGCAGCCGATCTCGTCCAGGTCGATGCGGGCCTGCTGGCGCAGGAAGTCGATGGCCGGCGTCAGCGACTCGGCGTGGCGCTTGCCGCGGCTGGAATGGACCTGTGCCAGCACGCCCTCGTGCCCGCCGATGGCGCAGCCGACCTGCACGGTCGACGTGGTGATGCCGAGGATCAGCACGGTGCGGCGCCCGTCCACGGGGAGACGGCCTCGTGCAGGGACGCCTGGCGCCGCGCCCAGGCAGGCCCGACGCTGCGCAGCGCCACCTCCCGGTCGTCGTCGCCGTCCCCGAACGTCAGCCGCACCTCGAGGAACTCCTTCGGCAGCACCGGGAGGATGGCGTCGCCCCACTCGATGAGCACGACGCCCCGGTCGTCCAGCAGCTCGGACAGGCCGAGGTCGGCCACCTCGTTGAGCTGGTCGAGCCGGTAGACGTCGAGGTGGTGGACGGTCAGCCGGCCCTCGTACTGCTGGGCCAGCGTGAACGTCGGGCTGGTGATCGGCTCGGTGACGTCGAGCGCCCGGCCGAAGCCCTGCGTGAACGCGGTCTTGCCCGCCCCGAGGTCGCCGGCCAGCACGACCAGGTCTCCGGGGCGCGCCAGGGCGCCGACGGCCGCGGCCAGGTCGCGGGTCTCGTCGACGGAGGTGGTGCGAGCCGTGAGCGTGGCGGCGTCCACGGCCGCGAGACTACCGATCGCTGTTTGCGGCGCCGCCCGGACCGCTGTCGCCGAGGGAGCCGATGGCCCGCGCCACGACGTGGACCGCGAGTGCCCGGACCACGTCGGCCTCCGCCTCGACGTCCCCGGTGGCGGCAGCCACGAACGCGTCGCCGTCGCTGCGGGTGTGCGCGGGGAACACGGATCGGGCCAGGCCGTCGTGCGCGCCCTGGGCCACCAGGTGGCAGCCGGCCTTGGTGAGCCGGGCGTTGGTCGCCACGACACCGATGGTGGTGTTGCCGAGGGTCGCCCCGAACGGCTTCGCCCCCCGCAGGGTCCGGGCGACGTCCACCGCCAGCCGGTCGTGCCCGCCGGGCAGGCCGGCGGCGTTGACCGCCACCAGGGCCGCCACCACCAGGTCGTCGACCTCGACGGCCGCGGTCACGAGCCCGCCGGGCGCCCGGGCCGGGAACTCCGGCCCCGAGACCTGCGCCCCCGTCCCCGCGCCGACGGCGCCGACCGCCACCGGCCCGTCGCCGGCGGCCACGCAGGCGGCGTAGCCCTCGTCCCGGCCGGGGCGGACCGTCGGGTCGCCCACGGCCAGGTCGAACAGCGCCATCGCCACCACGATCGGGACCGGGCCGGCGGGGGTGAGGAAGCCGACGCCCCGCTCCTCGCAGTGCCGCATCACGCCGTCGGCGGCCGCCAGCCCGAACGCCGAGCCGCCGGTCAGGACCACCGCGTCGAGCCGGTCCACCAGGCAGAGCGGGTCGAGGAGGTCGAACTCCCGGGTGGCCGGCGCACCGCCCCGCACCTCGCCCGAGGCGACCGTGCCCTCCGGCAGCAGCACGACGGTGCAGCCCGTCGCGGCGGCCGCGTCGGTCCAGTGGCCGGCGCGCACGCCGGCGACGGCGGTGATCACCGGTAGGTCCTCGCCACCCGGGACCCGATGGCGCACACCACCTCGTAGGCGATCGTGCCCAGCCGGGCGGCCCACTCGTCGGGGGTGATCCGCTGGTTGCCCTGGCCGCCCAGCAGGACGACCTCGTCGCCCGGCCGGACGTCGGCGTCGGGCCCGCAGTCGACCATGAGCTGGTCCATGGTGACGACGCCGACGATCGGCCGCCGCTCGCCGTGTACCAGGACCTCCTGCCCGGCCAGCGGCAGCGACCGGAACACGCCGTCGGCGTAGCCGATGGGCACGGTGGCGATCGTCGACTCCCGCGCCAGGCGGTGCCGGTGGCCGTAGGAGATGCCCTCGCCTGCGGCCACCACCTTCACGAACGACACCTCGGACGCGAGCCGCATCACCGGGCGCAGGTCGGCCAGCCGCGCCAGGGCCGGGGCCGGCGGGATGCCGTACACCGCGATCCCGCACCGCACGAGGTCGTAGCGGGCCGAGGGGTGGCACAGCAGGCCGGCCGAGTTGGCGGCGTGGACGATGCCGGTGTCGACGCCGCCGGCCCGGAGCTTGTCGAGCAGGTCGTCGAAGCGGCCGAGCTGGTCGGCGGTGTAGGGGTTGTCGGGCTCGTCGGCCACCGGCAGGTGGGTGCACACGCCCTCCAGCTCGACCTGGGCCAGGTCGTCGACCGACCGGGCGAGCGCCATCACGTCGTCGGGGTGGGCGCCGACGCGGTGCATCCCGGTATCGGCCTTGAGGTGGACGGTGGCCGGCGGCAGCCGCCCGGCGTGCACCGCCCGTGCCACCGCGGTGAGGACCTCCGGGCTGTAGAGCACCAGGCGGGCGCGGGTGGCCAGGGCGTCGGCGATCTCGTCGGGCCGCGGCTCGGACAGCAGCAGCAGCGGGGCCTCGATGCCGGCGTCCCGCAGCGCCACCGCCTCCTCGACCTGGGCCACGGCCAGCCAGTCGGCCCCGGCCTCCAGCGCGGCCCGGGCGACCGGCGCGGCGCCGTGGCCGTAGCCGTTGGCCTTGACGACCGCGCAGAACCGCGCCGGCCGGGCGATCTCGCACAACACGGACACGTTGTGGCGGACGGCGCCGAGGTCGATCTCGGCCCAGGCGCGGGCCATCACGCCTCCTCCAGGATGTCGAGCACGTCGGGCAGCCGCTCGACCACGTCCGAGGCCACGAGGCCCCGCTCGGGCCCCAGCTCGGCGGCGGTGCCGTGGAGCCAGGCGCCGGCGGCCGCCGCCGCGAAGGCGTCGACCCGCTGGGCCAGCAGCGCCCCGATGATCCCGGACAGCACGTCGCCCGTGCCGGCGGTGGCGAGTCGGGCGTCGCCGGCGGTCGACAGCCGGGCCCGGCCGTCGGGCTGGGCGACGACCGTGGTCGGGCCCTTGAGCAGCACGATCGCCCCGGTGGCAGCGGCCAGGTCACGGGCGGCGGACAGGCGGTCGTCGCCGGGCGGGTGGCCGGCGAGGCGGGCGTACTCGCCGTCGTGGGGCGTGAGCACGGTGGGCGCCGTCCGCCGGCCGACCAGGTCGACCACCTGGTCGCCGAGAGCCCACAGGCCGTCGCCGTCGACCAGGACGGGGACGTCGGCGGCGCCGACGAGGTGGTGGACCACGGTCACGGCCGGGGCGCCACGGCCCAGGCCGGGGCCCACGACCAGCGCGCCCACCCGGTCGAGCTGGGCCAGGACCGCGTCGTCCCAACCGGCGGCGGGGACCTGGATGCCGACCGCCTCGGTCGGGAGAGCGGGGTCGTGGCCCACCCCGGGCGACGCCACGCGGACCATGCCGGCCCCGGCCCGCTGGGCGGCCCGGGCGGCCAGGTGGGCGGCCCCGGTCATCCCCGGCGACCCGGCGGCCAGCACGACCGCGCTGCGCCACTTGTGGGCCTCCGCGTCCCGATCGGGGACCCAGGCGGCGACGTCGGACGCCTCCACCAGCTCGGCCCGGCCCCTACCCGACACGTCCAGCCCGATGTCGGCCAGCACGACCTCGCCGGCCAGCCGCCGGCCCGGGTGGAACAGCAGGCCGGGCTTGAGCGCCGCGAACGTGACCGTGCGCTCGGCGGCCAGGGCCCGGCCGTGGACCTGCCCGGTGACTCCGTCGACTCCGCTCGGGATGTCGACGGCGAGCACGGGCGTGCCGCCCACGTCGGGCGGGGTGTACTCGCCTCGGAAGCCGGTCCCGTACGCCGCGTCGATGGCCAGGTCCGCGTCCGGCAGCCGCTCAGGCGCTCCGGCGGCGTCGACGACCTGGACCCGGACGCCACGGCGCCGCAGCCGCTCGGCCGCGGCCCGGCCGTCCGCCCCGTTGTTGCCCTTGCCCGCCACTACCACGACCCGCCGGCCGTAGGCCCCGCCCATCAGGTCGAGGGCGTGGCGGGTCACCGCCGCCCCGGCCCGGGCGATGAGCTCCTCGACCGGCTCTGGCGCGGCCGCGTCGACGTCCGCCATCTCCTCGGGGGTCAGGACCGGGACCATGCCGCCCCCACGCTAACGAGCCGTCACGAGTCGCCGAGAGCGATCACGACGGCCTCGGCCATCGTGGCGGTGTGGGTGAGGCTGAGCTTCCAGGCGGTCACGCCGTGGTCCGCGGCCAGTCGGGCGGCCGAGTCGTGAAGGACGATCGATGGCGCGCCCGAGGACGCCCGCACCACCTCGATGTCCCGGAACGCACAGGCGCCGATGCCCTTGCCCATGGCCTTGAGCACGGCCTCCTTGGCCGCGAAGCGGGCGGCGAGGCCCTCGGTGGGGTCGCGGCGGCGGTTGCAGTGGGCCCGCTCGGCGTCGGTGTAGACGCGGGTGGCGAAGCCCGGCGTCCGGGTCAGGGTCCGCCGCAGGCGGTTGACCTCGCACAGGTCGACGCCCACCCCGAGCACGGTGCTCATGGCGCGCTCCTGCGGGCGCTGGTCGTCACGCCGTCCGCCAGCGGTCGGCCAACTGGTTGATCGGGTCGGTGAGCAGGACGTCGACCGGGATGTCGGCCAGCAGGTCCTCCCGGAACGTGGGCTCGGTCTCCTGCACCGCGTCCCGCAGGACCGCGTAGCGGTTGCGGTAGCCCTGGAGCACGCCCCGGGCGGTCGCCACCGGCAGCCGGTCGGCGAACCGCACGTGCAGCAGCGTGATGCCGGTCGTCTGGCCGTCCTTGACCTCGGGGACGATGACGAGCGTCCGGCCGTCCCTCCGGCCCCGGGCCACCAGCACCTCGCGCTCGTTGGCGACGCGGTGCTTGGTGCCTCGCAGCTCCGGGGACCGCTCGGTGCGGCTGGGCAGGTCCCGGGCGATGCCGCCCCGGTCGACCACCGCGATCGTGGCGTCGCCGTCGTCGCCCGGCCGGCCCTCGATGGCGTAGCGCGTGAAGCCGACCACGCCGGCGACGCTCGGGCTGATGTCGGCCAGCGTGCGCAGCGTCCGGTAGGTGAGCTGGTCGCGGGGGGCGCCGGTGGCGACGACCTCGCGCACCAGCGGTACCTCCAGCAGCGTCTCGTCGCTGCGGGAGATGCCGACGGTGACGGTCTTCGCCTGGTGCTTGATCGCGTCGACCGGCCGGGTCAGCTCCTCGATGGCCACGGTCAGCGCCCCGGTCAGGTCGTCGATCACCACCGCGGGGGTGCCGACCTTGCCGCCGTCGAAGCTGTAGGCCTCGAGCGGGAGGATGCCCAGCGCATAGCGGAACAGGGCGGCCAGGCGCACGGCGGTCGAGGCCTCGAGGTGGCCGTTGTAGGCGCCGACCCGCAGGCCGTCGAAGTAGCGCCGAGTCACCGGCTCGAGCTCGCGGGCCAGCCGCCGGAGCTGGGCCTCGCCGTCGCGGCGGCCGCCGCCGTCGCCGGACGCGGTGACGGCCTCGATGGCGGCCCGGGCCTCCCGCAGCGGGCGGGCCTGGGCGTCGATGGCCAGCGCGGCCTCGTAGCCGAACAGGTGCCCGGCCATGGCCGACAGCACGAAGGCCAGCGCCGGGTGGGTCTCGGGGACCGTGAGCACGTGCAGCGCCGAGGCGAAGCGGGACTGGCCGTCGGTGGCGATGACGATCGGCGACGCCTTGTGGGCCCGGTAGATCGCCACCTCCTTGGCCACGTCGTCGGCCGTCGAGCCCACCAGCCCGGCCGCGCACACCAGGATCAGCGGCTCGGAGGACAGGTCGATGTGCTTCTTGTCCTCGGTCGAGTCGCTGGCGATCGACTTGTAGCAGAGCTCGGACAGCTTGATCCGCACCTCGGCGGCGGCGATGCGGTTCACGCCGTTGCCGACGACCGCCCAGTAGCGCTTGGACGGGGCGAGCCGGTGGGCGGCCTCGGCCACCGCCGGCCGGCGGGCGACGACCTCGGCCATGGCGGCCGGCAGGTCGCGCAGCGCCCGCAGCACCGCCTGGTCGACCTTGCCGCCGACCTCGGCGGCGACGGCCGCGGCCAGCAGCAGTCCGGCGGCGATCTGGCTGTAGAACGCCTTCGTCGACGCCACCGACATCTCGACGTCCCGCCCGTCGGACGTGTACAGGACACCGTCGGCCTTGTCGGTCAGGTCGCTGCCCCGCCGGTTGACGATCGCGATCACCCGGGCGCCCCGGGATCGGACCAGGTCGACCGTGCGGTTGGTGTCGGTGGTGGTGCCCGACTGGCTGATGGCCACGACCAGCGTGCCGGACATGTCGGGCCGCAGGCCGAAGCCCGACAGCTCGGTGGCGGGAAGGGCCTCGACGCGCGGCCCGGCCTCGGCGCAGAACTGCTCCAGGGCGGCGGCCATGGCCTGCCCGGCCACCGCCGCGGTGCCCTGGCCGACCACCAGCACGCGTCGGATGCGGCCGTCCCGCAGGGCGGACCGCACGTCGTCGGGCAGCGCCTCGGGCCCGAGGACCACGGCGAGGGCGCCGTCCCGCTCGACCATCTTGCCCCGCAGCGTCTTGCGGAAGCTGGCCGGCGACTCGGTGATCTCCTTGAGCAGGAAGTGGGGGAACGTCCCCCGGTCGATGTCCCGGGTGGTGATCTGCGCCTCGGCCATGTCGGCCTCGGTCACTGGCAGCGGCGTGCCGTCGTAGGCGACGCGCCCCACGCCCTCCGGCGTCCCGGCCCGGCGTCCGTCGAGCACGACGATCTGCCCGCGGCTGGCGGTGGGGTTGTCGGGGTTGGCCGGCGTCTCGCCGTCCATGCGGACGTAGCGGGGGGTCATCTCGATGACGCCGTACGGCTCGCTGGCCACGACGTAGGCATCGTCGGCCAGCCCCACGTAGAGGGCCTGGCCGCTGCCCCGCAGCGCGAGGAGCACCTGGTCCGGCGCCGCTGACGCGGCCGCGGCGATGGCGACCGAGCCCTCGAAGCTGGCCACGCTCGACCGGAACGCCCCGGCCAGGTCGCTGCCCTCGGCCACCCGCCGGGCCACCAGCGTGGGGATGACCTTGGCGTCCGTGGTGATCTCGGGCGCGATGCGCAGGCCGTCGAGCGCCTTGAGGTCGGCGAAGTTGTCGACGTCGCCGTTGAGGGCGGCCACGATGTAGGGCGCGCCGTCACTCCCCTCCTCGGCGCTGTCGACCGGGTGGGCGTTCGGCTGGCTGATGATGCCGACCGAAGCCCAGCGGGTGTGCCCGAGCACGACGGCCGAGGCGTCCGTGCCGCCGAGCGCGAGGCGCAGCAGCTCGTCGCCCCGGATGGCCTCGCGCAGGGCCCGGGTGTTGTCGCCCAGCTCGCCGATCTCGGCCGCGGCCTTGTAGACGAAGGCCAAGCAGCCGTCGACGACCCTGACCGCGCCCGACCGGAACAGCGGGTCGCGGGCCCGCTCGCCGAGCAGGCCCCGAACGGCGGCGCTGTCGAGGTCGAGGCCGTGGTCCCGGACGAGGACGTGGACGCCGGCCGAGTCGCGGCCCCGCACCTCCAGCCGGTCGATGGCCGACAGCGCCTGCTGGATAGAGGTGTAGCCCTCGGTGGCCGCCCAACACGGCTCACTGCCCGCCAGGTCGGCGACCGCCCGGGCGGTGCGGGCCCGGTCGCGCTCGACCGCCCACACGGCGTCCTTGAGCCGGGTGACCGCGGCGTTGACCGCCTCGGCGCCGGCACCGCCGTCGCCCGCGGCGCCGTTGCCGGCGCCCTCGTCGAGGCGGGCCTCGATGACGGCCACCGTGCTCGCCAGCGACGCGCACACACCCTCGACCTCGGCCAGCAGCCGGCGGTCGTGGACGAGCGCGTGGACGCCCTCGGCGCCCCGCAGCTGGGCGTCGGCCGCCTCGACCAGACCGGCAGCGGTGGCGCACGCATCGGACAGCGTCGCCCCGCCGGCCAGGGCGGACATCGCCTCGTGCAACGGGCCCACGACGTCGCCGGACTCCGGCGCACGCCTCGATCCCGGCCGCCGGACGACGGCGATGATCCCGCACATGGCCGGCCAGTCTACGGACGGTCAGCCACGGCGGGGCCCGCCGGCCAGGCGCTCGGCCTCGGCCACCAGTTCGGACACCGCCGCGTCGGCCTCGGCCTCTGTCGGCGCCTCGGCCATGATCCGGATCAGGGGCTCGGTGCCGCTGGGCCGGAGGAGCACCCGGCCCGACGAGCCCAGCCGGGCCTCGACGGCCGCCAGCACCGGGGCCAGGCCGCGGAGAATCGCCGGGTCGCGCTCGCGCACCCGCACGTTGCGCAGCACCTGGGGCAGTCGGGTCATGGCCTCGCCGGCCAGCGCGGCCAGCGGCCAGCCCGACCGGACGACCACGTCCAGCGCCTGGACCGCGGTGAGCAGCCCGTCGCCGGTGGTGGCGAGGTCCCGGAAGATCACGTGACCGCTCTGCTCGCCGCCGAGCGCCAGGCCCCGGGACTCCAGCGCCTCCAGCACGTAGCGGTCGCCCACCGCCGTCTCGACCACCTCGATGCCCGACTTCTCCATGGCCAGCCGGAAGCCGAGGTTGGTCATCACAGTGACCACCACGGCGTCGCCCGGCAGCACCCCCCGGTCGTGGCGATCGAGCGCACACAGGGCAATGATCTGGTCGCCGTCCACCAGCGCGCCGGCCTCGTCCACGAGCAGGACCCGGTCGGCGTCGCCGTCGAAGGCGATCCCGACGTCGGCGCCGCGGGACATCACCGCCGCGGCCAGCGCGTCCGGGTGGGTCGAGCCGCAGCCGGCGTTGATGTTGGTGCCGTCCGGCTCGGCGTGGAGGACCTCGACCTCGACGCCCAGGTCGCGCAGCACGCCGGGCGCCACGACCGAGGCCGAGCCGTGGGCGCAGTCCACGACCGCCGACAGCCCGTCCAGGCGCCGGCCCGCCAGGGAGGCCGCCACCGAGGCCGCGTAGCCGTCGAGCGCCCCGACCGCGGGGGTCACGGCCCCGACGCCCGCGCCGGTGCGGGCGGCGCCGCCGCCGTTCGGCCCCTCGGCCAGGAGTCGGGCCAGCTCGGCCTCGAGCGCCTCCTCGACGTCGTCGGCCAGCTTGCGGCCGCCGGCGGAGAACAGCTTGATGCCGTTGTCGCCGAACGGGTTGTGGGAGGCCGACACCATCGCCGCCGGCGCGGCCTCGGTGTCGGACCACCAGGCCACCGCGGGCGTCGGCACCACGCCGAGCGACGCGACGTCGACGCCCTCGGCCGCCAGGCCGGCGCTCAGCGCGGCCTCCAGCAGCGGCCCCGAGCGCCGGGTGTCACGGCCGACGGCGAAGCGCGCCCCGCGCAGCACCCGGGCCGCGGCACGACCCAGCGCCAGCGCCAGCTCCGGGGTCAGCTCGCTGTTGGCGACCCCGCGCACGCCGTCTGTCCCGAACTTCAGCACGGGCGCCCCGACGAGGGGATCAACGCTTGGAGTACTGCGGAGCCTTGCGGGCCTTCTTGAGGCCGTACTTCTTGGACTCCTTCTCCCGCTGGTCGCGCGACAGGAAGCCCGCCCGCTTGAGGGTCGTCCGCATCTCGGAGTCGAGCTCGACGAGGGCCCGGGCGATGCCGAGGCGCAGGGCGCCGGCCTGGCCGGACACGCCGCCGCCGTGCAGGGTGGCGTCGATGTCGTAGTTCTCGTCGGTGCTGGTGAGGCGCAGCGGCTCGGTGAGGATCATCTGGTGCGCCTTCGACGGGAAGTAGTTGGCGACGTCGCGGTCGTTGATCGTGATCGTGCCGGTGCCCGGACGGATCCGGACACGGGCGACGGCGCCCTTGCGGCGGCCGGTGGTCTGCGCGAGCGGGGTGGGCATGTCCTGGGCGTCCTAAGCGGTGGGTCGGCGGGCGTGGGCCACGTCGAGGGTCTGCGGCTGCTGGGCGGCGTGGGGGTGGGTCGGCCCGGCGTACACCTTGAGCTTGGTGATCTGCTGGCGGCCGAGCCGGGTCTTGGGGAGCATGCCGCGGATGCTGCGGCGCACCGCCTCCTCGGGCCTGCGGGCGAGCAGGCGGCCGTAGGTCTCGGCCTTGATCCCGCCGGGGTAGCCGGAGTGGCGGTAGACGACCTTGCGGTCGGCCTTGTCGGAGGTGAGCACGACCTTGTCGGCGTTGACCACGATCACGTGGTCGCCCGTGTCGAGGTGGGGGGCGAAGGTCGGCTTGTGCTTTCCCCGCAGCACCCGGGCCACCTCGGTGGCGAGCCGACCGAGGACCATGCCCTCGGCGTCGACGACGTACCAGGCACGCTGGATCTCTGAAGCTTTCGGGGTGTACGTGGGCACGCGTGCCACCTTCGTGTGATTCTCGTGCGGGTGCATGGGCGCGCGGCGCGCCCAGAGCGACGTACAAGCCTACGGGTGCAGGCCGCGAACGGCAAGCTCGCCCGGGTCACCCGGCGGGCTCGGCGATCCGGGCGCCCTGCACGTAACGCATGGCCTCGACGAACTGCGGCAGGGTAGCCCGGCGAGCGGCTGCGCCGCGCCACCGTCCCCGGGCGCGGTTGACTACGCCGGTGCCCGATCCCACGGCGTTCACCGACCGGGAGAACTGGGCCGGGTCGTACTACGAGCTGGCTGTTCACCTCGCCCCCGGCGCCGACGTCACAGCGGCGCTGCGGGCGGCGTGGGCGCATCCCGACCTGGAGGGCTGCTACCTGGACGGGTTCGCCGCGCCCGAGGACCAGGACCGCCTGGCACCCGAGCGCCTCACCCTGCCGGCGGCGCGGTCGGCCTACGGCTGGGCGGCCACGCCCGCGGGCCGGATGGTGTGCGTCACCCACGTCGTGACGGCCACCGCAGGCCAGCCCGGCGACTGGGTCGACGTGTGCCTGCCCGTGGGCGCCCTGGAGCGACTGGTGCCGACGCTCCGCCACCCGATCGACGGCTACGAGTTGAACCGGGCCTGGCGGGAGCCGGTCGATGCGTGGCTCACGACCATCGCCGACCGTGTCGCCCGGGCGGTCCCGATCCGCGTGGCCTACGCCGGCGAGGAGGTCTCCGGTCTCGACCTGCCGCTCGGCCCCGCGGGCGACCCGCCCGCCGACCGGGGGGTCAGCGTGCTGGTGCCGGCCCGCCACGGGCCGGGGGTGGCGCGCTTCGCCCCCACCCGGTGGTTCACGCCCTGGTGACCGCGGGTTCGTCGATGGCGGCGAGCGTGGGCGTCAGCCACTCCGGGGCCGGGGGTGCCGAGTCCCGCCACGACCGGTTGCGGCGCCAGTAGAGGTAGGTCAGCGCCCCGAACAGGATCGGCACGACGTAGGTCAGCAGCCGGAAGATCAGCACCGCGGCCACCACCTCGGCCCGCTCGCCGCCGGCGCTGGTGATGCCGCCGATCAGGGCCAGCTCGACGATGCCGACGCCGCCGGGGGTCAGCGGGATGGCGGTGATCAGGCGGGCGAAGGCGAACACGGCCAGGACCTGAGCCCAGGAGGCGTCCTGCTCGGGCACGCCCATCACCCGCAGGGACACCAGCAGCACGAGGTACAGCGACAGGTGGCCGATCACGGTCACCACCGTGAGCAGGATCCAGCGGTGGTGGACGAACCCCACTGTCCGGGCCCGGAACTTGAGGACGGCCCGGTCGTAGCCCTCCGCCGGCGATTTGTGGAGCCAGCCCCGGACCCGGTTGGCGATGCGCTCCACGAACAGGCCCAGCGCCCGGGCGAAGCTCTCGCTCCGCAGGATCAGGGCGAAGATGACCACGGCGGCGATCAGCCCCGCGAGCCCCGCCATCGCCGCGACCAGGCTGCCGCCGCCGCCCTCGCCCTGGACGGCCAGGATGGCCAGCGCGACCACGGGCAGGCCCAGCTTGGCGAAGTTGTTCCAGATGCCGCTGGTCAGGACCGCCAGGGTCACCCGGGAGTTGGAGAACCCCCACGACCCCAGGATCGAGTACGTCAGGCCGACGCCGATGGCGCCGCCGGCCGGCAGCGCATTGGACACGGCCGTCGTGGACTCGGTGAGCACCACCGCCTGCGGGTAGGTCAGCCCCGGGGTACAGACGACCAGCTGCATCCAGTACGTGACGAGGTTCCAGGCCGCGACCACGAGCAGGATCGAGATCTCCCGCCAGGTCAGGGAGCGGATGGCGGCCCACACCGACGACAGGTCGGCGAACTGGCCCAGCACGAAGTAGAAGATCCCGCCGACGATCAGCAGCGAGATCGCCGCCTGCAGCGCGCGGCGGACGCGGGGGTTGCGCCAGCCGGTGGCGGGCCGGGCGGGCCGGGCGGGGCCACCCGCAGGCTCGACCGTCGTGGCGGCCTCCGGCTCTGCCTGCACCATGCGCCCGTCCTCCTCGGGGCGCCAGCTCCGGGGCCGGCGCCCCCGCAGTCTCCCCCGGGCCGCCGGGCATGGCAATGGTTCCCCTGGTCAGCACCCTGTGGGATGCTGGTCGTCCGCCGCGAGGACAGGGGGGTTCCACGAATGCGTGCCCGGAGGCCAGCTGGGCTCCTCGTGGGCACGGTCGCGCTCTGCCTGCTGGCGGCGTCGTGCAGCGACCCGACGGCCGAGCCGGGCGCGGATGCGCTCGACGACGGCGCGGTCACGGTGGGGTCGTTCGACTTCCCGGAGAACGAGCTCCTGGCCGAGATCTACGGGCAGGCGCTTGCCGGCTCGGGCTACGACGTGGAGTACCGGCTCGCCGCCGGTCCCCGCGAGCTGGTGCAGCCCGCGCTGGCCCGGGGCCTGGTCGAGTTCGTTCCCGAGTACGCGGGCACGATGCTCGAGTTCTTCGGTGCGGGCGGCGACCTGCCGCCGACCGACCCGGACGCCACCCACGCCGCGCTGGAGCGGCGCCTGGCCGGCACCCCGCTCGTGCCGCTCGCCCCCGCCCCGGCCCAGGACGCCAACTCCGTGGTGGTCACGCCGGAGGTGGCCGAGCGCTACGACCTGGCGACGATCAGCGACCTGCGGGACGTGGCCGGGGACCTCACGTTCGGCGGCCCGCCGGGCTGCGACAGGCGGCCGTTCTGCCTGGCCGGGCTCGAGTCGGTGTACGGCCTGCGGTTCGGGGCGTTCATGCCGCTCGACGTCGGCGGTCCGCTCACCCACCAGGCCCTGGCCGGCGGCCACGTCGACGCAGCCCTGCTGTTCACGACCGACCCGCGCGTCGCCCGCGACGGGCTGGTGGTTCTGACCGACGACAAGGCACTGCAGCCGGCCGAGAACGTCACGCCGATCGTGCGGGCGGAGGTGATCGACCGGGAGGGCGCCGCATTCGTCGACGCCGTCGACGCCGTCTCGGCCCGCCTCACCACGGAGACGCTCCAGGCCCTCAACGACGAGGTCGCGACCGGCGAGCCCGCCCGGGCGGTGGCCGAACGCTGGCTGGCGGCGGAGGGACTGGCATGACCGCCCCGGGCGAGGCCCGACCGACCGAGGCCACGGCCGACGTCGGCACGGGCCCGCTCGACACGTTCGACGCGTCGGTGGGTCGGGCCCGCCTGCGGCGGACGCGGCGCCGGCGGCGGCCGACCGGGGCGGCGCCGCCGCTGCCCCGCAGCCTGGGCACCACCGGCAAGCTGTGGCTCATCGCGCTGATCGTCGTGGTGGCGGCCATCGTGATCCTGCTGGCCTCGTCCGGCGCCCGAACGGCGGTCGACCAGTTCGACGCGTTCGTCCTCCGCCAGATCGCCCACGTGCGCATGGCGTGGCTCACCACACTCGCCCGGGGCATCGACCGGGTGCTCACCGGCTGGTTGTTCACCCTCGCGGCCATCGCCCTGCTCGTGGCCCTGATGGTGTTCCGGAGATGGCGGCACCTGTTCACGTTCATCGTCAGCATCATGGTGATGCAGTTCGTGGGCCTCGCACTGTACGAGGCCTTCTCGCGGCCCCGCCCCTATGACGTGACGATCATCGGCCGGTGGGCCGGGTTCTCGTCACCGTCGCCGCCGGTGGTGGTGCTCGCCTCTCTTCTGGTGGCGGTCGTCTACAGCTTGGTGCCCGCCGGGCGCCCCCGGAACCAGGCCAAGTGGATCGTCGCAGCCGTGCTCGCGGTGTTCGTGGCCGCCCGGCTGTACCTGGCCGTCGACCATCCCTTCGACGACGTCGCCGCGCTGATCCTCGGCATCGCGTTCCCCCTCGGAGCGTTCCGGTTGTTCACGCCGAACGCCTACGTCCCCGTGACCTACGGCCACGGCAAGACGGCCCACCTCGACGTCGGCGGCCGCCGGGGCGACGCCATAGTGCGGGCGGTGCGGGACCAGCTCGGGCTCGACGTGCTCGAGGCCAAGCCCGTGGGACTGGAGGGATCCGGCGGCTCCACGCCGCTCCGGCTGCGGGTGGCGACCACGAGCGACGAGGGGGAGGCGGCCGACACATTCCTGTTCGCCAAGCTCTTCGCCATCAACCACGTGCGGGCGGACCGCTGGTACAAGCTCGGCCGCCGCATCCTCTACGGGAGACTGGAGGACGAGACCCGGTTCGAGAACGTGCGCCGGCTGGTCGAGTACGAGGACTACGCCCTGCGCCTGCTGCGCGACGCCGGCATCCCCACGGCCACGCCCTACGGCATCGTGGAGATCACACCCGACCGGGAGTACATGCTGGTCGCGAGCTTCATCGAGGGCGGGGTGGAGATCGGCGAGGTCGACGTCGACGACGCCATGATCGACCAGGCGCTCGGGATCATCCGCCGCCTGTGGGACGTCGGGCTCGCCCATCGGGACATCAAGCCCGCCAACCTGATGGTGAGCGGCGGGCGGGTGTACCTCATCGACGCTGCGTTCAGCCAGGTCCGCCCGTCGCCGTGGCGGCAGGCGGTCGACCTCGGGAACATGATGCTGGTGCTCGCGTCCCGCAGCGAGCCCGAGCGGGTCTACCGGCGGGCGCTGCGGCTGTTCACACCGGACGACGTCGCCGAGGCGTTCGCCGCCACCCGGGGCGTGGCCAGCCCCACCCAGCTGCGCTCGGTGCTGAAGGCCGACCGGCGCGACCTCATCGGCGAGTTCCGGGACCTGGCGCCTCACCGCCCGCGGATCTCGCTGCAGCGCTGGAGCCTGAGGCGGGTGGCCCTGGCGGTGGGCGTGGTGGTGGTACTGATCCTGGCGACGATCCAGGTCGTCGACATGTTCAGCCCGGCCCACGACCTCGACATCGCGGGATCGCCCGACTGCGGAACGGACGAGGTCGAGGTGCTGATGGCCCAGGCGGTGCCGTCGGCCACCCGCATCCCGTGCCTGGCGGCCCTGCCCGCCGGCTGGGAGCTCGGTGGCGTGCACGTCGAGCGGCACGAGGCCCGGTTCTGGCTGGACTCGGACCAGGCCGGCGACCATGCCGTCGAGGCGACGCTGCTGCGCCCCGGCGACTGCGAGGTCGGGGACGCCACGCCCACGCCGAGCGACGAGATCGGAACGGAGCGCTTCGAGCGGCCCGAGCAGCTGCCCCCGGGGCTGAAGACCACGCGCTACTACCTGTTCGACGGGGGCTGCGTGACCTACGAGTTCGCCTTCGCGGACGACGCCGACGCCGAGCTGATCTTCGACGTGGAGGAGGCGCTCGGCTTCGAGCCCCGCACCGACCTCGTCGAGCGGGTGGCCGACGCCACCGGCGGCCTGGCGCTGTGCGGTGCGGGAACGGAGTGTGCGGGATGACCGAGGTCGGGACGACGACGCGGACCAGCTACGTCCGGCGGCCGGCGGACGCGGTGGCCGGCGCGGCGGGACTCCTCGTGCTGGCGGCCGGCATGGCGATCGTGGGCAAGGACGGGCACGTGCCGGGCTGGGAGCGGGACACCTTCGACGCCATCAACGGCCTGCCCGAGGCCCTGTACCCGGTGCTGTGGCCGTTCCAGCAGATCGGCGCCATCCTCGTGGCCCCAATCCTGGCGCTGGTGGCGCTGATCCTGCGCAAGTACCGGTTGGCCCTGGGCCTGTTCCTCGCCGCGCTGCTGAAGCTGGGGCTCGAACGGGTGGTCAAGGAGATCGTCAGCCGCGAGCGGCCGGGCGCGTCGATCGGCTCGAGCGCCGAGCTGCGGGGCGACGTCAGCGCGGCCGGTGAGAGCTTCGTGTCCGGTCACGCGGTGCTTGTGGCCGCGATGGCGTGCCTGATCGCGCCCTACCTGGCCGGCCGCTGGAAGGTGCTGCCCTGGGCGGCGGTGGCGCTCGTCATGGTCGGCCGGGTGTACGTCGGGGCCCACAACCCGCTCGACGTGATCTGTGGCGCCGGCCTGGGCGTCGCCATCGGCTCTGCCCTGAATCTGGTCGTGGGCGTGCCGGCCGCGGATCAGTACCGTACGTGACCACCCGCGCCCAGGAATCGGAGCGGCCCATGGACGTGCCCCGGTCGATCAACGACATGGAGCAACACACGCCCTACGAGTCCAAGCTCAAGGGCAAGGCCTACGAGGGGGAGCTCCGCCGCCTCCAGATCGAGCTGCTCAAGCTCCAGCGCAGCGTGCGGGAGCAGGGCCGGCGCATCGTGCTCCTGTTCGAGGGCCGGGACGCGGCGGGCAAGGGCGGCGCGATCAAGCGCTTCACCGAGAACCTCAACCCCCGGGGCGGGCGGGTGGTGGCGCTGACCAAGCCCAACGAGACCGAGCGCGGCCAGTGGTACTTCCAGCGCTACGTCACCCACCTGCCCACCGTGGGCGAGATCGTGCTGTTCGACCGGTCCTGGTACAACCGGGCCGGCGTCGAGCGGGTCATGGGGTTCTGCACGCCGCGGGAGTACATGGAGTTCATGCGGCAGGCGCCGTCGTTCGAGCGCTCGCTCGTGAACAGCGGCATCCACCTGTTCAAGCTGTGGTTCTCGGTGTCGGAGACCGAGCAGAAGCGCCGCTTCGCCGCCCGCCGCGACGACCCGCTGCGCCGCTGGAAGCTGTCGCCGATCGACGAGGCCAGCCTCGGCCGGTTCCACGACTACACCGAGGCCCGCAACGCCATGTTCTTCTACACCGACACGCCCGAGGCGCCCTGGACGGTTGTGAACTCCAACGAGAAGCGGCGCGCCCGCCTGGAGGCGATCCGGACCGTGCTGCACATCCTCGACTACGACCACAAGGACGCGGACGTCGCCCACGCGCCCGACTCCCACGTCGTGCGGCCGGCCTCGGAGCTCGAGGTGCCGGCCGACGACGACCCGCTGGCCGCCGCCGGCGGGCCGGCGCCCGCCGGCTGACCATGCGGGCCTCCACCCAGCGCGGCGGGCTGGCCGGGGCCAGGCCCTGGGGCCGCCACGCCACGGAGCTGGCGACCGGCGTCGCGCTCGTCGCCCTCAGCTGGCTCGTGCTGACCGACGCCACCACGGAGCGGGCGCCCGGCTGGGAGGTCGACCTGTTCGGCGCGATCAACGACCTACCCGACTGGCTGCGGTGGCCCATCTGGCCGGTGATGCAGCTGGGCAACTTCTGGATGGCGGCGGTGAGCGGGTTCGGCGTCTACGCCCTGACCCGCCGCTGGCGGCCGGCGTTGGCGACGACGGCGGCGGTGCTGCTCGCCTGGGTCGGCGCCAAGGTGGTCAAGGCGCTCATCGAGCGGGGACGGCCCGCCGAGCTGCTCGACGACGTGCACGTGCGGGAAACGGGGCTCCACGGCCACGGCTACGTGTCCGGCCACACGGCCATCGCCTTCGCGGTGGCCACCGTGGTGACGCCGCTCCTGCCCGGCCGGTGGCGGCTGGTGCCGTTCTCCCTCGCCTGCCTCGTCGGCTTCGCCCGCATGTACTACGGCGCCCACCTGCCGCTCGACGTGGTGGGCGGCGCGGGCATCGGCATCCTGTCCGGACTGGTGGCATCGCTCGCGTTCGGCACCATCGACCCCGTCCACGACCGCTGACGGTCCTTCCCCTCCCCGAGCCCGCCGCCGAGCCGGATGGGCGGAGCCCCGAGGTGGTCCTGCGGGCCGCGACCCGTGAGCGGTCACCCGCGGACGTGCTGCGCCTGCTGCTGGGGTTGGTGCTCCTCGGCCTCGGCCTGGTGGCCGCGACCGTGGCCCGCAACACGGTGGGCGGGGCCGAGGCCGACGTCGTCGAGGCCTACGACCGCATCCCCGACCTGCTGACCGAGATCTTCACCGCGATCGTGTTCGTGCTGGCCGCTGCCGTGCCGGTCCTGGCCATCGTCGTGCTGTTCGCCCGGCGGCGCTACCGGAGGGCGCTGGCCCTGCTGGTCGGCAGTCAGCTGGCGGCCCTGACGGTGCTGCTGCTCGACCGGCTGCTCGTCGACCGGGGCCTGGTCGACCGGGTCCGGCAGGACACCGGCGGCGAGCTCGAGCTGACCGATCCGGGCTTCGCCACGTCGCCCCTCATCGCCTCGGTGGTGGCGATGGTCGTCATCGGCTCGCCCTGGCTGACCCGCTCGTGGCGCCGCGCGCTGTGGGGCGGGATCACCGCCCTGGTCGTGCTGCGGATGGTGTCGTCCAGCGAGCCGGCGTTCGACGTTTTCCTCGCCTTGGCGGTGGGTCTGGTGGTGGGCAGCGCCGCCCTGGTCGCCATCGGCACCCCCACCGACGACCCCTCCGCGCCCGAGCTGGTGGGCATGGTCGGCCGGGTCGGGCGGGTGGTGCGGATCGTCCAGGAGGACCACGCCGAGCCATTGGCCTACGACGTGACGATGGCGGACGGCGAGCGCCTGCACCTCACGGTCCGGACGCCCCGGGACCGCTCGGCCGACCTGCTGGCTCGCCTGTGGCGCTACGTCCGGCTGCGCACCGACGAGTCGGACCGCCCGTTCGGCTCGGTCCAGCGCCGTGTCGAGCACGAGGCGCTGGCCCAGTCGCTGGCCCGGGCGGGCGGCGCCCGCGTCAGCGAGGTGCGCAGCGTGGTGGCGTCGCCCCAGGGCTCCGTCGGGCTGCTGTCGGAGGTCGTGCCCGGCACCACGGCGGCGCGGCTGACGCCCGACGAGCTGGTGTCGGGCGGCGGCCTGGTGGACGCCTGGCGGCAGGTCGCCCACCTCCACCGGGCGGGGATCGCCCACCAGGTGCTGGGCCTCGGGCAGTTCTCGATCACGGCCGACGGCAAGGCCGTGGTCGAGGACTTCGACGGCGCCCGCGTGGCGGCGTCGCCCGACGACCTTGCCCGGGACACCGCGCAGATGCTGGTGGCGATGGCCGTGGCCACCGGTGTCGTGGCCGCGGTCGGCGCCGCCGTGGAGGCGATGGGCGACGAGCCGGTGGCCGCGGCGCTGCCCTACCTCCAACCCTTGGCCCTTCCCGGGTCGACCCGGCGCGCCCTGCGACACCACAAGGACCTGCTGGCCGCGCTGCGGGACCGGATCCGCGAGGTCACCGGCGCGGCCGAGGCCGCGCTGGCCCGGCTGGAGCGGATCCGGCCCCGGACGCTGGTGTCGATCGTCGCCTTCGCCGTGGCGTTCTACGTGCTGCTGCCCCAGCTCGCGGACGTCCAGCGGACGGCGGACGCCGCGTCCCGGGCCGAGCTCGGGTGGCTGGTCCCCGCGTTCATCGCGTCGTGCGCCACCTACGTGTTCGCAGCCGTGGCGATGATCGGCTCGGTGCCCCAGCGGGTGCCGTTCTGGGCGACGCTGCGGATGCAGGTGGCGTCGTCGTTCGCCAGCCGCATCGCCCCGGCCAACACCGGCGCGCTGGCCGTCGGCGTGCGGTTCCTCCAGCGGGCCGGCACCCCGCCAACGGTGGCGGCCACCGCCGTGGGGCTCAACGCAGTCGCCGGGTTCGTGGTCCACCTTCTGCTGCTGGCCGCGTTCGTGGCCTGGACCGGGCGCCGGGGCGTGGGCGACTTCTCGCTCCCCGACGCCACCATCGTCCTGCTGGTGGTGGCCATCGCGCTGGCGGCGAGCGGGATCGTGATCGCCGTGGTGCCCTCCGTGCGGCGCAAGGTGGTCCCGCCGCTCGTGGCCCAGGTCCGCACGGCGGTCGGGTCCCTCGCCGACGTGGTGACGGACCCGTGGCGGGTGCTGGCGCTCGTGGGCGGGTCGGTCGGCGTGACCATGTCGTACATCGCGGCGCTGGCGGCGACGATCACCGCCTTCGACGGCGGGCTGAGCCTGCCGCAGATCGGGACCGCGTACCTGGTGGCGGCGGCGGTGGGGTCCGTGGCCCCCACGCCGGGCGGCCTCGGGGCGCTGGAGGCCGCCCTGGTCAGCCTGCTCACCGGCTACGGGATGCCGGACGGTCGGGCGATCGCGGCGGTGCTGACGTTCAGGCTGCTCACGTTCTGGCTGCCGGTGCTGCCGGGCTGGGTCGTGTTCCAGCGGATGCAGTCCCACGACGAGCTCTAGCAGGGGTTTCGCGGTGACTAGTCATACGTAGTCACCGGTGCGTCGCGCGAATGCGTAGGCCGTCCGATGCGGGGGCCCACCTCAGGAGCGCACGATCGACACATGTTCACCCACCACGATTTCACCAGCGCCCTGGCGGACGAGCGCCGCCACCACCTGCAGCGAGAGGCCGCCACCCATCTCCTGGTCCGCGCCGTACGCCGGGCCGGGCGACGGCCCTCCGCCCCCAGCGGGGCGTCGCCGCCGCGGGTCATCGACCTCCGGACCCGCGCGGCGGCGCCCGAGGCCGTCGACCGGTCGCACAAGCCCGCCGCATAACTGTGGGCGGCGGTGTCACGGCGGCACCGTACGCTCGGTCCATGCTCGTGGGACGCACGGGGCTCTCACCCGTCATGGTCGGTCGAGGGGCCGAGCTGCAGCGGTTGACGCGCCTCGTGGGTGCGCGGCCCGACCCTGCGGTCGCCCTGATCGCCGGCGAGGCGGGCATCGGCAAGACCCGGCTCGTGAAGGAGCTGGTGGCCAACGTCCCCGCGGGCACCGTGATCATGGCCGGCCAGGCAGACCCGGGCGGCGAGAGCCGGCCGATGGAGCTGTTCCTCGACGCGCTGGGCAAGGTCACCGGCGACGACCACGGCGGACTGGTCGAGGCCATCGGCGACGCCGGGCGCACGGCGGAGGAGCGCACCCGCTCGGGCGTCGAGCTTGTGCGGCAGCTGACCGCGGGCGCGACCGGCCTGGTCGTGTTCGAGGACCTGCACTGGGCCGACCTCGAGAGCGTGACAATCTTCGAGCAGCTGGCCGAGCCCGGTGGCGGCCGGCTGCTGGTGGTGGGCACGTACCGGCCCGACGGGCTGTCCCGCCGCCACCCGGCGGCCGAGCTGCTGCCCCGGCTCGAGCGCCGGCACTCGGTCACGAACGTCCAGCTGGCGCGGCTCAGCCCGGCCGACGTCGGGGCGTTCCTCACGGCGGTGTTCGGCGACGTGCCGTCGTACCGGGTCGTCGAGGCGCTTCACGCCCGCACCGGAGGGAACCCGTTCTTCCTGGAGGAACTGGTGGCCAGCGCCGGCACGGGCGCCGCCGCGGACCTCGAGACAATGCCGCTGCCCTGGACGGTGGCCGAGCTGGTCCGCACCCAGGTCGAGGACCTCGACCCCGACGTGCGCAACATCGTGACCACGGCGGCCGTGCTGGGCCGCCGGGTGAGCTTCGACGTGCTGGCCAACGTGACCGGCACGTCCGAGGACGAGCTGATCGACCTGCTGCGGGGCGCCGTCAACAGCGGGCTGCTGGTCGAGACCGAGCCCGACGTGTTCAGCTTCCACCACGACATCGCCCGGGAGGCGATCGAGGGCTCGCTGCTGGGGCGCGAGCAGCGCCGGCTGCACGCCGCCGCGCTCGACGCGCTGCGGGCGTCGGGCAGCAACGACCGGCTGGCGCTGGCCAAGCACGCCCAGGGCGCCGGCCGCTACGACGACATGGTGGCCGAGGCCCGGGCCGGGGCCCGCGAGTCGCTGCGGCTCGGGTCGACCTACCAGGCTCGCCACCTGGCCGAGATCGGCCTGACCGAGGCCGAGGACGACCTCGAGCTGCTGTCGGTGGCGGCCCAGGCGTGCTGGCTCACCGGCCTGCTCGACGACGCTTCGGCCTACGGCGACCGCTGGCTGCGCCTCGCCCGCGACCGCGACGACATCAGCGAGACCGCGGCGGCGCTCAGCGTCCGCATCCGCATCGCCCGCGAGGCCGGCGCTATGGCCGACATGGCGGCGCTCACCGACGAGCTGGTCGGGGCCATCGACCGGCTGCCCGACGACGAGCAGCGGGCCCGGGCCATGGCCGCGGTGGCGCAGTCGTACATGCTGCGCGACCAGGTGGAGGCGACCTACGAGTGGGCCGACAAGGCCCGGGCGCTGGCCGAGGCGCACGACCTGGCCGACGTGAAGCTGGCGGCCATGGTCGAGAAGGGCTCGGCGCTCATGCTCGACCTCGACGCCATGGGCGAGGGCCGCGACCTGCTGGAGGCGGCGGCCGCCGAGGCCGAGCGCTCCGGCGACTACGTCCTGGCCGCCCGGGCGCTCAACAACCTGATCTGGCACGCCCGGCAGTGGAGCAACATCGACGAGGTCCGCCGGCTGATCGACCGCATGCACCGGGCGGCCGAGGCGGCGGGGTTCGAGATGCTGGCCCGGGTCGACGAGCCGGTGGCGCAGGCTCAGCTGGCGTCGGTGGAGGGCGACCTCGACGGCGCCATCGCCCACCTCGACGAGGGCTGGAAGGCCTATTCGTCAGCGCACGCCCCCTGGACCGAGCGGCGCTGGCTGGCGGTGTTCCGGGCGGGGCTGGCGCTGGAGGCGGGCGACATCGACGACGCGGCCCGCTTCGCCGAGCACGCCTACCCGATGATCGAGCGCACGGCGCCCGGGGTGACCGGCCTGGAGTTCCATC
Organism: Acidimicrobiales bacterium; assembly: GCA_035649475.1. Lineage (GTDB taxonomy): Bacteria > Actinomycetota > Acidimicrobiia > Acidimicrobiales > VFJN01 > ZC4RG19. Next base: position 57,732 of record DASRJM010000208.1, read on the forward strand.
TGGCGTGCCGGCGGGGCGACCCGGTCGAAGCCCGCCGGCGCCTGGCGGTGTACCGCAAGGCGGTCGAGTCGATCGGTGTGGCCGACCCGGCCCAGCTCCACGACCTGCTCAGGGCGGCCCTGGTGGCGGGGCTGGCCCCGGAGGAGGTCCGCCCGGTGACCGACCTCGCGGGCAGCTACGTCGGGCACCGCCTGCCGGCGGACCATCCTTGGCGCCGCCTGCTCGACGCCCAGCTGGCCGAGGCCGAGGGCCGCAACCCCGACGCGGTCGTGCTGTGGGAGGCGGCCGCCGGGTCGCTGGGACTGGCGCCCGAGGTCATGGCCGGTCACCGCGGCACCGCCCACGTCGGCGCGGCTCGCACGCTCATCGCCGAGGGCCGCCTCGACGACGCTCGCGCCCACGCGGAGGCGGCAGCCCCGTTCCTCGCCCGATGGCGGGGCTGGCGGGTCGACGAGCTGGTGGCAGTCCAGCGCCGCCTCGGCCTGGGCCCCACCCCGAGCGGCCCCGACGCCCTCACTCCCCGTGAGCGCGAGGTCGCCCGCCTGCTGGCCGAGGGCCTGTCCAACAGCCAGCTGGCGGAGCGCCTCTACATCTCCCCCCGCACGGCCGCGGTCCACGTCTCGAACATCCTGTCCAAGCTGGGGATGTCCTCCCGCACCGAGGTCGCGGCCTGGGCCGTCCGCGACGGCCTCGCCTCGGACCCGACCTAGGACCCCGGCCCGCGGTCAGACGCGGGCCGCGAGGGGGGCGATGGCCGCTCGCAGCTCGTGGCGACGCTGGTTGACCACGTCGACCGCCTCGGAGGAGGCCATCGCCCTACCGGGGTCCTGGCCGCCCTCCTGGAGGCGGAGGCCGACGCTCGTGTCGAGGGCGCCGCCCAGCAGGCCGAGGCTGTGCCCCAGGTAGCCGAGCTCGTTGCGGAGCCGCTCGTCGTGGGCATCGGCGGCGATGGTGTTGGCCTCGACCGCGAGGTCGTTGATGCGGCGGCGGGTGTCCTCCCACGCCGCCCGCAGGCGGTCGGGCGTGTAGGTGCCGCCGGCCAGGTCGAGCGACGCCTGGTCGTGGACCCACTCCGCGCCGCCGATCAGGTGGGCGATACGGCGGTTGAGCGTGCCCTGCGCCTTGTTGCGGCGGCTGACCGCCGACGCGATGAGCGCGATCAGGGCGATGACCGCGAGCGCGATGCCCCCGATCAGCGCGATCAGGCCCCAGTCCACGTCGGAGCCCTCGTCGTCGGCCTCGGCCTCGGTCGTCGTGGTGGTGGCCGGGGTCTCGGTGGTCGTCGGGCGCTCGGCGGTGGTGGTCGGTCGGGCGGTCGTCGGCGGGGCCGTGGTGGGCGGCGCCTCGGTGGTCGGGGTCTCCTCGGTGGTGGTGGTCTCCTGGGCCGCGGCCGGGCCGTCGAGGGCCAGGAGCAGGGCGCAGGCGACGCCGGCCGCCAGAGCGGCCAGGCGGGCACGACGGGCTGAACGCATGGGGGGACGTTACGAGCCGCCCCGGCGCCCGCCCTCACCCGCGTGGTGTGATCGCCGTGCTGGTCAGGGTGCGTCGGGGTACCTGACCGTCCACAGGCACAGGCCCTGCGGCGGCGCCAGCCGCGACGCCGCGGCCCGGTCCCGCCCGGCCAGCACGCCGAGGAGCTCGCCCGCGTGGCTCCGGCCCGCCCCCACATCCACCAGCGTGCCGACCACGCTGCGGATCATCTGGTGGCAGAAGGCGTTGGCCTCGATCTCGAACCGCAGGACGCCCTCGCCCAGGTCGGTCCAGCCGGCCCGGCGCACGTTGCGGACCAGCGACACCTCGGTGCCGTCCCGCAGCTTCGGCCGCCGGCAGAAGGCGGAGAAGTCGTGCTCGCCGACCAGCGGGTCGCAGCCCAGGCGCAGCAGGTCGAGGTCCAGCGGCTCGTCGACGTGCCATGCGGTGCCGGCCAGGAACGGATCGGGCACCGGGCGGTTGACGATCGTGTACCGGTACGTGCGCCCGATGGCCGACCGGCGAGCGTCGAAGTCCTCGGCCGCCGACCCGACCTCCCGCACCACCACCGCGGGACCGCACAGCCGGTTCACCGCCCGCTGGAGGCTCGGCGGGTCGAACCGCTCGGGCGGGGCGTCGAAGCTGACCACCTGCCCCCACGCGTGCACGCCGGTGTCGGTGCGGCCCGCACAGGTCAGCTCGACCGGCGCCCGCAGCACCTTCTCGAGCGCATCCCGCAGCGTGCCGCCCACGGTCGGGACCCCGGGGTTGGGGGCGAAGCCGTGGAACCCCGTGCCGTCGTAGGCGACCGTCATCCGAACGCGCACCAGCGGCCCCGCAGGGGCCGCTGGCGTCTCGGCGGTGTCGTCGAACAGCGTCACGCCCGGAGGCGGTCGCCGCCGCGATCAGACGAGCTCGATGCGCGCCATGGGCGCGTTGTCGCCCTGGCGCGGGCCGAGCTTGAGGATGCGGGTGTAGCCGCCGTTGCGGTCGGCATACCGGGGCCCGATCTCGGTGAACAGCTTGTGGGTCATCTCCCGGTCGCCGAGGTAGGCGACGACCTGGCGGATCTGGTGCAGCTTCACGTCCGGATCGGCGTCGGCCCGGCGGGCCTTGGTGATGAGCTTCTCGGCCACGGGGCGCAGCGCCTTGGCCTTGGCCTCGGTGGTGACGATGCCCTCGGCCGCGAACAGGCTGGCGGCCAGGTTGGCCATCATCAGCCGCTGGTGGGCGGCGTTGCCGCCGAAGCGGCGGCCCTTCTTGGGGGTGGCAGGCATGGCGTGATCAGTCCTTGGTGCGCAGCGACAGCCCGCGCTCGTCGAGCTTGGCGATGACCTCGTCGAGTGACTTCTGCCCGAAGTTGGTGATCGCCAGCAGGTCGTCCTCGGTCTTCTGCACCAGCTCGCCCACGGAGTTCACCTGGGCCCGCTTGAGGCAGTTGCGGGGCCGCTCCGAGAGGTCGAGGTCCTCGATCGGCAGGTCCAGGTCGGGGGACCCGGCGCTGGTCACGGCCAGCTCGCCGAGCTCGAGGCCCTGCGGCTCCTCGCTCATGTCGGCCACCAGCGCCACCAGCGACCGCAGCGTGTCGCCAGCCGAGGCCAGGGCGTCGCGGGGCGTGATGGAGCCGTCGGACTCGATGTCGATGACGAGGCGGTCGTACTCGGTCGACTGCTCGACCCGGGTCGGCTCGACGTCGAACGACACCCGCCGCACCGGCGAGAAGATCGAATCGACCGGGATCACGCCGATGGTCTCGGAGGTCTTGTTGGCGTCGGCCGAGCGGTAGCCCCGGCCCTTCGACACGGTGATGTCGACGGCGATGCGGCCGGACTTGTTGAGCGTGGCCAGGTGGAGGTCGGTGTTGAGGATCTCGATGTCCGACGTGAGCTGGATGTCCCGCGCGGTGATGTCGGCCGGGCCGCGCACGTCGAGGCGCAGGGTGACCGGCTCGTCGCTGTGGCTGACGAGCACGATGTCCTTGAGGTTGAGGATGATGTCGGTGACGTCCTCGACCACCCCGGGGATGGTGTCGAACTCGTGCAGCGCGTCGTCGAACCGCACCTGCGTGATGGCCGCGCCGGGGATGGACGACAGAAGGGTGCGCCGCAGCGAGTTGCCGAGGGTGTGACCGAAGCCGGGGTCGAGGGGGCCGATGGCGAACCGCTGGCGGTTGCCCTCCTCCTCCGTGATCGGCTCGACCGTCGGGCGCTGCATGACGAGCATCAGGTGGCTCCTGAAGTAGCTGAACGAACGTGTGGGGGTGGGCGGGGTTACTTGCTGTAGAGCTCGACGATGAGCTGCTCGCGCACGGGCACGTCGATGTGCTCGCGCAGCGGGTACTCGCGCACCTTCACCGAGAGGCCTTCGTTCTCGGAGTCGAGCCACGGGGGTGGGGTGCGGGCCAGCACGTCGCGGTTCCACTGGATCTGGATCATCTGGCGGGCCCTGCCCCGGAGGCTGATGACGTCGCCCTTGCGCACCCGGTAGCTGGGGATGTCGACGCGGCGGCCGTTGACCTCGACGTGGCCGTGGTTGACGAACTGGCGCGCCTGGGGGCGGGTGGAGGCCCAGCCGGCCCGGTAGACGATGTTGTCGAGCCGGCGCTCCAGGAGCTGGAGCATGATCTCGCCGGTGACGCCCCGCTTGCGGCTCGCCTCCTCGTAGAGGTTGCGGAACTGCCGCTCGTTCAGGCCGTAGGTGAAGCGGGCCTTCTGCTTCTCCTGGAGCTGCTCGAGGTACTCGGAGGTGTTGCGGCGACGGTTGCGGCCGTGCTCGCCGGGCGGGTAGGGGCGGCGGTCGAGGGCGCGGTTCTCACCCGAGGTTCCCCAGATGTTGGTGCCGAGGCGGCGGGAGACGCGGGCCTTGGGTCCGGTGTAGCGGGACATGCGTGGTTACCTCAGACACGCCGCCGCTTCGGCGGGCGGCAGCCGTTGTGGGGGACGGGGGTCACGTCTTTGATGCCGGTGACCTCGATGCCCGTGTTCTGGATCGAGCGGATGGCGGTCTCGCGGCCCGAGCCGGGGCCCTTCACCTGGACGTCGACCTTGCGGACGCCGTGCTCCATCGCCCGGCGGGCCGCGGCCTCGGCGGCCATCTGCGCCGCGAACGGCGTGGACTTGCGGGAGCCCTTGAAGCCGACGTTGCCGGCCGAGGCCCACGACAGCACGTTGCCGTCCTGGTCGGTGAAGCTGATGATCGTGTTGTTGAAGCTGCTCTTGATGTGCGCCACGCCGTAGCCGACGTTCTTGCGCTCGCGACGGCGGGGCCTGCGGCCACCGGCGGACTTGGGCTTGGCCATCTACGGGTTACTTCCTTGCCTTCTTCTTGCCGGCGACGGTCTTCTTCGGGCCCTTGCGGGTGCGGGCGTTGGTCTGGGTGCGCTGGCCGCGCACGGGCAGGCCGCGCCGGTGGCGCAGGCCCTGCCAGCAGCCGATCTCCATCTTGCGCTTGATGTCCTGGGCGACCTCGCGCCGTAGGTCGCCCTCGACCTTGAACGTGGCCTCGATGTGATTGCGGATGCGCGCGACCTCGTCGTCGGTCAGGTCGCGGACCCGGGTGTCGGGGCTGATGTCGAGCGCGCTGCAGATCTCCAGGCTGCGGGTGCGCCCGATGCCGTAGATGTACGTGAGCGAGATCTCGAGCCGCTTCTCGCGGGGGATGTCGACGCCGGCGATGCGTGCCATGTAGCTCTTTTCCTCTAGCCCTGACGCTGCTTGTGGCGCGGGTTGGGGCAGATGACCTGCACGCGCCCGTGGCGGCGGATCACCTTGCACTTCTCACAGATTCTCTTGACGCTGGGGCGAACCTTCATAACGTTTCCGTCACTTGTGGTGATAGGTGATGCGACCCCCGGCGGGGGTCGTAGGGCGTCAGCTCGACCGGGCACCGTTCTCCGACTCGGACAGGACGCGGTCGGAACAACAAAGTGCGCCGAGAGCCGACTGAATATGCTAGCGCGCCCCATCCACAAGGAAAACTCCGCGCGCGCACGCAACTCCCGCCCGCCGAGCGACACGCTAGCGGCCCAGGGCACGCTCGGCCCGCGTTCGCCGGCGACATCTGTGTAAACCCTCCGGCTCCTCCACGCGTCACCACTGCGGCGGGCGACGGCGGAACCTTGGAGGAAAGACCATGAGATGGCTACGCGCGTGCCTGGCGGTGCTGACCGTGCTCAGCCTGGCCGGGTGTTGGGGGCAGTGGGGCGCCAACGCGGCCCGCCACAACGCCAACCCCCTCGAGTCAACGCTGACGGCGTCCAACGTCGCCACGCTGAGCGAGATGTGGTCGACGCCCGAGACCGTGACCGCGGTCTGGGACGACACGGCCTACGTCGTGATCGACGGCGAGCTGAGGGCCCTGGCCGTGAAGTCCGGGAACAAGGAGTGGACCAGCCCCCTGCCGGGCACCGAGCCGCGCGGCTCGTTCTCGGTGCAGGTGGGCCCGTTCGTGACCGGCGCCGGCGGCGGCGAGATCGCCGTGCTCTACGCACACTTCTACACGGACGAGGCCGGCGAACCCGCGGTCGAGCACGCCGGCATGCGCTGGGACCGCGAGACCGGCAAGCTGGTGGGCGTCCTGTCCACTCCGCCCGCGCCCGGCCCGGACAACATCGACGCGGTCTCGGGCGCGGGGATCGTGGCCTACGAGACCTTCGACCGCCGGCTCGAGGTCGTGTCCGCCACGGCTGACACGCCGGCGCCGGACCCGGGCGGGCTGCCGACGTCGAAGCGCCTGTGGGGCGCCACCAACACGCGGTACGGGGTGGCATCCGTCATCGACGGCGGCCGGCTCGTCGACGTTGGCCTCCAGACCCTCCAGAGCTACCCCGTCGCCGGCTGCGGTGGACCGGACTGCCGTCCGACCTGGACGGCGGAGCTGGGGAGCTTCGTGACGGCCGTGACGGCCGCCAACGGCCACGTGTTCGCGCTGTCCGTGGACAACCGGCTCACCAGCTTCGACGCGGCCGACGGCACGGTCGAGTGGCACGCGACGCTCCCGGCGCGGGGCCAGTCCCTCGCCGTCGCCGACGGCCTGCTGTACGCGTCCGGCGGTCAAGCGGTCCAGGCCTTCCCACTGGACGGCTGCGGTCAGCCTGACTGCACCCCGAAGTGGACGGCCGACCTGCCGGCGGCCGCAGCGGCCAACCTGGTCGTCGCCGGCGGGGTGCTCTACGCGGGCGCGGAGGATGCCACGGTGACCGCGTTCCCCGCAGCCGGCTGCGGAGCTCTGGGCCCCTGCCCGCCGCTGGCGACGGTCGCGGTGGCGGGGTCACCTGGCTCGATGATCGTGGCCGCGGGGCACCTGTTCGTCACGTATCTCACGAGCGACACCCTGCAGGTGGTGACCCAGGTGTTCGGGCCGACGATCTGACCCCTGGCGGCGTAAGGTGCCCGGGCCGGAAGGTCCGGGCACCGGGGGGAGATCACGATGCGGACGACGCGGCGGACGTTCCTGACGGGTGCGCTGGCGGCGGGGGCGACCCTGCCGCTGGCCGGGTGGGGCCAGCTGCAGAGCGAAGCCGGGGCCCGGCCGCAGCAGCCGCCCGCCGACCTGCCACCCGGCCTGTTCGCCCTCGGGGTGGCGTCCGGCGACCCGCTGCCCCGGGCCGTCGTGTTGTGGACCCGGCTGGCGCCCGCGCCGACCGCCGGCGGGGGCATGCCGCCCGTGGACGTGCCGGTGCGCTGGGAGGTGGCCACCGACGACGCGTTCCGGCGGGTGGTCCGCCGGGGCGACGCCGTCGCCGAGGCCCGCTTCGGCCACGCGGTCCACGTCGACGTCCGGCGGCTCGAGCCGGCCTCCTGGTACCACTACCGGTTCATCGTCGGCGACCAGGTCAGCCCGGTCGGGCGGACGCGCACCGCCCCGCTCCGGACCCGGGACGCCGACCGCCTGCGGTTCCTGTTCGGCAGCTGCCAGAACTGGCAGTCCGGCTTCTGGCCGCTGTGGGCCCACGCCCCGGCCGAGGACCCCGACCTGGTCCTCCACCTGGGCGACTACATCTACGAGGGCGGGGCCGGCACCGGGCCGACCATCGTCCGGCCCCACAACGGGCCGGAGATCGTGACGCTCGACGACTACCGGAACCGTTACGGGCTCTACAAGGGCGACCCCGCGCTCCAGGGCATCCACGCCACCTGCCCGTGGATCGTGACCTGGGACGACCACGAGGTCGAGAACAACTACGCCGGCCTCGTCCCCCAGTTCCCGGCCGAGGCGCCGGCGTTCCCCGCCCGCCGGGCAGCCGCCTACCAGGCCTGGTGGGAGCACATGCCGGTCCGCATGCCGCCGCCCACCGGCCCCGACCTGACCATCTACCGGTCCTTCGACTGGGGGCGGCTGGCCCGGTTCCACGTCCTCGACACCCGCCAGTACCGCACCGACCAGCCGTGCGGCGACGGCACCGGCCCCACCTGCCCCGAGCGCACCGACCCGGCCCGGACCCTGCTCGGCACCGACCAGGAGGCGTGGCTGGGCGCGGGCCTGGCCGACTCCCGGGCCACCTGGGACGTGCTCGCCAACCAGGTCGTGATGACGTCGATGCAGCTGGCCGGCTCGGTCTACAACCGCGACCAGTGGGACGGCTACGCCGCGTCCCGGTCCCGGCTGCTCGGCCAGCTGCAGGCCGGCGGGGTCGCCAACGCCGTGGTGCTGACCGGCGACATCCACGCCGCGGGCGTCGGCGACCTGGTGGACGAGGACCCCGACGGCACTCCCGGGACCCAGGCCTACGGCACCGAGCTCGTGGGCGGGTCGATCAGCTCGCGCTTCGACGAGGCGGTGGCCGACATCGCCCAGCAGCTCATCGCGGCCCTGCCCCACGTGCGCTTCGCCGACACCCGCCGGCGGGGCTACATGGTGTGCGACGCCACCGAGACCGAGCTGGTCACCCGGTTCCAGGTGGTCGACTCGACGGCCACGCCCGACGCGCCGGTCTACAACGCGGGCTCGTGGACGACGCTGGCGGGGATCCCGGGCGTCCAAACGTGATGTGGCGGCGTGGACGCCGAGCACTCGGTGCATACGCCGCCACATCGCCTCAGGGCAGGGTCAGGATCTCCGGGCCGTCGTCGGTCACCGCCACCGTGTGCTCCCAGTGGGCGGCGCGGGCGCCGTCGGTGGTGACCACCGTCCAGCCGTCGGGCAGCACCGCGGTCATGTCGGTGCCGGCCGACACCATCGGCTCGACCGCGAACACGTCGCCGGCCGCCACCCGCTTGCCCCGCCCGCGGCGGCCGACGTTGGGAACGTCGGGCGGTTCGTGCATCGCGGTGCCGATCCCGTGGCCCACGTAGTCGCGCACGACCCGGAACCCGGCCCGCTCGACCGTCGACTGCACGGCGGCCCCCAGGTCACCGAGGCGCGCTCCGGGCATGAGCTGGGCGATGCCGGCATCGAGGGCCTTGCGGGTCACGTCGATCAACCGCTGGTCCTCGGCGCCGATGGCGCCGACGCCCGCGGTGAACGCGGCATCGCCGTGGTAGCCGTCGACGATGGCGCCGCAGTCGATCGAGATGATGTCGCCCTCCTCCAGCACCTCCTGGCCCGGGATGCCATGGACGACGACGTCGTTGCGGCTGGCGCAGATCACCGCCGGGTAGCCGTGATAGCCGAGGAAGTTGGACTTCGCCTTGCGCTGGCCCAGGACCTCGCGGCCGATGGCGTCCAGCTCGAGAAGCGTGACACCCGGCCGGATCGCCTCGCGGATCCTCTCGTGCATCTCCGCCACCACCCGGCCGGCCCGGCGCATGGTGCGGATTTCGTCGGCCCTGCGCCGGCCCACGCCCGCCCTAGCTGCCCCGGCGCTGGTCGATGATTGTGACCAAACGCACAAGCACGTCGTCGGTCGAGCCGAGCCCTTCGACGATCTCCAGCATCCCGCGCTCGTCGTACCAGGCGATGAGCGGCGCGGTCTTGGCCTCATACTCGGCCAGGCGCCGCTCGATAGCGGCCGGCTTGTCGTCATCCCGCTGGACGACGTCGCCGCCGCAGTTGTCGCACACCCAGCCGTACTTGGGCGGGTTGTGCGTCGAGTAATTGGCGCCGCAGTCGTCGCACATGCGCCGGCTGGCCAGTCGCGCCAGCACGACCTCCCGGTCGACGTCGAGGTCGATGACCACGTCGAGCGGCCGGGTGACGGTGATCTTGGCCAGGGCGTCGGCCTGGTCGACCGTGCGGGGGAACCCGTCGAGGATGTAGCCCCGCATGGTGCTGTCGCCCTGGTCGAGCCGCTCCTCGACGATGCCGATCATGATGTCGTCGGGCACGAGCTCGCCCTCCGCCATCAGCTCGGCGGCCTTGCGGCCGAGGTCGGTGCCCTCCCGGACCGCGGCCCGGAGCATGTCGCCGGTGGAGATGTGGGGAACGACGTAGTGGCGGGACAACCGCACGCACTGGGTCCCCTTGCCCGCCCCCTGGCGCCCCAGCATGACCATGCGGACGCCACGGGTCATTGCAGAAAGCCCTCGTAGTTCCGCATCATCAGCTGGCTGTCGATCTGCTTCATCGTCTCGAGCGCGACGCCCACGGCAATGAGGATCGAGGTGCCGCCGAACGCGAACGCCTGGACGTCGGCGAACGCCAGCAGCAGCGACGGCAGCAGGGCGATGGCGGCGATGAACAGCGCGCCGGGCAAGGTGATGCGGGCCAGGATGCGGGCCAGGTACCGCTCGGTCTGCGGGCCCGGCCGGATGCCCGGGATGAAGCCACCCTGCTTGCGGATCGTGTCCGCCTGCTGGTGCGGGTCGAAGGCGATGGCGGTGTAGAAGTAGGCGAACCCGATGATGAGCAGGCCGTACACAACGAGGTGCAGCGGCGCCGTCTGGTTCACGAGGTGGTCGTCCACCCACTCCTGCACGCCGACGCCCCAGCTGCCCGGCTCGGACGGCAGCACCTGGGTCACCAGCAGCGGCAGGTACAGCATCGAGCTGGCGAAGATGATCGGCACGACGCCGGACTGGTTGACCTTGAGCGGGATGTAGGTGTTCTGGCCGCCGTACATGCGCCGGCCCACGACGCGCTTGGCGAACTGCACCGGGATGCGGCGCTGGCCGTTCTCCACGATGACGATGCCGACCAGCACGACGAGGAACAGGAAGATCAGCGGGATGAGCAGGCTCCAGCCCTTGGTGGCCTGGATCTGGCCGAACTGCGAGGGGATGCTCGACACCACGCTGGCGAAGATCAGCAGCGACATGCCGTTGCCGATGCCGCGCTGGGTGATGACCTCGCCCAGCCACATGAGCAGGGCGGTGCCGGCGGTCAGCACGAGCACGACCAGCAGCACCCGGTACCAGCTGAAGTCGGGCAGGACGTCGATGTTCGTGGGGTTGTTGGCCCCGCCGAGCAGGCCCCCACCGCCGTTGTGGAACAGGAAGGCCAGGGCCGTCGACTGCAGCACGGCGATGGCGATCGTCAGGTAGCGGGTCCACTGGGTGATCTTCCGCTGCCCGATGGCGCCCTGCTTCTGCCACTCCTCCAGCTTGGGGATCACCACCGTCAGGATCTGCATGATGATCGAGCTGGTGATGTAGGGCATGACGCCGAGGGCGAAGATCGCGAAGTTGGTCAGCCCGGCGCCCGAGAACAGCTGCATGTAGGCCAGGATCCCGCCGCTCTCCTCGGACTGCCGCTTGAGCGACTCGATGGCGTCGAGGTCGATGCCCGGCGCCGGGATGTACGACCCGAGCCGGTAGATGGCGATGATGGCCAGCGTGAACAGGATCTTGTTCCTCAGGTCCGCGACCCTGAACATGTTCCGCAGGCTGGAAAGCACGATGGTTCCCCTTACACGGCGTCGGCCTGGCGCTACCGACGGCAGTGACTGAGTACGCCAGTCTTGCCGGTGCTGACGCCCGGAGCGCAATCGACGCCCCAGGCGACTATGGCGAGCTGCTGACTAACGGTTCGCGAACTGGTTGCCCTTGGCGGGCGGACGGCGGTCCCCCCACGGCTTCGGCAGGACCTCGACGGTACCGCCGGCGGCGGTGATCGCGTCCCGCGCCGCCTTGGAGAAGGCGTGGGCCTTGACCGTCACGTTGCGGGTCAGCTCGCCCCGGCCCAGCACCTTGACCAGCGCACCCTTGTGGGTAAGGCCCTTGGCGTGCAGCGCGTCGGGAGTGACCTCGTCGAGGTCGGACGCCTCGATCGTGTCGAGGTTGATGGCCTGGTACTCGACGCGGAACGGGTTGTTGAAGCCCTTGAGCTTGGGGAGCCGCATGTGCAGCGGCATCTGCCCGCCCTCGAAGGTGGAGGGGACGGTGCCGCGGGCGCTCTGGCCCTTCGTCCCCCGGCCGGCGGTCTTGCCGCCCTTGCCCCCGATGCCACGGCCGACCCGCTTGCCGCGCTTGGTCGACCCGGGGGCGGGCTTGAGATCGTGGACCTTGATGGTCATCGCGCTACTTCTCCTGCTCCTGGACACGCACCAGGTGGGGGACCCGGGCGATCATCCCGCGGATCTCGGGACGGTCCGGCAGCGTGTTGGTCTTGCCGATGCGGCCGAGGCCCAGCGCTCGGAGCGTGCCCTTGTGCTTGGGCTTCGTGCCGATCGCGGAGCGCACCTGGGTGACGCGTAGGTCGGCCATCACACCTGCTCCGGCTCGAGGCGGGCCCGCTCGCTCTCGCGGTAGGCCTGCACCAGGGCGCCCGGGAACAGCTCCTCGGGGGACTTGCCCCGCAGCTTGGCGACCTCGTCGGGGCGCTTCAGCGCCTTGAGCCCGGCGATGGTCGCCCGGGCCACGTTGATGTGGTTGGACGAGCCGAGCGACTTGCACAACACGTCGCGGATGCCGGCCTCCTCGAGGATGGCGCGGGCGGCGCCGCCGGCGATGACGCCGGTACCGGGTGCGGCGGGCTTCATGTACACCCGCCCGGCGCCGGTCTCGCCCACCACGGGATGGACGATCGTGGTCCCGGCCAGGGGCACCTTGAACAGGTTCTTGCGGGCCTCCTCGGTGCCCTTCTGGATGGCGAGGGGCACCTCCTTGGCCTTGCCGTAGCCGAGCCCGACCCGGCCGTTGCCATCGCCGATCACCACGAGTGCGGTGAAGCTGAAGCGCCGGCCGCCCTTGACGACCTTGGCCACCCGGTTGATGTTGATGACCCGCGACTCGTGCAGCGTGGCGTCGCCCGACGCGCGGGGGTTCTCGCGGGGCTCGCGGGGCTGGCGGTCGCGGGGACCGCGGCCGCCGCCGCCTCCATGTCCGTTGGGCATCTAGAGCTCCAGTCCTGCTTCGCGGGCTCCCTCGGCCACGGCCGCGACCCGGCCGTGGTAGAGGAAGCCGCCGCGGTCGAACACGACCCGCTCGACGCCGGCGTCCTTGGCGCGCTCGGCGACGAGGCGGCCGACGGCGGTCGCGGCGTCTCTGTTGGACGAGCCGTCGCGGAGGGTCGACTCGTGGGTCGAGGCCGACGCAACCGTGCGGCCGGCGCGGTCGTCGATCACCTGGGCCGTGATGTGGCGGTTCGACCGGAACACGGCCAGGCGGGGCCGCTCGGCCGTGCCCCGCACCTGCTTGCGCACCCGGGCGTGGCGCCGGATGCGAGCATCACGCTTCTGCTTGGCGCTGCTGCTCATGACAACTACTTCCCGGCCTTTCCGGCCTTGCGCTGCACGTACTCGCCGGCGTAGCGCACGCCCTTGCCCTTGTAGGGCTCGGGCTTGCGCCACGCCCGGATGTCCGCGGCCACCTGGCCGACGGTCTCCTTGTCGATGCCCGACACGACGATGCGGTTGGGGGCCGGCACCTCGAAGGTGACGCCGTCGGGGGCGGTGATGTTGACGGGATGGCTGAACCCGAGGGCCAGCTCCATGGCGCCCGGGCCCCTGGCGGTGGCCCGGTAGCCGACGCCGACGATCTCGAGCTCCTTGCGGAAGCCCTGGGTCACGCCGAGCACCATGTTGTTGACCAGGGAGCGCACCAGGCCGTGCATGGCGCGGTTGCGCCGCTCGTCGTCGGGGCGCTCGACCACCAGGTTTTCGCCGTCCTGGCGGACGGTGATGGCCCCGGGGATGTCGCGCTCGAGGGTGCCCTTCGGACCCTTCACGCTGATGTGCGCGCCCTGGATCGCGACGTCCACGCCGCTGGGCACGGGGATGGGGGACTTGCCGACGCGAGACATGTCACATCACCACACGAAGCAGAGGACCTCGCCGCCGACCCTGCGCTTGCGCGCCTCGCGGTCGGACAGGAGCCCCTGGCTGGTCGAGATGACGGCCACGCCCAGCCCGCCGAGGACCCGCGGGACCTCGTTGGACGGGGAGTAGACGCGCAGGCCGGGCTTGGACACGCGCCGGATCCCAGAGATGGTCCGGGCGCGCTCCGGGCTGTACTTCATGCGCACGTGGAGGGTCCGGCCGGGCCGGTCCTGGTTGTCCTCGACGTCGTACGACTCGATGTAGCCCTCGCTCTTGAGGACGCCCGCCAGGGCCTCCTTCAGCTTGGACGAGGGCATGCGCACGTCGTCGTGCATCGCGACGTTGGCGTTGCGGATGCGCGTGAGCATGTCGGCGATGGGGTCGGTCATGGTCATGTGCGGCCTCCCCTCACCAGCTCGCCTTGGTCACGCCGGGGAGCTCGCCCGCGTGCGCCAGCTCGCGCAGGCAGATCCGGCACAGCCCGAACTTGCGGAACACCGCGTGGGGCCGGCCGCACCGGCGGCAGCGGGTGTAGGCCCGCACCTTGAACTTGGGCTTGCGCCGCTGCTTGTTGATGAGCGCTGTCTTCGCCATGGCTTTACTGACCCTCGCGCTTGAACGGGAACCCCATGGCCAGCAGGAGAGCCCGACCCTGGTCGTCGGTGCTGGCGGTGGTGACGATGGTGATGTCCATGCCACGGGGCTGGTCGATGCTGTCGTAGTCGATCTCCGGGAACACGAGCTGCTCCGTGAGGCCGAACGTGTAGTTGCCGTTGCCGTCGAACGACCGGGGGTTGAGGCCCCGGAAGTCACGGATGCGGGGGATGGCGATCGAGATCAACCGATCCATGAACTCCCACATCCGGTCGCCCCGGAGCGTGACCTTGGCGCCGATGGCGTTGCCCTCCCGCAGCTTGAAGCCGGCGATGGAGCGCTTGGCCCGGGTGATGACCGGCTTCTGGCCGGTGATGGTGGTGAGGTCGCGCACCGCCCCCTCGAGCAGGGAGGCCTGGGCGGTGGCGTCGCCGACGCCCATGTTGAGCACGATCTTGGTGAGGCGCGGGACCTGCATGACGTTGCCGAGCCCCAGCTCGTCCTTGAGCTGGTCGCGCAGCGTCTCGCCGTAGCGGGCCTTGAGGCGGGGCACGGTGCGCTCCCGCGTTGCCGTATCGGTCACGGGTGCTCCCTTCGGTCGCACACGTGACCGACATCGCCGCTTCGCGGCGAGAAACGCACTGTGTTCATGGTTCGCTCGCTGCGCTCGCTCACGTGATCTCACCTCCGCACTTCTTGCACACGCGGACCTTGGCGCCCGACGGGTCGATCTTGAAGCCGACCCGGGTGGCCTTGCCGCAGCTCGGGCACACCAGGGCGACGTTGGAGACGGGGATCGGCATGTCCTTGTCGATGATCCCGCCCTGCTGGGTCGTCCGGGTCGGGCGCTGGCTCTTGCGGGCGACGTTGACGCCGTCGACGATCACCTTGCCGTCGCGGGGCAGGGCACGCATGACGCTGCCCTCCTTGCCGCGGTCCTTGCCGGTGAGCACGCGGACCCGGTCGCCCTTGCGGATCTTCAGACCTGCCATCACAGGACCTCCGGGGCGAGCGAGACGATCTTCATGAACCGCTTGTCGCGCAGCTCACGGCCCACCGGGCCGAAGATGCGGGTGCCGCGCGGGTTGCGGTCCGGGTTGATGAGCACGGCCGCGTTCTCGTCGAAGCGGATGTAGCTGCCGTCGGGGCGGCGGCGCTCCTTCTTGGTGCGGACGACGACGCACTTGACGACGTCGCCCTTCTTGACCGAAGCGCCGGGGATGGCGTCCTTGACCGTGCCGACGAAGATGTCGCCGATCGAGGCGTAGCGGCGGCGGGAGCCACCGAGCACCTTGATGACGAGCACCTCCTTGGCACCCGAGTTGTCTGCCACCTTGAGGCGGCTCTCCTGCTGGATCATCGGACTACTTCGCCCTCTCCAGGATCTCGACCAGCCGCCAGCGCTTCTGCTTGGACAGCGGGCGGGTCTCGACGATGCGGACCCGGTCGCCGACGCGCAGCTCGTTGTTCTCGTCGTGCGTGTAGAGGCGGCTGGTGCGGACCATCGTCTTCTTGTAGAGCGCGTGTGGCTTGCGGGTCGTCACGGCGACGACCGCGGTCTTGTCCATGGCCGTGGAGGCCACGACGCCCTCGCGGACCTTGCGGGCCGTGCGCTCGCCGCTGGTGGCGTTGTCTGCGGCCATCAGGCGTTCTCCTTCTCGATCGCCTCGGCGGCCGCGATCTCGCGGGCCCGCAGCTCGGTCTCGAGCCGGGCGATGTCCTTGCGCATCTGCCCGATGCGCGCGTAGTTCGTGAGCTGCCCGGTGGCGAGCTGGAACCGCAGCTTGAACAGCTGGTCCTTGGCGTCGCGCACCTGGTCGAGCAGGGCGCCGTCGTCGACGTCGTGGAAGGTGGTCCTGGCCATCAGAACGCCTCCTCCTTGGTGACGAAGCGGGCCTTGATCGGCAGCTTCTGGATGGCGCGCTCGAGGGCGGCACGGGCGACGGCGGGGTCCGGGTAGGACATCTCGAACATCACCCGGCCGGGCTTGACCACGGCGACCCACTTCTCCGGGTTGCCCTTGCCCGACCCCATGCGGGTCTCCGCGGGCTTCTGGGTGACGGGCTTGTCGGGGAAGACGTTGATCCACACCTTGCCGCCACGCTTGATGTGGCGGGTCATGGCGATACGGGCGGCCTCGATCTGGCGGGCGGTGATCCACCCGGGCTCGAGGGCCTGGATGCCGTACTCGCCGAAGGTGACCTCGGTCGCGCCCTTGGCGGAACCCGTCATGCGGCCTCGGTGGTGCTTGCGGTGCGCGACCTTGCGCGGCATCAACATGTCACTCGTCTCCCGGCCGGAAGTGCGGCGTCTCGTGGTGGTCGTGCACCCGGCGCTCGATCTCCTCCTCCTCGGCCAGCAGCCGCTCGAGCTCCGGGTCGGCCTCCTTGATGAGGGGCTCGTTCTCCGGGGTCTCGTCCGGGGCGGCGTCGGCCGGGCGGCGGCGCCCGGCGGCCGAGGACACGACCCGCTTGCCGCCCTGCCCGCCGGCGCCGGAGGTCTCGCCCACGGCCATGGCGGCCTCGCGGGCGATCTTCTCCTCGCTCTGGGACTTGTAGGGCAGCACGTCGCCCTTGTAGAGCCACACCTTCACGCCGATGCGGCCGGCGGTGGTGCGGGCCTCGCGGAAGCCGTAGTCGATGTCCGCCCGCAGCGTGTGGCGGGGGACCCGGCCCTCGCGGTAGCTCTCGGTGCGGGCCATCTCCGAGCCGCCGAGGCGGCCGGAGCACTGCACCTGGATGCCCTGGGCGCCGGCCTTCTGGGCGTTCTGGACGGCGCGCTTCATGGCCCGCCGGAAGGCGACCCGGGCCGCGAGCTGGTCGGCGACGCCCTGGGCGATGAGGGCGGCGTCGAGCTCGGGCTGCTTGATCTCCTGGATGTTGAGCTGCACCTTCGGGTTGCCGGTGATCTTGGCCAGGCCGGCCCGCAGCCGGTCGGCCTCGCTGCCCCGGCGCCCGATGACGATGCCCGGGCGTGCGGTGTGCACGTCGACCCGCAGGCGGTCGCGGGTGCGCTCGATCTCGACCCGGCTGATGGCTGCGTGCGGCAGCTCGGTCATCAGGTAGTCCCGGATCCTCCAGTCCTGGATGACGTTGTCGCTGTACTCCTCGCGGTCGGCGAACCAGCGGGACTTCCAGTCCGTGGTGACGCCGAGCCGGAAGCCGTAGGGATTGACTTTTTGACCCATTACTTCGTCTCCTCGGCGTCGGAGGGCGCCTCGTCGGTGTCGTCGGCGGCGGCCTCGGGCTCGTCGGAGGCGTCGTCGGTGTCGTCGGTCTCGGTGTCGGTGGCCTCGTCCTCGACCGCCGAGTCGGCAGCCTCGGCCTCGGCGTCTTCGACCATGTCCTCGGTGGGCTCGCCCGTGGTGGGCTCGACCTCGTCGATCGGGGTGTCCGGGGTCTCGTCCTCGGGGGCCGCGGTCACGGCCTCGCCCCGGCTGCGGGCCACCCGGGCCCGGCGGGACTCCTGCGCCCTGCGGCTGCGCCGGCCCGTCGGCGTGGGGGCGCCGCTCCCGGCCTGACGGGCCTCGACCTTGGCGGCCATCTCGGCCGGCATGGGGCTCACGATGATCGTGATGTGGCACATGCGCTTGCGGATGCGAGTGGCCCGGCCCCGGGCCCGCGGCCGCCAGCGCTTGAGGGTGGGGCCCTCGTCGGCGTAGCAGGTCGCCACGTAGAGGGTGTCCGGGTCCAGCTCGTCGTTGTGCTGGGCGTTGGCCACGGCGGAGTTCAGGCAGCGGTCGATGACGTTGGCCGCGCCGCGCTCGGTGAAGCGGAGCACGTCGGCGGCCTCGCCCACCGGCAGGCCCCGGATGAGGTCGAGGACCTCGCGGGCCTTGGTGGCCGACATGCGCACGTGGCGGACCTGGGCACGGGTGCCCGGCCGCTCGTTGGTGCGGGCGGTGACGGCCATCACCGCCTCCCCCGCACGGACTTCTCCTGGCCGGCGTGGTAGCGGAACGTGCGGGTCGGGGCGAACTCGCCGAGCTTGTGCCCGACCATCGCCTCCGTCACGTAGACCGGCACGTGCTTGCGCCCATCGTGGACGGCCACGGTGTGGCCGACCATGTCGGGGATGATGGTGGAGCGGCGCGACCAGGTCTTGATGACCTTCTTCTCGCCCTTGGAGTTGAGGGCGTCGACCTTGCGGAGCAGGTGCTCGTCGACGAAGGGGCCCTTCTTGAGTGAACGGGGCACGGGATCTACCTCCGCGAGCCGCGGGTACGGCGGCGACGCACGATGAGCTTGTCGGACGGCTTGGAACGGGCCCGGGTGCGGCCTTCGGGCTGACCCCAGGGCGAGACCGGGTTGCGGCCGCCCGAGGACTTGCCCTCGCCACCGCCGAGGGGGTGGTCGACGGGGTTCATGGCCACGCCGCGGGTCTGGGGGCGGACGCCCTTCCAGCGGTTGCGGCCGGCCTTGCCGACCTTGATGAGCTCGTGCTCGGCGTTGCCGACCTCGCCGACGGTGGCCCGGCAGTCGATCGACACCCGGCGCATCTCGGTGGAGGGCAGGCGCAGCGTGGCGTGGTTGCCCTCCTTGGCCAGCAGCACGACCGAGGAGCCGGCCGAGCGGGCCAGCTTCCCGCCGCCGCCGGGCTGGAGCTCGATGTTGTGGACGGTGGTGCCCACGGGGATGTAGCGCAGCGGCAGGGCGTTGCCCGGCCGGATCTCGGAGCCCTGGCCCGACTGGAGCCGGTCGCCGACCTTCAGGTCGCGGGGCGCCAGGATGTAGCGCTTCTCGCCGTCGAGGTAGTGGAGCAGGGCGATGCGGCACGACCGGTTGGGGTCGTACTCGATGGCGGCCACGGTGGCAGGCACGCCGTCCTTGTTCCGCCGGAAGTCGATGATGCGGTACCGCTGCTTGTGGCCGCCGCCGCGGTGGCGCGACGTCTTGCGCCCGTGCACGTTGCGGCCACCGGTCGACGTCTTCTTGGCGACGAGCGACCGCTCGGGGCGGTCGCGGGTGACCTCGGCGAAGTCGGGGACGGTCTGGAACCGCCGCCCGGGGCTGGTGGGCTTGCGCTTGCGGAGTGCCATGACTCTCGCCTCAATCCTGGAACAGGTCGATCGAGTCGCCCTCGGCCAGGGTGACGATCGCCCGCTTGGTGTCGGGACGCTTGCCGTAGGTGAACGTGCGGCGGTTGCGCTTGCGCTTGCCGGGCCGGTTGAGGGTGTTCACCTTGGCGACCCGGACGCCGAAGATGCTCTGCACGGCGTCGCGGATCTCGGGCTTGGAGGCGCTGGGGTGCACCTTGAACGTGTAGACCCCGTCCTCCATCAGCGCGTAGGACTTCTCGCTCACGATCGGAGCGACGATGACGTCTCGGGGATCCTTCACTTCTCGTCGCTCCCCTCGGTGGCGGACTTGGTGGCCGGCAGCGAGTCCCGAGTGAAGACCACCCAGTCGCTGACCAGCACGTCGTAGGCGTTGAGCTCGTTCACCGTGAGCACGTGGACGTGGCCCAGGTTGCGCAGGCTCTTCCACGTGGCCACGTCGGCCTCATCGCGGGTGAGGACGACGAGCAGGCGGCCCTCGACGCCGAGGCTGTCCAGCACCTTGACGGCGGCCTTGGTGCTCGGCTCCTCGATGCCCCAGCCGTCGAGCACCACGACCTTGCCGTCGGCCAGGCGGTCGGACAGCGCCGAGGCCAGCGCCAGGCGGATCATCTTCTTCGGGGTGCGCTGGGCGTAGCTGCGGGGCTTGGGGGCGTGGGTGACGCCACCACCGCGCCAGTGCGGGGCCCGGATCGAGCCCTGGCGGGACCGGCCGGTGCCCTTCTGGCGCCAGGGCTTGGCCCCGCCGCCCCGCACCTCCGCGCGGGTCTTGGTCGACTGGGTGCCGGCCCGGCGGGCGGCGAGCTGGGCGGTCACGACCTGGTGCATGACCGGGATGTTGGGCTGCACGGCGAACAGGGCGTCGTCGAGGTCGACCTTCTTGGCCGAGGACTTGCCGGCGGCGGTGGTGATCTTGACGCTGGCCATCACTTCGCCCCCTTGGCGGCGTCGCGGACGAGGACGATGCCCCCCTTGGGGCCGGGCACGGAGCCCTTGACCAGCAGCAGCTCGCGCTCGGCGTCGGCCTCGACAACGGTCAGGTTGAGGGTCGTGGTCTTCTCGCCCCCCATGCGGCCCGCCATGCGGGTGCCCCGGAACACGCGGCTCGGCGTGGCGCAGGCCCCGATGGCGCCCGGGGCCCGGTGGACCCGGTGGGCGCCGTGGCTGGCGCCGAGGCCGGAGAAGCCGTGCCGCTTCATGACGCCGGCGAAGCCCTTGCCCTTGCTGACGGAGGTCACGTCGACCAGTTCGCCCTGGGCCAGGACGTCGGCCCCGATCTCCTGGCCGACTTCGTACTCGCTGACGTCGTCGAGCCGCAGCTCCACGAGGCGCGGCCCGGGGTCCACGTTGGCGGACTCGTACTGCCCGGCGACGGGCTTGGTGAGCTTCGACGCCTTCTTGGTCCCGAACGTGACCCGGAGCGCGCTGTACCCGTCGCGCTCGTTGGTCTTGACCTGGACCACGCGGCACGGGCGCACGCGCAGGACGGTGACGGGCACGACGCGGTTGTCGTCGTCCCACACCTGCGTCATGCCGACCTTCTCGCCGACGATCGCTCTTGTGGCCATGGCGGCTACGTCTTTCTCTGCCTGGAGGCGGATCACACGAACGCTCCGCACGGGAAGACCCGGCGGAGCGCCTGATTCGGTTGTGCCACGCGGTTCCCGGCACGCGGGCCTGCGCGGACGTCAGTTGGACACGGACTCGTGGTGCTGGCGCAGGTGCGGTGACCCTTCAGGGACGGCAGCCCGCGCGCACGGCCTGGAAATGATAGCCACGCCCCTCCCCGTAGTCCAACGTGGGATGCCGAAAGACATGGGCGCCGGGGGGTCTGCGACGCAGGCGTCGGAGAGTGGTGGCTCGCCCACGATCGGACCGTCTGCCATCGCGCGCTCCACTAGGGTCACGCGCCATGGCGTTCGGCCGCAAGAAGCGTGCCCCGCGGAAGCGTGATCCCTTCGTCCACCTCGCCGAGGAGCGGCGAGCCGCGGAGTCGACGACCTGGTTCCTGGAGCCCGATGAAGGACCTCCGTTGGAGGTCGAGACGGGCATCTCCTCGAACCTGTCCGAGGACGACCTGGACGAGGGCTGAGCCGGGGACCGGGGACCGACACCCGGGACGCGCGCGCTTGCGTGGCCCGCGCACCTCTGAACGCATGGAGGCGACCGACAATTTGACTAGGTTCACGATTCCCGGCAGAAGGAGCGCACACGTGGCTCGTGCACGTATGGCAGGTGGGTTGGTCGCCCTCGCGGCGCTGGCGGTGGCGGTCGGCTGCGACCCGACGGTCACAGCGAGCGCCGGCGCGGCCGGCGGCGGAGGCGGAGGGGGCAACCCGCCCCCGGTGCAGGTCCAGATCCTGGGCCTCAACGACTTCCACGGCAACCTCGACCCGCCGGCCGGGTCCGGCGGGCGCATCGAGGGCATCGACGCCGGTGGCGCCGCATTTCTCGCCCAGCACGTCGCCGCCCTCGAGGCCACGAACCCCCGCAACACGACGGTGGTGTCGGCCGGCGACCTCATCGGCGCCAGCCCGCTGCTGTCGGCGCTGTTCCACGACGAGCCGACGATCGAGGCGATGAACGAGATCGGCCTCGACCTCAACGCCGTCGGCAACCACGAGTTCGACGAGGGCACCGACGAGCTGCTGCGCATGCAGGAGGGCGGATGCCACCCGGTCGACGGCTGCCTCGACGGCGACGACTTCGCCGGTGCCGACTTCGACTTCCTGGCCGCCAACGTGGTCTCCAAGGACCGCGGCAAGCCGCTGTTCCCGCCGTTCTCCATCCAGCGCTACGAGGCCAACACGCACGTGGCGTACATCGGCATGACGCTGGAGGGGACGCCCACCATCGTCACCCCGGAGGGCATTCGGGACTACGACTTCCTGGACGAGGCCGACACCGCCAACGCCCTGGTCGACCGGCTGGAGCGGCGGGGCGTCGAGAACATCGTCGTGCTCCTGCACGAGGGCGGCCAGCAGGCCACCGGCGGCACCTTCAACGGCTGCACCGGCATCTCCGGAGCGATCGTCGACATCGTGAACCGCCTCGACGACCAGATCGACGCGGTGATCAGCGGCCACACCCACCAGGCCTACAACTGCGTCATCGACGGCATCCCCGTCACCAGCGCCGCCTCGTTCGGCCGGCTGGTCACCGACATGGACCTGTCGATCGACCGGCGCAGCAAGCTGATCACCTCGATCGCGGTCGACAACAAGATCGTGACCCGGACGGTGCCGGCGGATGCTGGCATCCAGGCCCTGCTCGAGCGGTACCGGGCCATCAGCGCCCCACTGGCCGGGCGGATCATCGGGCAGATCACCGCCGACATCACCCGGACGCCCAACGCCGCCGGCGAGTCGGCGCTCGGCGACGTCATCGCCGACAGCCAGCTGGCGGCCACCACTCCACCCGACCTGGGCGGCGCGGTGGCGGCGTTCATGAACCCCGGCGGCATCCGCACGGACCTCCTGTTCGCGGCCAGCGGATCGGAGGGCGACGGCAACGTCACCTACGAGGAGGCGTTCACGGTCCAGCCGTTCGGCAACAGCATGGTCACGATGACGCTCACGGGCGCCCAGATCGAGACGATGCTGGAGCAGCAGTTCTGCGGCACCAACGCCGGGGCCCCCCGGGTCCTGCAGCCGTCGGCCAGCTTCACCTACAGCTACACAGGCGCGGCCACCGGCGTGGCCGACTGCGCCGCGGCGAACGCGGTCGACCCGGCCTCGATGGCGATCAACGGCGTCCCGGTCGACCCGGCCGGCACGTACCGCATCACGGTCAACAGCTTCCTGGCCTCGGGCGGCGACGGATTCGCCGTCCTCAACGAGGGCACCGACCGCCTCGGCGGCGCGGTCGACCTCGACGCCCTGGAGGCCTACCTGACCGGCACCCCCGGCGGCGTGTCCCCCGGCCCCCAGGACCGGATCACCCGCCTCTGACCACCGACACACCGATGCAGGGGCCGGCCGCCACGAGCGGCCGGCCCCTGCCGCGTCTAGCCGCCGCTCTCCCCGTCGTCGGCTGGCTCCGGCTCCAAGTGGAGCGGCACCCGGGTGTTGAGCGTGAACCCCAGCTGGGCGAAGAGGCCGGCCCAGTCGAGGTGACGGAACACGGTGAAGCCGCCGTCGTCCACGCCGAAGATCGTGAAGCCGTGTGCCTCGACCGGCTGCCCCACGGCAGGTGCTCCGTGAAGCGCGCGATCCAGCGTGTAGCTGCCTTCGTAGGTCCATTCGACCCCGGCCGCCTGGTCCCCCAGGGAACCCGACCTTCGGTGCTCAGGCTGCCAGCCCCCGTCCCTGTCGACGAACCACTGCTCCATGCTCGACAGGGTGTCGGCCTTGGCCAGGGCCGCCAGCAGCGCGGAGATCTCGCCCCGCTCCTGTTCCTCCTCGGTCCGCTCCCTCAACTGCGCGATCAGCCCGGCGGGATCCTCGCCGACCGCGGCCTCCACCATCTGGGCCCGATCCTCGTCCTCGAGGATCTCGCCCAGCAGCTCGACCCAGCGCTCGCTCATGGCAGCATCCCCGTGCGCGGCACGCCGCCGGCGGGAACGGAGGGCGACACGACGACCGGGCCCCCCGATCCCACGTAGTAGGCGAGCGCGGGCGCCTGCTGCGGCCCGAGCCGCGTGCCCATGGCGTTGTTCTTGAGGAGCTCGTACGGCGTGTGCTGGGCGTGGGTCACGACCCAGCTCGCGTGGCTCCGTCCGGCCGCGGCGGTGTCGGTGGGCGGGAACGCGACCCGCAGGTAGTCCGGCTCGAGGCTCGGGACGGGGTACCCCCCGCCCGCCCGGGTGGTGGCCGCCGTCGCCAGGGGCGTGGTCGACACGACCGCCCCCTCGTGCGCCGGGGTGAGGAAGATCACCGTGACGATGCGACCGCCCGGACCAGGTCGTTGGATCACCCATGTCTCGAACCAGTGGATCCCGCAGATCCAGAACAGCTCGATCGGCGCGCCGGCGGGTGCGGACGTCACCGAGGGAAGCGGGTCGTAGGGCTTCAGGTTGAGCGACACCTCGAGGGCCCAGCGCAGCCCCCGGCGCACGATCCGGTTGACGTCGCCCGAGTAGCCGACCCAGGTCGCACCCGTCGGAGCACCGACCCCGAACCAAGCTTTTTCGATGTTGGTAAGGGTGCTGGGAGCACGCGCCAGCAGCGTCTGGTCCTGCCAGAGGCTCGGCATCGCTGTACTCAGCCAGTTGGTCGTCCCACTGTTGGCGTCGTCCTGCGCCCGCATCCTCCCGAGGATGTCGACTTTGTTGCCCACCGTGTTGAGATGCTTCTCGATCAGGGTCAGGGTCGGGCCCTTCTCGACGTGGTATGGCATTCCGTCCGGCATGTGTCCCCCTGTGTCTGCCCGCCGCCAGCCGTGCGGCGAGCCTCACTATGTGTCACACGCGGCGCAGAAGAAAGGCTTCGATGGCGGCGGGTAGGCCCTTGAGCAGCTGCGGGCCGAGCGGATCCACGGCCATGCCGGCGGGTGGCAGGCCGGCGGCGACGGCCGCGGAGACCACCACCTGACCGGGCTCGGCCCGTCCGCACAGGCGGGCGGCCTCGGACTGGACCAGCCCGAACCAGTCGCCCTCCGACGGGATCGCCGGCCCGTGGGCCAGTCCGACCCGGATGCGGAGGGCGAGATCGGGCTCGCTCCGCCGCCAGTGCTCGACGTCGTCCTGGGCCGCCAGGGCGCAGCGCGCCGCATCCGCCGGGTCGTCGAACACGGCGTTGAGCCCGTCCCCGGTGTGCTTGATCTCCACGCCACCGAACTCGCGCAGCCGCGAGCGCACCAGCCGGTCGTGGACGCGCAACTGCTCCAGATAGAGGGCGTCCCCCAGCTGGACGTTGGACGCGGTGGACGAGACGACGTCGTTGGTGAAGATCGTCCGGTCGCGGGTGCCGACGCCGACCAGCGGGGGGAGCCCGAGTTGCTGGGACACCATGTCGACGCGGCGGATCCAGCCGTGCATCCCCTCGGCGTCGAACGCACGGACCGCGTCCGTGAGCAGCGCGGCCACGTCGGCCCGGGCGGCGCCGCCGGCCGCCTCCTGCCGGGCCTGCTCCAGCACGACCTTGGGCAGTTCGGCGTGCAGGCCCTCGCGCTCGCACAGGAGGAACGCGTGGTCGAGGAGCCGTCGCGCCGTCCCCAATTCCCCGTCGTGGCGGCACACGACCGCGCCGAGGCGGGGCACCAGCGCCGGCCAACCGAGGGTGACGAGCACGCCCCGGTCGTACAGCGACTCGACGGCACCGGCCGCCGAGGCGACGACGGACGGTTCGTCCAGGATGTCGCCGACCTCTACCAGCGCCACGGCCACCGCGTCGCTGTTCTGGGTCACCGGCCCCCGGAACCCGTGGCGCCAGCGTGCGCGCCGGAACCGGGCCAGGGCGGCATCGGCGTCACCGGCCTCGACCGCAGCCAGCGCGGCCGACACCGACGAGCGCGGCACCGAGGCTGCCGGACCGTCGATCTCCTGGCGCCCGCCGGCGGTGCGGCCTCCGATGGCGGCCACGACCGGGGCCAGCAACGCCATGGTGTAGGGGAACTCGGTGGCTCGCCAGCGGCGGTGCGCCCGCTCGACGGCATCGAGGGTGACCTGGCGGGCCGACCCACCCGCGAGCGAGTGGCCGACGGCCAGCTGGGCGGCGGCGAAGCCGGCCTCCCCGACCCATCCGCCGGCCAGCGCGTCCTCCTCGACGGCCTCGGCCCGGTGACGGGCGTCCGTCACCTCCCCGCGCATGAGGAGGCTGACCGCGAGCCGGGAGCGGTGCAGTGTCGCTGTCTGCGGATCGTCGGGGGCCGAGCGCCGGACCCCGGCGGTGAAGCAGGCACGGGCGTCGTCCAGGTCGAGCGTGCGCAGGTGGTGGATGCCCTCGGCGAAGTCGAGCCTGCCCAGCGCCCGCTCGACCGCCGGATCGCGGTCCGCACCCGCACGCGCCCGGGCCCTGCTCGTGAGCGCGAGTGCGCGGTCGGAGTCGCCGGACACGACGAGGGCCTCGACCATCGCGGACTCGGCCTCGATGATCGCGGAAAGGTCGATCGATCCCCCGGCATCGGCGGCGCCGGCGATCGCCGTCTCCAGCTCGCCCAGCTCGAGCCGGGCGCCGATGCGGTACCGGGAGCCCGCACGGCGGCGGGCCAGGAACATCGCGGCCCGCACGACCGTGACCGCGTCCCCGGCCGATCGCGCGTGCCCGATGGCCCGGGCCAGCAGGTCCTCCGCCCGCTCGGGGTCGTGGGCGAGATAGGCGGCTCGACCGGCGTCCAGGTACAGCCGCCCGGCGTCAGCGGGGTCCGAGGCGGCTCCGGCGGCGACCGCCCCGTAGCGAGCGGCCTCGTGCCACGCGCCCCAACGCTGCGTGACCGCCGCCGCCCGGCGGCACCAGACCGCCACGTCCTCGGGCGGGGCCGCGTCCCCTGGGGCTCGGCGGCGCGGCCGCCACGCCCGCAGGAGGTGGTCCGCCACCCGCACCGTGCCCTCGTCGTCCGGAACCCCCTCGACGGCGGCCGGGGCCAGACGGTCCGCGATGGTGCGGTGGAGCGCTCGGCGGGCATCGTCGCCGAGGCCGTCGAGCAGCTCGGCCCTGACCAGCGGATGCGCGAAGCGCAGCCCCAACCGGCCCGGGCGGACCACGTGGGCGTCGGTGGCGGCCGCCATCGCCGCCGCCACCGCGGCGCCGTCCCGGCCGGCCACCCGGGCCAGGGCGGCGGCGTCCCACGGCTCGCCGAGGACGGCCGCCAGCCGCAGCAGATCCAGCGCGGCCGGGTCGAGGTCCCGGAACCGGGCCCGCATCTCGCCGGCGATCGTCCGGACCCGGACGCCCTCCCCCGCCAGGTCGCCGGCGTCGCCGGGGCGGGCGCGGCGCTCGACCGCGCTCTCGACCAGCAGCGGCAGGCCTCCGGTGCTCTCCAGCAGCTCGCCCACCAGCGGCGGGCTCGGGCGCTGGCCGGCGGCGTCCAGGAGGTCGCGGACGTCCTGGGCGTCGAGCCCGCCGAGGCTCACTGCCCGGGCCGCGTCGAGATGCAGTGCCCGCGCCGCCACCGTGCCCTCGGCCAGCGGCTCCCGGGACGCCAGCAGGACCAGTAGCCGCAGGCCCGACCGGGCGCCGCTGTCGTCGAGGGTGGCCAGCGCGGCCGTCAGGACCGCGGCGGTCGACGGTTCCAGGTCGTGGACGTCGTCCACCACGACCGTCAGCAACCGCCGGCGCGCGTAGGCCGCCAGGGCGTCGGCGACATCGGCTCCCAGGCGCCCGGCACCCTCCTCCGGGTCGGCGCCGGAAACGCCACCGTCGAGGAGGACCGTCAGCTCGGGTAGCGGGGCGACCAGGCGGCGCAGTGCGTCGAACGGCACCCCGCCCTCCGAGCCCGAGGCCCGGAGCAGGAAGGCACCGGCGGCGCCGGCGGTGTCGCTCGCCCACCGCAGGAGGGCGGTCTTGCCGGCGCCGGGCACGCCGGTGACGATGACGACCGCGGCGCGGCCGGCCTCGGCGTCGCGCAGCAGGTGGCGCACCAGCGCCCGCTCACGTGCCCGTCCCACGAACGGGCGCGACTCGTCGCGCGCCGTCTGCACGCCGGAATGATGATCGATCGGCCGCACCGCCGTCACGCACGATGACGTCGCGGGCGCAGTCCGGGCGGCCCGTGCTGCCGGCGCTCGCCGCGTCGCAGCGGCCCGCTCGGGCCGCGGCGCGCCTCGCGACGCAGCTCAGGCCTGCTGGATCTTGATCTCGATGTCGACGCCTGCGGGCAGCTCGATGCGCTGGAGTGAGTCGACCGTCTTGGGGCTCGGCTCCAGGATGTCGAGCAGGCGCTTGTGGATGCGCATCTCGAAGTGCTCGCGGCTGTCCTTGTCCTTGTGCGGTGAGCGGATGACCGTGAACCGGTGCTTCTCGGTCGGCAGCGGGATCGGGCCGCGAACCGTGGCCTGGGTGCGCAGGACCGTCTCGACGATCTTACGGGTCGACTGGTCGATGACCTCGTGGTCGTACGCCTTCAGGCGGATGCGGATCTTCTGCTTCTCAGCCATCTCACTCACTTTTCAAGGAACGGTCGCCCACAGCCAGCAGGCGCAACACGCAAGGATGCAAGGCTACCGGGGCTCCGGCGGCGACCGCCAGAGCCCCGGTGAGCCCGCACTACTTGAGGATTTTGGTGACGCGGCCGGAGCCGACGGTGCGGCCGCCTTCGCGGATGGCGAAGAGGAGGCCTTCGTCCATGGCGATGGGGGCGATGAGCTCGACGGTCATCTCGGTGTTGTCGCCGGGCATGCACATCTC
>DASRJM010000209.1:0-8230 GCA_035649475.1 Acidimicrobiales bacterium
GCCGCGTAGGCCGCCGCGTCGTCGAAGGCGACGTGGACGACGGGGTGGTCGCCCAGGCCCCTCAGCGACGACTGCGGCCCCCGGGGGTGGCGCCAGTCGGCGCCCGGTACCCACGCCCACCACTGGTATGCGTCGCGCAGGTCGACCGGCCGGCGGGGCCGGCGGAACACGCTCGACGCCGCCACCAGCAACTCGGGCCGGGCGTCGGGGTAGGCGGCCGGGTCGGGGGCCTGCTCGGCCAGCGTGACGTGGCCGGTGGCCTTGACGAACGCCGCGAAGTCGTCGTTGGTGACGGTGGTGCGGTCGACCCAGAACCCGTCGACCCGGACCCCGTGGGCCGGGGCCTCCTCGGGGTAGTGGTCGTCCGAGCCCATCGTGAACTCGCCGCCCGGGACCCACACCATGGCCGGATGCGGCGGGGCGCCGGGGGGATCGACCGCCGCGCTGGCGTCACTGCCCACAGGAACACCACCCTGGCCGCCCGGGGCCGCCCGTGTCGACACCCGACCGGGGTGAGCCGTGCGAGCAGGGGGAACGGACCGTGGCCCGGGTAGCCGACGCACCGGCCGAGGCCCCCACCGGCGAGGGCGGGCTCCCGTTCGTCCGGGTGCCCCACTCGCTGTTCGCCTCGGCGGGGGACGAGCCCCGGCGCCGGCGGGTCGACGACGTCGTCCTCCTGGCGTTCGCGGCCGCCACCGTGCTGGTCGCCGCGCTGCTGGCCGACGAGACCGGGGACGCCGGCAACACGGCGGTGGACGCGCTCGACGGCCTGCTCGGCTGGCTCGACCCGGTGTGGGCCGCGGCCTACGTGGGGTCGACCCTGCTCGTGGTCGTGGTCCTGGTGGCCGCCCTGGCCGGGCGCCGCCACGCGCTGCTGCGGGACACGCTGCTGGGCGGCGGGCTGTGCCTCGGCATCGGCGCGCTGGTGACCTCGGCGGTCGACGGCCGCTGGCCGTCCTGGTCCGGGGTGCTGTGGTGGGGCCACACGCCCACCTACCCGTCGCTGCGGCTGGCCGTCGTGACCGCGGTGGCGCTGGTCGCGCTGCCCGACCTGACCCGGCCGGTCCGCTACGCAGCGCTGGTCGTCATCGGCCTCACTACGGTCGCCGCCACCGTGCTGGGCGACGCCTACCCGCTGCACGTCCTCGGCGGCCTCGCACTCGGCGTCGGGGTCGGCGCTGCGGTCCGGCTGGCGTTCGGCTCGTCGGCCGGCTTCCCCCACGAGCGCCGGGTCCTCGCCGACCTGGCCGCGCTCGGCATCGACGCGGTCGAGGTGTGGCGCGACGACGACCAGCGGGGCGGCGTCGCCCGCTACCGGGCGGTCGGGCGGCGGGGCGAGGGCTGGGCGGTGGCCGTGTACGGCCGGGACGCCCGGGACGCGCAGATGCTCGCCCGGATGTGGCGGATGCTGTGGTATCGGGACCCGGGGCCCGAGGCGTCGCTCACCCGCCGGGCCCAGGTCGAGCACGAGGGGCTCATGCTGTTCGCCGCGGCCCGGGCCGGCGTACCGGTCCCCGACGTCGAAGCCGCGGGCACGGCCACGACCGGCGACGCCCTGCTGGTCACGACCGAGCCGGACGCGCCGACGCTGCGGTCGCTGCGCCCCGAGGACGTCGACGACGATCTGCTGACCGCGGTGTGGACCGCGGCCCGGACGCTGCGCGACGCCCGCATCGGGCACGGGCACCTCAACGCCGGCTCGCTCGTGGTCGTGCCGCCGGGCGTGGTGGTCACCGACCTGGCCGCGGCCCGGCTCCACGCGGCC
This sequence comes from Acidimicrobiales bacterium, assembly GCA_035649475.1. GTDB lineage: Bacteria > Actinomycetota > Acidimicrobiia > Acidimicrobiales > VFJN01 > ZC4RG19. The sequence goes on from DASRJM010000209.1 coordinate 1,766, forward strand.
GACGCGGTGCTGGCCACCGACCTGGCCGAGCTGCTGGTGTCGTGCGCCCTGGTGGTCGGCGCCGACCGGGCGCTCGCCGCGGCCCGGGCGGCGATGGGCGACGAGGCGATGTACGCCGCGCTGCCGTTCCTCCAGCGGGCGGCGCTGACGCCCGCGCTGCGGGACGACGCCCACGATGCCGAGCTCGACGTGGGCCGGCTGCGCCAGCAGGTCGTGGACCTGACCGGCGGCGAGATGCCGGAGGTCGCCGCCATCCGCCGGGTGTCGTCCCGGGACGTCGTGCTGGTCCTGCTGACCGCCTTCGCCGCCTATTTGCTGATCGGACAGCTGGCCGACATCGGCATCGACACGATCGTCGACGAGCTGTCCGGTGCGGCCTGGGGCTGGGTCCTGCTGGCCCTCGCGCTGGCGCAGGGCACGCTCGTCACCGACGCGTTCGCCACGCTGGCCGCCGTCGGCCGACCGCTGCCGATGGGGCCGACCATCGTGCTCCAATCGGCGGTGAAGTTCATCAACCTGACCGTGCCGTCGGCCGCGGGCAAGATCGCGCTCACCATGCGCTACCTGGAGCGCCAGGGCGTCGAGCGGGCGGTGGCGCTGACCCAGGGGTCGATCGACGGGTTCACCGGGTTCATCGTCCAGGCGCTGGTGCTGCTGATCGTGATCCCGCTGAGCGACGTCGACCTGACGCCCGACGACCTGTCGACCGGCGCCGACACGAGCAAGCTCATCTGGATCGGGCTGGCGGCGGTGGCCATCGGCGTGGTGGCCGGGCTGGTGGCCGTCGCGCTGCCGGGGCTGCGCCGCAAGATCTGGCCGTTCGTGTCGGCCGCGTTGACCAACGCTCGCCAGCTGGCGACGTCGCCGTCCCGCCTGGCCCGGCTGCTGGGGGCCAACGTCGCCAGCCAGCTGCTGTTCGCCCTGACGCTGGGGGCGTCGGTGCGGGCCTTCGGCGCCCACGCGTCGCTCGCCGACCTGCTGCTGGTCAACACGGGCGCGACGCTGCTCACGGGGGTGGTCCCGGTGCCGGGCGGCATCGGCGTGGCCGAGGCCAGCCTGTCGGCCGGCCTCGTCGCGGTCGGCGTCCCGCAGTCGGCGGCCCTGGCGGCCGCCCTGGTCCACCGCATGTGCACGTTCTACCTGCCGCCCGTGTGGGGCTGGTTCTCGCTGCGGTGGCTGGGCCGCCACGGCTACGTCTGATCCGTCAGCCCGCCGCGAGCCACTGCTCGAAGGTCGGGCCGACCCGGCGGGCGTCCGGTCCGGGGAGCAGCCCACCGCCGGCGGCCAGCCGGGCGTCGGGGTCGTCGGGGTCGGTGACCTCCTCGACCTTCACGCCCAGGCCCCGGTGGTCGGCGAACCGGGTGGCGAGGTCGCCCATGGACTCCTCGCGGGGACCGGCGACGTCGGTGATCGCCGGGCCGCCGGTGTCCCCGACCATGCCGGCCAGCGCCTCGGCCACCGCCCGGGCGGCGATGGGCTGGGTCCGCATGGTCTGGACGTAGGCCACGTCGCCCTGGGTGCCCCAGGCCAGCAGCTGCTCCACGAACTCGTGGAACTGCGTGGCCCGCAGGATCCGGGTCGGGATCGGCCCGGCCAGCGCCGCCTGCTCGTGGGCGACCTTGGCGGCGCCGTAGCCGCCGGCGTAGCGGTCGGTGCCGACGATCGACACGACGAGCATCTGCCGTACGCCGGCCCGCTGCCCGGCCTGCTGCAGGTTGCGGGTGGACGCGAGGAAGAAGTCGGTGGCCTCCGCCTGGTCGGGCGACGGGCCGGTGGCGACGTCGACGATCACGTCCACGCCGGCCAGCGCGACGTCGAGGCCGTCGCCGGTGATGACGTCCACGCCGTGGGTGCGCGAGATCGGGACGACGTCGTAACCCCGCGCCGCGAGGACGTCGACGACGTGGCGGCCCAGCCGCCCGGTGGCGCCGGCGACCGCGATCCTGGTGGTGCCGGTGGTTGCGTTGGTGGTGTCGTTGGTGCTCATGCCCGGGTGACCCGGGCGGCCGGGAGAGTGTGACCGATGGACGAGAAAGAGGCGCTGACCAGGGAGTTCGAGGAGCACCGTCCCCACCTGCGGGCCGTCGCCTACCGGATGCTGGGCTCGTCGGCCGAGGCCGACGACGCCGTCCAGGAGACCTGGGTGCGCTACGCCCGCACCGACACCAGCGACGTCGAGAACCTGGCCGGCTGGCTGACGACGGTGGTCAGCCGGGTGTGCCTCAACGTGCTGCGGGCCCGCACGACCCGGCGGGAGGAGCCGCTCGACCCCCACGTCCCCGACCCGGTCGTCGCGCCCGCGGCCGGCGGCCTCGATCCCGAGCAGGAGATCGTGCTGGCCGACTCGGTGGGCCTGGCGCTGCTCGTGATCCTGGAGTCGCTGGGCCCGGCCGAGCGGGTCGCCTTCGTCCTGCACGACATGTTCTCGGTGCCGTTCGACGCCATCGCCCCGGTCGTCGACCGCACGCCCGAGGCCACCCGCCAGCTGGCCAGCCGGGCCCGCCGCCGCGTCGAGGGCCGGGCCCCGTCCCCGGGCCGCGACCCGGCCCGGGAGCGCGAGGTGGTGGACGCGTTCTTCGCCGCCGCCCGGGACGGCGACCTCGGCGCGCTGGTGGCGGTGCTCGACCCGGACGTCGTGCTGCGCTCGGACCGCGGCGTCCTAGCCGGCTCGGTCGTCCTCCGGGGCCCCGACGCCGTCGCCCGCCAGGCCGCGATGTTCGCCGCCACCGACCGGGTCCTGCGGCCGGTCCGCGTCAACGGTGCCCCGGGGGTCGTCGTGCTCGTCGGAGGCCGGTCGGTGTCGGTCATGGAGTTCACCGTCGCCGAGGGCCGCATCGTCGCCATCGACGCGCTCGCCGACCCGGAGCGGATCGGGCGCCTCGCCCTGCCGTAGGAGGAACCCGTCGACGGCGACCCGCGACCGCAGCGTGACCACCTCGGCATCGCCGGCGTGGGCGGCGAGGGCCGCCAGGACCCGGGGCCGGCTGTCGCGTCGGTAGTTCCACACCCAGCGGAGGAACTCCCACGACACCCGCTCCGGGCACCCGGGCGCCTGCACCGCGGTCCCGCGGTGGCGCAGCCAGCGCGCCAGGATGCTCGGGATCGTGACCCGCCGGGGCATGTCCAGGAACAGCACCGTGTCGGCGGCCGCGAGCCGCAGGTCGAGGGTGCCGCCGTAGTTGCCGTCGACGATCCAGCGGTCGCGGGCGACGATCTCGGCCTGGACCGCCCGCCACTCGTCGCTCGGCGTCGGGTCCCACCCGGGCCGCCAGTACAGGGCATCGAGGTGGACCACCGGCAGGCCGGTCCGCTCCCCCAGCCGGCGGGCCAGCGTCGATTTGCCTGTGCCCCCGTTCCCGATCACCGCCACCCGCTCCACCGGTTCCACTTTGCCTACATTTTCGGGTCGTGTCCCGACATCCGCTGCTGGAGGCGCTGGAGCCGGTCGCCGACGCCCTGGGCGCCGACCTCGTGGCGCCGGGGTCGGTGGGCGCCGGCGACATCCCGCTGCGGTGGGACGGCGAGGTGGTCGGCGGCCTGCGGCTGCCCGGGGTCCACGGGACGCTCGACCGCATGATCGGGGCGGTGGAGGCCGAGCTCGGGGCGCCGCTGGACCAGCTGTCCCGGGAGCGCAAGCAGCAGGCCGTGAAGCTGCTCGACGAGCGGGGCGCGTTCCAGCTGCGCAAGTCGGTCGAGGAGGTGGCCGACGCACTGCGGGTCAGCCGGTTCACCGTCTACAACTACCTGAACGCGGCGGCCCGGTGATGCTCACCGTCGAGTTCACGGTCGAGCCGTTCGTGGAGGGCGACCCCGGGCCGCACGTCCGGGCCGCGGTCGAGGCGGCCGAGCGGTCGGGCCTGGCCGCCGACGTCGGGCCGTTCGGGACCACGGTGACCGGCGACGACGGCACCGTCCTGGACGTGGTCGACGCGGTGGTGCGGGCGGCGGTGGCGGCCGGTGCCACCCGCGTGTCGCTTCAGGTGGTGCGCCGGACCTGACAGCATCGGCGCCTATGAGGGAGCGAAGCGAGCGAACCATGAGCACAGTGCGGTGCTCGGCCCGAAGGGCCGATCGCTCATTGCGCGCATCCCGGAGGGTGCGCCGATGAGCGAGCCGAGCGCCTCCCCGCCCGACGTGGTCGACCTGCTGGTGGCGGGCGCCGACCTGGTGGTCACGATGGACGACGAGCGGCGCGAGCTCGGCGGCGGGTGGGTGGCGTGCGAGGGCGGCTTCGTGTCCGCCGTGGGCCGTCCGGGCGACGACCCGCCCCCGGCCCGGCGGACGCTGCGGGCCGACGGCTGCGTGGTCACGCCGGGCCTGGTCAACACGCATCACCACATCTACCAGAACCTCACGCGCGCCTACCGGCCGGCAACGGCGGCCAGCCTGTTCGACTGGCTGACCACGCTGTACCCGCGCTGGGCGCTGCTGGACGAGGAGGCGTCCTACGTGTCGGCGTGGGTGGGCCTGGCCGAGCTGGCGATGGGCGGGTGCACGACCTCGACCGACCACCTCTACGTCCATCCCGCGGGCGGGGGCGACCTGCTGGGGGCCGAGATCCTGGCGGCCCGGGACCTCGGCGTGCGCTTCCACCCCACCCGGGGGTCGATGTCGCTGTCGCAGAAGGACGGGGGCCTGCCGCCCGACTCGGTGGTCCAGGACGACGACACGATCCTCGGGGCCAGCGAGGAGGCGGTGGCCCGCCACCACGACCCGTCCCCGGGCGCGACGGTGCGGGTGGCGCTGGCCCCGTGCTCGCCGTTCTCGGTCACGCCGGCGCTGATGGAACGGACGGCCGAGCTGGCGGAGCGTCTCGACGTCCGCCTCCACACTCACCTGGCGGAGGACCCCGACGAGGACCGGTTCTGCCTGGAGACGTTCGGGCGCCGGCCGATCGAGCACTTCGAGGCGGTGGGCTGGGGGACGGACCGGGCGTGGGTGGCCCACTGCATCTACCCGTCCCAGGCCGAGATCGCCCGCATGGGAGCGTGGGGCACCGGGGTGGCCCACTGCCCCAGCTCCAACATGATGATCGGCGGCGGCGGGATCGCCCCGGTCGCCGACTACCGGGCCGCCGGCGTTCCGGTGGGGCTGGGCTGCGACGGGTCGGCGTCGACCGACTGCGCCTCCCTGTGGCTGGAGGCCCGGGGCGCCATGCTGCTCGCCCGCCAGCGGGGCGGGCCGGCGTCGTTCACCGCCCGGGACGCGCTGGAGCTGGGGACCCGGGGATCGGCGGCGTGCCTCGGCCGGCTGGGCGAGCTGGGCGTCCTGGCCCCCGGGGCGGCGGCCGACCTGGTGGCGTGGAGGCTGGACGGCCTGACCTTCGCCGGCGCCCTCACCGACCCGGTCGAGGCGCTGCTGCGCTGCGGGCCGACGTCGGCCCACCACACGGTGATCGCCGGGCGCCCGCTGGTCGAGGACGGTGAGCTGCGCGTCACCGGCCTGGCAGAGATGCTGGCCCGCCACCGCACGGCCGCGGCCCGCCTCCAGGGGGTGGACTGACCTCGGTCGATTTGGCGGCACATGCGCCGTCATCTCGTCGTATGCGCCGCCAGATCAGGGGAGGACCGCTCGACGTACCGCCCCCACCCCGGCTCGCCCACGAAATCCCCGTCCCGGGCCACGACCCGACCCCGGGACAGCACCAGCGCCGGCCAGCCCCGGGCCACCTGGCCGGCGTACGGCGAGTGGTCTGCCCGCATGTGCAGGGCGCCCGCGTCGAGCGACTGGGCCCGGTCCGGATCCCACACCACGACGTCGGCGTCCGAGCCCCGGCGCAGGCATCCCTTGCGGGGGAACAGGCCGAACGTGCGCGCCGGGGCCTCGGCGCACAGCCGGACCCAGTCGGCGGCCGTGATCCGGCCCGCCCGCACGCCCTGCCAGACCAGCGTGAGCCGGGTCTCGACGCCCGGCAGACCGCCCGGGATCTCGGTGAAGTCGGCCCAGTGGTCCCGGCCGGCCACCATCCCGGCCCGCCGGTCGTGCATCCAGAACGGGCAGTGGTCGGTGGCCACCGTCTGGACCCAGCCCCGGGCCAGGCCCTCCCACAGCTCCTCGCGGTGCCACCGGTCGCGCAGCGGGGGCGTGCACACGAAGTTCTCGCCGTCCGGGCCCTCGAGCACCGTGGCGTCGAGGTGCAGGTACTGCGGGCAGGTCTCGGCGTGGAGCGCCACGCCCCGCTCCTGGGCCGCCCGCACCTCGGCGAGGCCCGGCGCCGACGACAGGTGCACGACGTAGACCGGCGCGCCCGCCACCTCCGCCAGCCGCCCGACCCGGCCGACCGCCTCCGCCTCCAGCGCCGCGGGGCGGGTCTCGCGGTGCTCGACCACCGACGTCCGCCCCTCGGCCACGGCCCGCCGCCGCAGCGCCTCGATCGCCCCGCCGTTCTCGCAGTGGACCGTGACCAGGCCGCCGTGGCGGGCGCAGGCCCGCAGCACGTCGAACACGACGTCGTCGTCGACCTGG
>DASRJM010000210.1:0-2424 GCA_035649475.1 Acidimicrobiales bacterium
CGTCGTGCGGACGGCCCGCCACCACAGCCAGGTGCGACAGCGCGGGGCCGACGGGCGTGTCCCGGACATCCGCCACGCACAGCTCGGTGCCGTCCCAGGGCATGTCGGGATGCGACCACTGCACCCAGCACAGCCTGCGCCCGTCGGGCGAGAAGCGGGGGTCGGACACGAAGTCCGGCCCGGTCACGAGCGTGCGGACCGGCAGCTCACCGGTCGTGTCCAGCACGACGATCTCGTTGCTGACGTCCTTGGCGCCGGCGCCCGGCGGGTGGTGCTCGCGCACCACGACCAGCCAGCGGCCGGAGTCGTCGAGCTCGCCGTCGGCCCAGCGATCGCCCCGGGGCGCCTCGGGCTCCGGGCTCACCGGCTCGGGCGGGCCGTCACCCTCCTGGCGGTAGAGGCGCTGGTCGTCCCAGTGCGCGAACCACACGGTCGCGCCCCGGGCCCACCAGGCGCCGCCGCCGTATTCGTGCACCGCGGTGCGGGCGTTGAAGCCCTCGGGGAGGCGCTCGACGGTGCTACCGTCGGCCGCCCGTTGCACGAGCTGGGTGCGGCCTCCTTCCTCTGGTCGTTGCTCCGACCAGGTGACGGTGTCGCCCTCGATGGAGACCCCGCCGAGGCCGGCGGCCGCCTTCACCACGAGGGCTGACGTAATGGGGGTGGTCCAGGAGCCGTAAGGTGGCACCACCCGGAGGGTAGCGTCGGCGGGTCGCCGCTCCCTGACGGTGGACAGGGCGGGTCGGGGTGACCGCCTAGGATCCCGCAACCGGGCTAGTCCCCCCACGAACGCGGCCCCCCGAGACACAGGCAGGATCTTGCGGTGGAGTGCGGTAACTGTCACACGATGAACGCCCCTGGCGTCCAGACCTGCGTCGGCTGCGGCTGGCCGCTGGGCCAGGCGCCGCCGCCGGCACCCGGCGGCGAGCCCCCGGCGCAGCCCCCGCCCGACCCGGGCTGGGTGCAGGGGGCCTATGGATCCCAACCCCCTCCGTCCGACCCGGGCGGCTATCCCCCGCCCGCTCCGGGCGGCTATCCCCCTCCCTCCCCCGGCGGCTACGACCAGGGCCCCTACCAGTCCGGCGGCTTCCCGCCGGCGGCCCCGGGCTACGGCCAGCCCTCCGGCGAGCAGTACCCACCGGGCGGCTACCCGCCCGGCCCGCCCGGTGGTCCGCCCGGCGCCTACCCGCCGGGTCAGTACCCGGGCGGTGCGCCGCCCAAGAAGAGCTCGAAGGCCCCGTTGCTCGCCATCCTCGGCATCGTGCTGGTGCTGGCGCTGGCGGCGGGCGCGTTCTTCGTCCTCAAGGGCGACGACAAGGGCGAGCAGGTCGTCCTGGAACCGATAGGCATGGTCCAGGAGGACGACTTCGCGGGCAACCTCGACGTCGTCGGCGACGCCTCCGGCACGGTGGCGGCGGCCGACCTGAGCGCGGTCCCCGACCCCACCACCGAGCAGGTCGGCACCCCGCTGGCCGGCCGCGTGGCCCAGGGCGGCGAGCCCGCGCTCTACGGCGGGAGCCGGGACACCCAGGTGTGCGACGTCGAGACGCTGGTGGCGTTCCTCACCGACCCGGCCAACCAGGCCAAGGCCGACGCCTGGTCCGACGTGCTGGGCGTCGAACCCGCGGGCATCCCGGACTACGTGGCCAGCCTGACCGCGGTCCGCCTCCGCTACGACACCCGGGTCACCAACCACGGGTTCCGTGACGGCGAGGCCAACGCGTTCCAGTCGCTGCTGGAGGCAGGCACCGCGGTGCTGGTGGACAACACCGGCGTCCCGCGGGTGAAGTGCAACTGCGGCAACCCGCTGGCCGAGCCGACCGCGCTGGGCGGCGCGAGCCAGAGCGACGCCATGGACCTGCAGAGCACGGCCGAGAATCCCGACGACGCCTGGGAGGGCCTCGACCCGGCCGCCGCCGTCAAGGTCGAGCCCGCGGACACGCCGTTCGAGGAGGTCACGCTGGTCGACTTCGACACGGCGGGCCTGCTCCAGCGGCCCGTCGGCTCCGACGGCGCCAGCAAGCAGGACACCGGCACCGGCGACGTCCAGGTCACACTGCGGTGGGCGTCGGACTCCGACCTCGACCTGCACGTGACCGAACCGGACGGTACCGAGATCTATTACCTCAACACCGGGCCGAGCACGACGGGCGGCCAGTTGGATGTCGACTCCAACGTCGACTGCGTGAACGACGGCGGCGTCGAGAACATCTTCTGGCCGGTGGGCGATGCGCCATCCGGCGACTACACGGTCAGCGTCCAGGGCTTCCGAGAAACCCGGGACGACGGGACCGACTGCGGCGGAGGCGACTTCACCCTGTCCATCACCGTCGCCGGCCAGGAGACCACCCAGACGGGCACGGTGGCCGAGGAAGAGTCGGTCGAGTTCCCCTTCTCGGTTCCCTGATCTGAGCTTCGGGGGGTGCC
>DASRJM010000211.1:0-12073 GCA_035649475.1 Acidimicrobiales bacterium
ACGGCCGACCACATCCGCATCCTCGATCCGGTGTCGGGCGACGACGTGCCGGTGGGCGAGATCGGCACGGTCTACCTGAAGGCGCCGGCCGTCGGCCGCTTCGACTACTTCGGCGACCCGGCCAAGACGGAGAGCAGCTACCGCGGCGACTACTACACGATGGGCGACGTCGGCTTCCTGGACGAGGACGGCTACCTGTTCCTGACCGACCGCAGCGCCGACCTGATCATCTCCGGCGGGGTCAACGTCTACCCGGCAGAGGTGGAGGCAGAATTGCTGGGCCATCCGGCGGTCGGCGACGCCGCGGTCATCGGCGTCCCGGACCCGGAGTGGGGCGAGACGGTGATCGCCGTGGTCGAGCTGCGCGACGGCCAGGTGCCGTCCGACGACCTGGCGACCGAGCTGATCGCCCACGCCAGGGCCCGCCTCGCCAGCTTCAAGTGTCCCCGGAGGGTCGACTTCGTCGACCACCTCCCCCGCACCGACAGCGGCAAGCTCTACAAGCGCCGCCTCCGCGACGAGTACCGCGCCAAGGCCGACCAGGGGATATGAGGTCGGATTCACGTAATCCGGTTACGGCGGGTAAGTTGAAACCTCATTGCCACGGGGCGGACCATCCGTGGGGGGAGACCAGGTGACGACGATCGAAGTCCGTGAGGTCGAACGCGAGCCCCCGGTGTCGCCCACCGAGGGGTCGGCTTCCGGGCGCCCGGTGCCGGGCGTGCTGCGCATCGCCGGGCTGGCCTCGCTGGCCGCCGGCGCGATCCACGCCACCGCGGCAGGGGCCCACAGCGAGCACCGGGCCGTGGTGGTGGCGTTCGCCGTCCTGGCCGCCCTGCAGATCGGCTGGGGTGTGCTCGCCCAGGTCCGGTCCGGGCTGCTCGTCAGCGCCGCCGGCATCGGCGTCAACGGTGCCGCGCTCGGCGGCTGGGTGCTGGCCAAGACGAGCGGCATCGGCTTCATCGAGGGCCTCGACGTCAAGGAGGATCCGCAGTTCGCCGACACGCTCTCGGCGGCACTGGCGGCTGTCGCCATCGCCGGCGCTGCGCTGGCCCTGGCGTCCGGCGTCCGCTGGCTCGCCCGGCCCCGCCCCGTGCTGGTCGGGGTGTGTGCGGTCGCGGCGATCGGCCTCGCGGTGCCCGGGATGGTCAGCACCGGCAGCCACAGCCACGCCGGCGGAGGCCACGGCGGTGACGACCACGCGCACACCGACGGCACCGAGGCCGCGGCTCCGGGCGCGCACGACCACACGGAGATGCAGGCGGCCACGCCCAAGCCCTACGACGCGACGCTGCCGGTCGACCTGTCGGGCACGCCGGGCGTGACGATGGAGCAGCAGCGCGAGGCCGAGGACCTGGTGACCCGGACCCTCGAAGAGCTGCCGCAGTTCAGCGACTACGCCGACGTGACCAGCCGGGGCTGGAACTCGATCGGCGACGGGTTCTTCCCGGGAGCCTTCGAGCACGTGATCAACTGGCCGCTCATCGACGACGACGTGATCCTCGACCCGAGCCGGCCCGAGACGCTGGTCTTCCGCAACGAGGGCAACGGCCAGAAGACGCTCGTGGCCGCGATGTTCCAGCTGCCCCGCGGCGTCGGGCTCGACGAGGTGCCCAGCATCGGCGGCGGCCTGGTGCAATGGCACATCCACGACGACCTGTGCTTCAACGGCCCCGAGGGCGCCTGGCGGGTCGCGGGGGTGGCGCCTCCGCCGGCGCCGTGCCGTCCCGGTACGTTCAGGTTCGAGGACCCGTCACCGATGGTCCACGTGTGGATCGTGCCCCACGAATGCGGCCCGTTCGCGGCCCTCGAGGGCATCGGTGGCGGCCAGATCGCTCCCGGCGAGGAGCGCCTCTGCGACCACGCTCACGGGGCCCCTGCATGACCGCCACATGACGTGACGAATGGCGCCCGGCACGGCGCTCTACGTTCCGTGCTGTAGTGACTACGCTCCTCAACGTCACATTGCCGAGCTGGGGAACACAGCATGCGTCGCGTACCGATCCGGTTGAAGCTCGCCGCGGCCTTGGCCGTGCCGTTGCTGGCCCTGTTCCTCCGCACGTCGCTGGAGATCGTCGACGAGTCGCACCATGTCGCCGATCTCGAGGACCAGGCCCGTCTGGCCCGCATGGCCGTCGGCCCGGGCGGCCTGATCAACCGCGTGCAGGACGAGCGCACCTGGACCGTCATCGACGGCTCCGGTGCCGGCGGGCCGGACCTTGCCCTCCACGCCCCGGTCGAGGACTACGACGAGGCCCGGCGCCTGACCGACGAGGCGCTGGCCGACCTGCGCGCCGAGGTGGCGAGAGATCCCCGGGTCGAGGCGGTCTTCGCCCCCGCCCTCGACGGCTTCGACGCCCTGGCCGGCATCCGAGCCGACGTCGACGCCGATCGCGCCACCCCGGGGCACGGCACCGGCGGGAACACGACCTACACCGAGGGCATCTTCCAGCGCTACGTCACGCTGGTCCGCCCAATCTTCGACGCCACCGACAAGGTGATTGCGTCGATCGGCGACGCCCGCCTGCGCCGGGGTGCCGAGCTCGTGAACATCGCGAGTCGCAACATCCAGCAGTACTCGGACCTGTCCCGCCACATCTTCATCGACGCCCTCAGCGAGGGCGGGGTCAACGAGCGTGCCGAGATCCGGGCGGCCGCGGTTCGCAAGTCGGGATGGGATGCCTACACCCGCCAGCTCCTGGCCGCCAAGCCGCCGTACGACGACGTGGTGGCCGAGCACTTTCCCCACGATTTCGTCGCGGGCTTCACCGACCTCGCGGACCGCTCGCTCCGGGGTGACACCATCGATCCCGTGGTCGAGGTCGCCCCCACCATGCGGACCACCGACGGGGGCCGGCTCGAGGCGTTCCGGGAGGCACTGTCCGCCGAGGTCACCCGCACGGCCGACGAGATCGCGGGCGACGCCCGCGCGCGACGGCGCAACCTGATCGCCATCGCGGTCCTCACCCTGGTAGCTGCGCTGGCGCTCACGTACCTGGTGCCCCGGTCGATCACCCGGCCGCTGCGGTCGTTGACCGGCCAGGCGAAGGCCATGGCGTCGACCCGCCTGCCGGGTGCGGTGCGGGAGGTGCTGCAGACCCCGCTCGGGGAGGACGTCACCGTGCCGAGCATCCAGCCTGTCCGGGTCAGCACCCGCGACGAGGTGCGCGACGTCGCCGACGCACTCAACACCGTGCAAGACACGGCGCTCGAACTGGCCGTCGAGCAGGCGATGCTCCGCCGCAACATCGCGGACAGCTTCGTGAACCTCGGCCGGCGGAACCAGAACCTGCTGGTCCGCCAGCTCGATCTCATCACGCAGCTGGAGAACGCGGAGCTCGACTCCGACTCGCTGGCGAACCTGTACCGCCTCGACCACCTCGCCACGCGCATGCGCCGCAACGCCGAGTCGCTGCTGGTGCTGGCCGGCATCGAGCCGCCCCGGCAGTGGGCCCGCCCGGTCGGCGTCAACGACGTGGTGCGGGCCGCGCTGGGCGAAGTCGAGGACTACCAGCGGGTGGCGGTGCGGGACGTGCAGCCGGCGACGATCCTCGGCTCGGTCGCCGCCGACATCGCCCACCTGCTCGCCGAGCTCATCGAGAACGCCCTGGTGTTCTCGCCGATCGATCGGTCCGTCGAGGTCCGAGGGCAGGCCCACCCCCCGGGCTTCTACACGCTGGCGGTGATCGACCACGGGGTCGGCATGATGCCGGAGGCCATCGAGGCGTCGAACCGGCGGTTGGGGGGCGACGAGAGCTTCACGGTGGCCCCGTCCAAGTACCTCGGCCACTACGTGGCCGGCAACCTGGCGGCCCGCCACGGCATCGCGGTGCGGTTGGCACCGAGCGCCGGCGGCCGGGGCATCACGGCGACCATCCATCTCCCCGCCTCGCTCCTGACCCCGCAGGACCAGCGGACGTCCGGGCCGCCGCCGGCGGGCACGGGTGCACCGCCCGGTGCGGTCGCTGCGGCGGCTAGCGCTGCCGTCGCCGTGCCCGGCGCCCGCGCCACACGGGGCGTGCGGGGATCACGGATGGCGGGGGCGGGTAGTCAACGTGGGTCCCCATGAGCACCCAGCCCGCCCTGCGCGCCCCTGTCGACCGATCTGCTGCCCTGGACCGCCTGCGGGGGGCCGCGCTGGTCGCGATGTTGGTGCACCATCTCACCGAGTGGCTGACCGGGGATGCGCGGGCGGTGCTGCCCGGGTGGGACGGGTTCGTCGTCACCGACGTTGCCGCCGTCGCATTCTTCGTCGCCGCCGGGGCCTCGATGGCCCTGTTCGTCGCCAGCCGGCGGGGCCGGGGGATGGCGCGCTGGCGGGTGTCGGCGCAGGTGCTGCGGCGGTACGGGTTGCTCGTGCCCATCGGCCTGGCGCTCGACTGGGTGCTGTGGCGCAACCCGGCCATGTTCGGCGTGCTCGAGGCGCTCGGGGCGTGCGTCGTCCTCGGTGCGGCCGTCGTGGCCATCGTGCCCGACCGGTGGCTGCCCGCCGCCGCGGCGCTCACCGTCGTGGGCGGCGTTGCCGTCGAGCGGCTGGTGTCGGGATCCGGGGCATGGATCGCACGCGAGGTGCTCGCCGGGAAGTTCCCCCTGCTCACCTACCTCGGGTTCGTGCTGATCGGGGCGGCCGCGGCGCGGGCCGGATGGTACCGGGACCGGCGATGGGTCGCCGCGGTGGCGCTGGGGCTTACCGCCTCCACCGTCGTGATGGTCGTGGCCGGCATCGAGCCCGATCGGTACCCCGGCGACGTTCGCTTCGTCCTGCCCGGGCTGGCGGGTACGGCGATCGCCTACGCCGCCGCCCAGGCGCCCTGGCAGCGGTGGCTGGCGCCGCTCGATCGCGTCGTGCGCCGGGCGGCGGCGCACACGCTGGGCATCTTCGTGGCCCACTACGTCGTCTACGGCGCGCTCCGGCAGGCCGGGCTGCTCGGGGATGTGCCCGGGGCCGCGGCCGTCCCGATCGCCGTCGCCGTCACCGTGTTCGCCTGCCTGATCGCGCCGCGGGTGCCGCAGCTGCCGTGGTCGCTGCGGACCGGGGTCAGGGCGAAGGGGCGAGCGCCCGCAACAGGCCGTCCGGATCCTCGACCGACACCCGCGGCTCACGGACCCGGGGACGCAGCACCGCGGCCACCCGAGCCCGGGGCGGCGGGTCGAGGTCCAGGCGCACGACACCCCGCGACGACCGCAAGCCCGGCAGCCAGAGGTAGCGGTTCGGTCCGCTGAACCGGATCGGGAACCGGCGCACCAACCGTGGCCCGGGCGGGATCACCGCTCGTACGGCTCGACCAGCACCCGGACCGCCCGCTCCAGCTCGACCATGACCTCGTCGAAGTCGACGCGGCCGCTGCTCCACGACACCAGCGTCGAGTACCAGACGTGGCCGAGCACGGCCAGGATGTCGGCCCGCACGGCCGGGTCGAGGTCGCCCAGCACGCCCTCGGCCATGGCGCCGATCTGCGCCGACACCTGATCAGCGCACTCCTGGACCCCGGGATCGGCGGAGGCCAGCGCCCGCACCAGCGCGGCGGTGAGCTTGGGCTGGCGGGCCATCGCCCGGCACGCGCGGTCCAGCATGTCCACGATCTGGTCCGCCGCGGTCGCACCCCGGGGCGGGGACTTGACCAGGCGGTCCTGGAGCGTGGCCGTCCACTCGGTCATGGCCGCGGCCAGCACGTGGTCCTTGGACGAGAAGTAGCGGTAGATCGTGGCCAGGGAGACGTTGGCGCGCGCCGACACGTCGCGCATCTGCACCGCGTCGTAGCCCCGCTCGGCCCCCAGCTCGAACGCGGCGTCGATGACCCGCCGGCGCCGGTCCAGCTGCCCGGCGTTGGCGGGCGGCCTCGCGACGGCGGCGGGTGCGTCGACGGCGGACCCGGCCGCGGCGTCCAGGGCCGCCTGCGACCCCCGACGGTCGCTCACCCTGCGGCCAGCCGCACCGGCAGGTGCTTGATGCCCCCGATGAAGTTGGAGCGCAGCCGGTCGGGCTCGCCCAGAGCCTCCAACCGGGGGACCCGCCGGGCCAGCTCCTCGAACAGCAGCCGGATCTCCAGCCGGGCCAGCTGGGCGCCGAGGCAGAAGTGCGGGCCGCCGCCGCCGAACGCGATGTGGGGGTTGGGGTCCCGGGTGATGTCGAACCGGAACGGCTCGTCGAACACCGACTCGTCCCGGTTGGCCGAGATGTACCAGAGGCTGATCTTGTCGCCGGCCTTGATGGTCTGGCCGCCCAGCTCGACGTCCCGGGTGGCGTTGCGGCGGAAGAACATCACCGGCGAGGCCCACCGCAGGATCTCCTCGACCGCGCCGCCGATGTAGCGGGCCGGGTCCGACACCAGGAGCTCCCACTGATCGGGGTGCTCGAGGAACGCGTTCATGCCGTGGGCGATGGCGTTGCGGGTGGTCTCGTTGCCCGCCACCGACAGCAGCATGAAGAACAGGTTGAAGTCCATCTCACTGAGCTGGTCGCCCTCGATCTCGGACTCCAGCAGCGTGGTGACGATGTCGGGCTTGGGGTCGGCCCGCCGCTCGGCCGCCAGGGCCTGGGCGTACATGAACATCTCGACCTGGGCCTCGGTGACCGCGGCCTCGGCGACCTGATACTCCGGGTCCTCGGAGCCGACCATGCGGTTCGACCAGTCGAACAGCTTGTGGCGGTCCTCGCGGGGGACGCCGAGCAGCTCGGCGATGACCTCCAGGGGCAGCTCGGCCGCGATGTCGACGACGAAGTCGCACTCACCCTTGGCGGTGGCCGCCTCGACGATGTCGACGGTGAGCTCCCGGACGTGGACCTCCAGCGCCGCGATCATGCGGGGCGTGAACCCGCGATTCACCAGCTTGCGGTAGCGGGTGTGGCGGGGCGGGTCCATGAACAGCATCATCTCGCCGGCCATCTCGGTGCCGGGGATGGGGGCCGTGGGGCCCTCCAGCATGACGACGCCGCCCAGCTCCTGGGACGACGAGAACGACGCCGCGTCCCGGTTGGCGGCGACGATGTCGTCGTAGCGCGTGATGACCCAGAACCCGTCCCCGTCCGGCTCCTCGTGGTGGAAGACCGGGGCGTTGGCCCGCAGCCAGGTGAACCACTCGTGGGGGATCCCCTGGGTGAAGCGGTCACGATCGAGGAGGTCGATCTCGGCGAGCATGCGCCGAGTAGAACACATTCTCGTTTCCTCCGCATGGGGTACGTGGCGCGCCGGGGCCGGCGGGCGTCGCCACCCGCCGGCACTCGCGTGTGCTGTGGAGGCGGGGTCAGGACCCCGTCGGGCAGGTGTGCAGGTACGTCACGATGCCGCCTCCCGAGGGCGGCGGGCAGAGGAACTGGTCGTAGCGGGTGTCGTTGTCGACGTAGCGCTTCAGCCACGACAGCGTGGAGCGAGCCTGGGTGGCGTTGAAGCCGGTGCCGAGGAAGTGGCCGCCGGTGATCTCCAGGTAGGCCTTCTCGGCGCTGGCCGGGATCTGGTTGAAGAACGGCCTCGCGTACTGGTTCTTCGGGGCGATCGGGTCGCTCTGCGCGGCGACGACCAGGCTGGGGACCTGCATCGAGCCGAAGTTCTGCCCCACGTCCCAGGGCTGGAAGCCGACGACCGCCTCGGTGTCGGGCAGCGCCCGCCCGGACTCCAGCGACGCGCCGCCGCCCATCGAGTGGCCGATGAACGCCGTGCGGTTGCGGTCGATGCGGTTGGCCACCGGGCTCTGGGTGGTGAGCCAGGTCATGGCCGCCCGCGCCTGGTTGGCCCGGGCCGTCGGGAAGTCGAGGATCGTGTTCGTGCTGATGGTCATCAGCACGAACCCGTTGGACCCGAGGTAGCGGCCGGCCCACTGGAGCACGTTCTGGCCCTCGGTGAAGCCCGGCGTGGCCACGACCGCGCCGAAGGTGCCCTCGGCGGTCGAGGTCGGGTAGTAGATGGTTCCCCCGTTGAACCCGCTCTGACGCGCCACCGCCTGGGTCTGGATGGCGAACGTGCCCTGCGGCTGCGTCACGCTCGTGGTCGTGGGCGCCGGCCCCCGCTGGAACGGGTTGGACTGCGCACCCGCCGGGTCGACCGCCAGGCTGCCCACCGCCAGGGCGGTCGCCGCCACCGCGCCGGCGAGCGCGGTCATAGTTCTGGATCTCATCCCAGTCGTCCCCTCTGTTGACGGAGTTGCCGATCGGCAGCGCGATTATGGACCCCTCCGTCAATAGGGACAAGTGGTGGGGGGTCAGAGCACGAGGTCGAGCTCCGCCACGAGGTGACGCTTGCCCCGGGCGCCGACCATCCGGTGCACCGGCTCGCCGTCGCGGAACACCAGCAGCGTCGGCATGCTCATCACGCCGTAGCGGCGGGCGACATCGGGGTTGGCGTCGACGTCGACCCGGGCCACCACCAGCTCGCCCCGCCGCTCCGCCGCCAGCTCGGCCAGGATCGGCTCGATCAGCGTGCACGGGCCGCACCAGGTGGCCCAGAAGTCGACCAGCGCCGGCGTCTCCGAGGCCAGGACGGCCTCGTCGAAGGTGGCGTCGGTCAGGTCGGCGACCAGGGTGGTGGCGTGCAGATCGGTCATCGGGTGCTCGCTTCCGGGGTCGGTTCCAGGGGCTCCAGGGAGGTGCAGCCGGCGTCGCCGGCCTCGCAGGCGTGCAGCAGACGCTCCAGGCGGCGGCGCTGCTCGCCGAAGCGGGCGATCTCGCCGTCGAGCTCGGCCAGCCGGTGACGGGCGGCGGCCAGGACGTCGCCCGGCGAGCCCGGGCCGTCGTCGAGCAGCGCGCCGATCTCGGCCAGGGTGAATCCGAGGTCCTTGGCCCGCAGGATCAGCGCCACCCGCTCGGCGTCGGCCGCCGAGTACTGCCGGTAGCCCGCGGGCGTCCGGGGCGGGTCGGGGAGCAGCCCCCGCCGTTCGTAGTAGCGGATCGTCTCGGGGTTCACGCCGGCGTCCCGGGCCAGCGCGCCGAGTGAGAGCACATCCATAGCGGCAACCTACGGCCCGTACCCCGGTCCGGGGTCAAGCGCCTGTGAACACGAGAACGCGTTCTACCTAGACTGGGGGCATGAGCGCCGCCACCGCGTCCGACCACTACACGATCATCTCGGCGGACTGCCACGCCGGGGGCAGCCACAAGGCGTACCGGGAGTACCTCGACCCTCGGTTCCTCGACGACTTCGACGCCTGGCGGGAGAAGTACCGCAACCCGTTCAAGGACCTGGGCGACACCCGGCGCTACCGGAACTGGGACAACGAGATGCGCAACGGCCAGCAGGAGGCCGACGGCGTCGTCGGGGAGGTGGTGTTCCCCAACACAGTGCCGCCCTTCTTCCCCAGCTTCGTGCTGTTCGCCGCCCCGCCCAAGCCCGACGAGTACGACCACCGCCTCGCCGGCATCCGGGCCCACAACCGGTGGCTGGTCGACTGGTGCAACGAGTTCCCCGAGCGCCGGGCCGGCATCGGCCAGATCTTCCTCAACGACATCGACGACGCCATCGAGGACGTCCGCTGGATCAAGGAGCACGGCCTGCGGGGCGGCCTCCTGCTGCCGAACATCTCGCCGGACGTCAGCTGGGTGAAGCCGCTCTACGACCCGGCCTACGACCGGCTGTGGGCGGCCATCGAGGAGCTGGAGGTGCCGGTCAACGTGCACGGCGGCACGGGGGTCCCCGACTACGGGCCCTACCCCGTCTCGATGCTGCTCTACATCAACGAGGCCAGCTTCTACTCCCAGCGGCCGCTGGTGCAGTTCATCCTGTCGGGCATCTTCGAGCGCTTCCCCCGGATGAAGTTCGTGGTGACCGAGGCGGGCTGTGCCTGGGTCCCGCCGCTGCTCGACCGGCTGGACAAGGTGCTGGCCCGCATCCGGGACACCGGCTCCACCGGCGAGATCCGCTACGGCGCCGAGCACGTGCTGCCCCGGTCGGCCAGCGACTACTTCCGCCAGAACGTGTGGATGGGCGTCAGCCAGCCCGGCCCGGCCGATGCCGAGGCCCGGCACCGGATCGGGCTCGACAAGTTCATGTGGGGCAGCGACTACCCCCACGACGAGGGAACGGGCCCGTTCACCCGGGAGCACCTGCGGGCGCTGTTCCACGACACCGACCCGGCCGAGCTGCGCCGGCTGCTGGCGGGCAACGCGGCGGCCATGTACGGCTTCGACCTCGCCGCCCTGGCCCCGCTCGCGGAGCGGTTCGGCCCGACGGTCGACGAGATCGCCCAGCCGTTGACCGAGCTGCCGCCCGAGCCGAACGAGGCGCTGCTCAACTCGATCGGGGGCTGGCTGTGACGGCCGGGAACGGGTCTACGGGCTCGCTCGTCCTCGTCGACGACCCGGCCGAGGGCGTCCGGCGGATCACGCTCAACCGGCCCGAGAAGCGCAACGCTCTCAACAACCCGCTGCGGGGCGCGCTGCTGGCCGCCCTGCGGGACGGGGACACCGACGACGCCGTGCGGGTCATCGTCGTGCGGGGCGCCGGGACGTGCTTCTCGGCCGGCTACGACCTCGGCGGCGGCAACGAGGGCACGGAGCTGCCGTTCTACACCTCGGCCGGCGAGGGCCAGTGGCCCCGCCACGTCACCGAGGGCTGGATGTCGATCTGGGACCTGGCCACCCCGGCGATCGCCCAGGTCCACGGCTACTGCCTGGCCGGCGGGTCCGAGCTTGCTACCGGCTGCGACCTCGTCTACGTGGCCGAGGACGCCAAGATCGGCTACCCCGCGGTGCGATTCGGCGTGCCCGACATGCAGTTCCACGCCTGGTTCATGGGCATGCGCACCGCCATGGAGATGATGCTGACCGGCGACTCGATCTCCGGCCTGGAGGCGGCTCGCCTCGGCTGGGCCAACCGGGCGTTCCCGGTCGAGTCGCTGGACGCGGAGGTCCTGGCGGTGGCGTCCCGGATCGCCAAGATCCCGCCGGACATCGCCCAGCTCAACAAGCGCACCGTCCACCGGGCCATGGACGTCATGGGCCTGCGGGCTGCCATCCGGGCGGGCACCGAGCTGTGCGCGCTCGCCATCCACCAGCAGGGGTTCAAGGCGTTCATCGAGGCGGCGCAGGCCAAGGGCCTGGTCGCGGCCCTCACCGAGCGCGACGCCCCCTTCGGCGACTACCGCACGTCGGAGCCTCACTAGCGTCACCGGACGTGGCGCGCCTGCTGATCGTCCACCACACGCCCTCGCCCGCCATGCACAGCCTGTTCGAGGCCGTGCGGTCGGGAGCGACCGACCCGCAGATCGAGGGGGTCGAGGTGGTGGCCCGGCCGGCGCTGGCCGCCACGGCCGTCGACGTGCTGGAGGCCGACGGGTACTTGCTCGGCGCGCCGGCCAACCTCGGGTACATGGCCGGCGCGCTCAAGCACTTCTTCGACACCGTCTACTACCCGTGCCTCGACGCCACCGTGGGCCGGCCCTACGGGGTGTGGGTCCACGGCAACGACGACACCACGGGTGCGCTGGCCGGGATCGACAAGATCGTGACCGGGCTGCGGTGGAAGGCCGCCCAGGCCCCGCTGTCGATCGTCGGGGCACCGTCCCGCGAGGACCTCGACGCCTGCTGGGAGCTCGGCGCCGCGGTCAGCGCCGGGCTTTCGCCCGGCTGACGCTGCGCTCGATGTGGAGGACCGCGCAGTCGACCTTCGGCGGCGGGGTGAACGCCTGGCGGGGGACGCGGCGGCCCAGCCCGACGGCGTAGTGGCGGGCCCAGCGGCCGGCTCCCGGGGCCCGGCCCTCGGCCCAGCGCCGGGCCGCGGCCCGCTGGACCACGACGTCCGCCCGCACCAGGCGGGACCCGGGGGCCAGAAGCCGCCCGAGGATGGCGGTGGTCTGGGCGAACGGCACGCTGGCCACCACCCGGAACGGGCGGCGGGGCAGGCGCAGGTCGCCGGCGTCGGCGTGCACGACCACCACGTCGTCGCCCGCGAACCGGCGCCGGAGCGCGGCGGCCCGTCCCGGGTGCAGCTCGACGGCGATCACCCGGGCGCCCGTGGCGACGAGCGGCGCGGTGACCGCGCCGGTGCCGGCGCCGATGTCGAGGACGAGGTCGCCGGGGGTCAGGCCCGCGTCGGCAACCAGCCGGTCAGCCCAGGCTGGTGCGAGGCGGTGCCACCCCCACGTC